>JAQBXL010000107.1 GCA_027624135.1 Chloroflexota bacterium
GGTTCGAGGATTGCACAAGTTCGCCCCGCTGAACATCGTGCATTTCGACGCGCACTTGGATTATTCCCATTGGAATGGCTAAAAACAAGGCGACCCAGAATCAGATCAAGACTTTGACCGCTCACTAGAAGCTTCAATGACGGAACTGGCAAGGTCTCACACATTTGACAACAGGGCGCGCGGTTCCTAAAATCGAGTAGGTTGTGACAGTGGGAATAATCGACCAAGGTGCAAGGATGACGTTTGATGACTTCCGCTAAGCAGATGTTTGCGCTACAGGAACTGGACATCATTTTGGACCGCATTCAGGGCGATCAGGCCAAAGCAGAGTACGAACTCAATAACGGCCACGCAGTAGGCACTCTGGAGTCGGAACTGCAACGGGACACCGAGTGGATACAGGAGTCCGAACTCCAGCAAAAAGCCTCCAAATTAGAGGCGGCATCTCAGAAAGAACGATCTGTAAGTTTGAACTCTCAGCTTTACGGCGGAGAGATCACCAATCCCAGAGATTTGGAAAGTCTTGAGCGCGAAGCCGCCAACGTTCTAAAATTGGTCGAACAGCATGAGACCGATCTGTCAGAGATTAACGAGAAGATCGAAGAAGCTCAGACACGAAAGGTTAAGCTAGAAGCCAAGCTCGGAGACGCCCGGACAACCTGGGAAGCCCGCCAGGCTGAATTGGAAGCCGCGATCAAAGAGTTGGGCGCAAAGCGGGCTGGATTCGAAGGCCAGCGGTCGAAGCTGACCGAAGGCCTGGATCCCACATCTCTCAAACATTACGAAATACTCAGAAAGTCCAAAGGCGGAGTTGCGGTGTGCAAGGTAGAGCGGGGACTTTGCCAAGGTTGTCGGATGTCTCTGCCCACCCACCAACAACAACGGGTTCGCAACGGACAACAAACGGTTCTATGCAGCAGTTGCGGCCGGATGCTCATCGGACTTAGCTAACCTCCCGGGCTAACCTCCCGGGCTAACCTCCCGACAGGCCAACCTGAATCAAACTTTGCAAATGGCCGGATAATTCCGGCCATTTTCTATTAGGGGCATGTACCTCAACCTCACGCGAACCTCAGGCGTTTGACCCTGAATTTAGCCTATGCTAGAGTTCAAATCGGAGGGCTATGCAGACTGGGTGACCGCCGTCCTTCCGCCTGCGGAAGGAGGGAGGAAAGTCCGGGCTCCTCTGGGCAGGGTGCTGGGTAACTCCCAGGCCTCTGACGGCTGCGGCAACGCACCGTTGGGGGACGGAAAGTGGCACAGAAACATACCGTCTTTCCAGTGATGGAAGGATAAGGGTGAAATCGGACGGTAAGAGCGTCCGGCCGTCTGCGGTGACGCAGCGGCGGCTAAACCCCACCTGGAGCAAGGCCGAATAGGGGGACTCAGGCGCCCGGCCCGTCCCCGGGTTGGCTGCTCGACCGCGGCGGTAACGCCGCTCCGCCAAAAGCGGACATTCACCGGCTTAACGGCCGGCGGATGGGCTAGATAGATGGTCACCGCCCTTCCTCTAAAGGAAGGATACAGAACCCGGCTTATAGGTCTGCAGCACCCCTCCATCTACTTCCATCTATCTCCACGACCCAGGTGAATCTTTGTGATTAACACCTTTTCCGGGGGAATCTTGGCCTGCGAAACCGGATCAACCGAGTACCGGGATCAGCTACAGCGGTTGATGATTCCAGCGTCAACTATTATCATTGACTCAGGTCTTCACCCATCTCCCGATTCGCGTATTAATGCCGGGCCGGTTCTAATGATTACTACTGATTACCACCGGGGGCGGAGCCACTCCAGAAACGGGGGAACCTCCTAAGCTTGTACTTTGACATGCATAGCCATTCCGTGTCGTCGGACGACTCAAGGGCCACGGTTGAGCAGTACGTGAAATGGATCCAAGTGCTGCGAAAACGAGGCCACACCGTTGACGGCATCGTGCTCACCGAGCACCGCAAATTCGACTTTGGCAAAGACTATTCCGCCCTGGCCGACCAGTACAACCTACGGGTGCTCAAGGGCTCAGAACTTGATACCCGCTACGGGCACTTCTTGGTCTACGGCGTCACCCAGGCTCTGACGCAAGAGATCGAATTCTCAGATGTGCGAATGGACGCCAGAACGCTGATGCAGGCGGCCCGCCAGCACGACGCCATCGCTCTCCCGGCCCACCCCGGCCGTTTCGGCATCGGACTTACCGATTACATCGCCCAGGGCGAGTCCTTTGATGACGTGGAGATCGTTGAGCGTCTGAACGGTGGCAGCCGCCCTGGCGAAAACGAGCGAGCTGAAGAATTGTGTCAGAGTAGCAACTTATTCGGCATAGGCGGCAGTGACGCCCATCTGACCAGCCACATCGCCACCTGCATGACCGACTTCAAGGCAAACATCAAGACTGAGAGCAATCTTGTGGATGCCCTCCTCAGCAAAGAGTTCCAGCCCGTTTGGCTGAAGGACATCGTGACCGGCGCTTCCCAGTCGTAAGGAGACACACCCATGGCCATGGAACTGGAATACGACCGATCTTTGTACGGCGTGGAACATAAGGCCGGTCCATTTGAAATCACCGACGCGATCATAGACCGGGCCAACAGCAGCGTCGGAGAAACCGGCCCCGCCTTCCATTCCGACGAGGAGGCCAAAAAAGCCGGATACCGGGGCAGGATCGCCCCGCCGACTCTATGCTGCATCCTGGTTCGCCAGGTGTCCCTGCCCGATGTGAAGGTCCAGTTTGGCCGGACCCAGATGCACGCCGGCCAGCGGGTCGAACCCAAAGCCCCGGTCTACGCTGGCGACCAACTGACCGCGTCGTCCCACCTTAAAGATGTCTACGCCAAGACCGGCCGTTCTGGGACCATGGTGTTCGTCGTATGGGAGACCACGTTTAGCAACCAGGACGGCCAGGTCGTCGCAGAGGTGCAGGAGTCTTTCGCCAAACGCGAGTGAGCGGCACAGCCGCGTTTCCGAACGTAGGTTGGCTATGCAGTGACCACGTATATGGACCTGGGGCAATACAGAAATTTTTGAGGATTCAACGGGGGGATTTTGCCCTACATCGATGAAATAGAACTGGGTGACGAGATCGGGCCTGTGGAAAAGATAGCCTCCGATGAGGATGTGCTCAATTTCTGCGAAATCTGGGACGCGCCCAAGCCAAACCGCTTCACCGACCCCGAGATTGCAGCCAAAGCGGGCATGCAAGGCACCATCGTCCCTGGCATCATGACCATGGCGATGATGGCCCAACTGCTCACAGACTGGGGCGGCCCCGGCGCCATCAAAGACTTGGACTTAGTGTTCCGGCAGCCGGTACCCCACAACCGCGCCCTGACCCTGGCTGCAACCATCACCGACATCCGAGAAGAAGACGGTGAACACTTGGTAGAGTGCGACATCCTCATGACGGGCACAGAGGGCGAACGCTACGTGGGCGGCAAGGCGATAGTAGCCCTTGAAAGCCGCTAAGGCGGGCGGATCGCCGCGTTTCCAGCGGCTCGCCGCATTTTCATAGGGCCTGGAATGTACAATCCATGCAACATCACTGATCGCGGGTAGGTATTTAGATGCTGGAACGGCTGCGCCAAGTGGCGTTCATGGTCAAGGACTTGGAGGACGCCAAGGACCTTTACCGCCGGTATCTGGGTATGGAAACCTGCCACTCCGAGGGTCCAAACCAATACGGGCTGCAGCGTGCGGTGCTGCCGGCGGGCAACGGAACTTTCATCGAGCTTCTACAGCCGACCACCGCCGAAGCCACCAGCCGCTACCTGGAAAAGCGCGGCGAAGCTCCCTACATGCTGACCTTCGAGACCCGGCAA
Source organism: Chloroflexota bacterium (assembly GCA_027624135.1). Taxonomy (GTDB): domain Bacteria; phylum Chloroflexota; class Dehalococcoidia; order Lucifugimonadales; family UBA3495; genus UBA9611. Next base: position 3,816 of record JAQBXL010000107.1, read on the forward strand.
TACGACAAGCTCATCCTTAACCTTAAGTCTTTGGACGTTCAGTTCGCCGAAGAGAATATCGCGGGACAATACCGGCATGCGTATATCTTCCCAGAATCGGCCAACGGAGCGCTGCTCGAGGTAGTCGAAGTCACAAGCAAGGATAATCCTTGGCCCGCCGCAGGCCCGGATTGGCGGAATTTGGAACACCAGCCCTTAACCAAGCAGTTGCGGCAGATGGCGGTCTTGGTTCGAGACCTGGACCAAGCATTGGCCCGCTGGGAAGCGATGTTCGGCATTACCGCAACGAAGCGCTTTCACGTCAGTTTCACCGACCTGGAGATTGCCGTGCTTCCCCTGAGTGGCAAGGACACCTTCATCGAACTGGCCCAGCCCACCGGGGGTGACGTTCCCTCTGCCCGGTTCTTGGAGCGGTACGGTGAAGGCATCTACCTGACCATCTTTGAGATTGAAGATTCCCTGGCCATGGACGAGCACCTGAAAGAACAGGAAGCCCGATACACGTCTTCTCGCGTGACCTCCAACTATGTGAACCTGGGCTTCAACAGCATCTGGCTGCATCCCGCAGGTATGAAAGGGGCCTTCACCCAACTGTCTCAAGTGCTGGTGGAGGACAACCCCTGGCCCCCCGCAGGAGAAACCTGGCACCTGGAATAGCTGACGCCTGATAATTGAACGGTAGGCTGGCCCACTGCTCCCAAATTGACTCCTCAATACCGCTATGATAGAGTCGATATCAATAGATACTGGGTCTCATTAAGCCCCGGTTACCTGGTTAGAGGAACGGATGCGCAAGCGGGTAAACGCCCTGGCCGAACAACTGTTGGAGACCTTGGAAGAGCGAGGATACCGGTCCACCTCACCCCGGCGTGCCGTTGCCCAGGCCATCGCCAACCAGGACAAGCCCTTCACCGCTGAAGACTTGCGAGGACAATTGCCAGCCTTGGGCAGGGCGACCATCTTCCGCTCCTTAAAGCTGCTAGTGGAGACGGGTGTGGTCTGCCGGGTGTTGCTGGAGGACGGCGATCTCCAATATCAGTTGAGCCACCGGGGGCATCACCACCACCTGCTCTGCGTTGAATGCGGCTCGTCCCAGGACCTGCTTGGCTGCGACATCGAAGCATTACTACAACAAACCTCAGCCAGCCACGGTTTTGAACTTAGCGGCCATTGGCTGGAGGTTTATGGACGCTGCCGGTCGTGCAGCGTGAAAGAACTAGCCGCAGTCTAATCTCTTTTTTTGCCCATATTGATACTTACTCTCAAAACTACATAGATTTGATACTTAGTCTAAAAACCCGGATGCTCCGGTGGAATAATCCCCTTCTATCCAAAAGAATCTCAGCCCTGTTGGCAGCGATCATGCTGCTTGTGCTGGCCTCGGCCTGCGGCTCTTCCCAGGCGACGGAGCCTCCCAGCGGGAATCGGCTGGCAGTCGTGACGACGACCGCACTATTAGCAGACTTGGCTCGGAACGTAGGAGGTGAGCTGGTGCAAGTGACGGCCTTGGTGCCACCGGGCGCCGATGTGCATTCGTTCCAGAGCACGCCGGGTGACAGCGTAGCCATCAGCCTGGCCGATCTGATGGTGTCGAACGGCGGCGATCTAGACCGATTCTTGGACCCGCTGATTCAAGGTTCTTTGTCCGACGATGCCGTGCGGGTGGTAGCAGCGAGACCACTCCTCGCCGCTGGAAATACCGACCCTCATTTTTGGCAAAACCCGGAATTCACCGTGACTTACGTCGAAGAGATCAGGGACGGATTGATCAACGCAGACCCTGGGAACGCCGCAACGTACCAGGCCAATTTTGACACTTACAAAGATAGATTGATCAAACTGGACTTCGACATCGCCAGCACTATCGGCAGGGTTGGCCAGGCCCGGCGTCGATTGATAACCTTTCATGACGCCTTCGGTCATTTCGCCTCACGCTACGGTTGGAAAGTCACTGCATTCGTAGCAAGTGACGGCGGAGAAGTCTCTCCGGGCCGCGTGGTGGAGATCTTGGAAGAAGTCCGGGAACAAGGCATACCGGCAGTCTTTGCCGAGCCTCAGTTTCGCTCCGATGTCCTGGACAACGCCGCCCAAGAAGCGGGCGTCGAAGTCGGGTCTATCTATTCAGACGCTCTGGACGACGACGTAACCAGCTATATCGACATGATGCTCTTCAATGCCAAAAACCTGGCCCGGCTCCTCAGGTAATTAGGGGCCAACTTAATCTAAATGAATACGAAGAATACGAAATCCCAGGAAGAAACCGAGATTAAAGCGGAAGCTGGCCCGGCTCTGGCGGTCCGCAACCTGTGGGCCGGCTATGACGGCAAGCCGGTCTTGGAAGCCGTCAGCTTCCAGGTCGACCGGGGCGACATGGTCGGAATCATCGGGCCCAATGGCTCGGGCAAATCGACGATGATCAAAACTGTATTAGGGCTGGTGAAACCGCTGAGGGGTGAGGTGTCTGTGTTGGGAAGCGAAGGCGATCCCGAACGCGGTCTGGTGGGCTACACGCCGCAGACGGAGTTGGTGGACTGGGACTTCCCGGTAACTGTGGCCGACGTCGCCCTGATGGGCCTCTACTCCCGCCGTGGCCTATTCCGCCGGACCACCAAGGAAGACCGGGAGGCTGCCGAATCTGCTCTTGAATTGGTCAATATGGCCGGACTGCGGGACCGACTCATCGGCGAACTGTCTGGGGGGCAAAGGCGCAGGGTGCTTTTGGCCCGGGCCATGGCCCACGAGCCGAAGCTACTACTGCTCGACGAACCAATGGCAGGCCTCGATGCCACCGCGCAGCACCAACTTCTCGACCTATTGGATGAACTGCGGGCCAAAGGCGCCACGGTTGTGCTCAGCACCCACGACTTGTCTTGCGTGTCGCAGCGCTGCGACAAGGCGGCTTGCCTCAACCGCCGGCTCATCGCCTTCGGCAAGCCCTCGGAGGTTCTGACTGAGCAGGTTCTGGGAGACACCTTCGGCACCCATCTGTTGATGGTGCATCTAGACGGCCAAGCCTACGCCTACCAGCACCATACCCACACCGCCGGCACCGGCACAGCCGGGATTCCTGGGGATGGCTCTCCTGCGATCAAGTCCTCTGCCAACACTGCGACCGCAGCAGAGTCGACGGAATAGGGCGCCATGATCGATCTGATAGACGCGGTCAAGGAGCCTTGGGAGTTCGCCTTCATGCAGCGGGCGTTGTTGGCTGCGTCTTTCGCCGCCTTGGTCTGTTCGGTGGTCGGGGTGTTCGTGGTGCTGCGGGGCATGGCCTTCATGGGTGACGCGGTGGCCCACTCGTCATTGGCCGGAATGTCCGTGGCCTATTTCTTTGGCGGCAGTATATTCTGGGGAGCCTTCGCTTGGGCGGTGCCGGCCTCTTTGGCCATCACATTCATCAGCCGCCGGACCAACCTGCGCCTAGACACCGCCATCGGGATAATCTTCGCCAGCGGATTCGCGGTGGGAATCATCTTGATGAGCCAGGTCAACAACTACACCGCCGATCTGTTCGGTCTGCTCTTTGGCAACGTTCTTGGCGTCTCCTGGGGCGAGGTCTTCCTGATCGGCATCGTCGCCGGATGCGTCCTGTTGACGATCACGGCGCTTTACAAAGAGTTGCTGTTCACCGCCTACGACGCCACCATGTCGGCTGCTTCTGGAATCCCCGTGAGTTTCTTGCAGTACTTGCTGCCTCTGCTGGTTGGCATCACAACCGTAGCTTCCCTGAAGGCCGTGGGCATCGTGCTGGTGCTGGCCCTCTTGGTCACCCCCGCAGCCACTGCAGCGCTGATGGCCCGCCGCCTTCCGGGAATCATGACCTACAGCGTCGTCACGGGACTCATTGCCACCGTGGCCGGACTTTATCTGTCTTTCCATGCCGACCTGCCCACTGGACCGAGCATCGTGGTCGTCGCCACCGGCATGTTCCTAGCGGCGCTCTTGTTCTCCCCGAGCAGGGGAATGGTCTGGCAGCACTGGCGCACCGTTCCCCTTCCATCTGAATAGACGCCTGCATCAATATTCGCCATCCTGAATAACGGATCAGCCAACCCGTTCCAAACTTGCGCTCGACTGGCGCACCTCGTTCGTTTCCCCTAAACTGCATTAGCTTTCCCGGCATCAGGCCATTGTGAGGAAAATAATGTACGACTTGAACGGCAAAATAGCCCTAGTAACTGGAGCGGGCGGGCGGCACGGCATCGGCCGGAGCATCGCCATCCGCTTGGCTGACGAAGGTGCGAACGTGGTAGTAACCGATGTTGAAGCTAGCCTGGAGGCTATCCGGGCCGAGGACCGGCAGGCCGGTTGGGCTGGATTAAACAGTGTCGTGGAAGAGATCGAGTCCAAGGGCCGCCAGTCCCTGGGTCTCTTTTCAGACGTTTCAGACGGCCCACAGGTGGCCGACATGGTCGCCAAAACTTTAGACCAGTTCGGGCGGATCGACATCCTGGTGAATAATGCCGGATCCAGGCCAGGCAAGGACCGGGTGCCAGTGCTGGAATTGGAAGAAGAAGCCTTCGACGAAGTGCAGCGGGTCAACGTGCGGGGCACCTATCTGGTGTCCAGGGCGGTGGCGACCCACATGGTCAACCGGGGCGGCGGCGGCAAGATTATCAACATATCTTCGGGAGCCGGCAAGAAGGGAATCGCGCGGTACGCTGCCTATTGCGCCTCCAAATTCGCGGTCATCGGCTTCACTCAGGCCATGGCCCAGGAGATGGCGGCCCACAGGATCAACGTCAACGCCATCTGCCCTGGACTGGTGGACACCGAGAGAGTGGACTTCATCGCCAACGCCTTAGCTCCCGAAGGTGAGTCAGGCGAGGAATACCGGGCCGACATGGTCCGCGAGCGGGCGTTCCGAGTTCCCATGGGCCGCATCGCCCAGGGCGACGACATCGCACGGATGGCCGCCTTCCTCGCCTCCGCTGAGTCCGACTATGTTACCGGTCTGTCGATCAGCGTGTCCGGCGGATCAGAGATGAACTAGCTCAGACGACAGATGAAACCGCCTCGGCTGGCTCGCTTGTGGGACGCTGGGGCGGCCGGGCCAGATACATCAGCACCGCCGAGAGGAAGTAGGCCACTCCCATGGCGACATACAGATAAAAAAAGTCACCAGCCACCGTCCTGACCGTGGAAGCCAGGGCTGGTCCCAGGCCCAAGGCAATCATCTGAACGGGGGAGAAAACTCCGAGGATAGTGCCGTAAGAATTCCGGCCGAAATATTCAGCTAGCACCATGTTCTCCAGCGAACCGAGCCCTCCGGAAAATACCCCCCAGATCAAGGCGAATACCAACGCCTCTCCCACCGAGTCCACCGAGATTAACAGCGCCATCATAGCGCCAGCGCCGACCATCATAATCATGAGGCAGCGGCGGGGTGTTATGCGGTCAGCCAGGTAGCCCCAGAACAGATTGGCCACCGCTAAGAATGTGCCGAGGCTCAGCACTCCGGCCGCGGCTGCCGTCGACAACCCGGCTTCTTCCACCAGATATGGCACCAAACTGAACCCAGTTGCGCTGGAGGCCAAGGTTCCTAAACAGGCGATGGATACCAACAACCAAAACGCTGGTGTCCTAGTGGCTTCCTTGGCCGTCCAACTAACCTCTGGCGTCTCGACCTGAGGTCTGGCCCCCCCTGCGATTCCATCAGCCGGTTCCGAACTGGCCCCATCGGGCAGCAAGCCGATGTCCTCGGGACGTCGCCTCATGAACAGGATCACAGGCAAGACCAACATCAGGCTCAACACGCCCAGATAGCGATAGGCCGCCCGATATCCTTGGCGGGCTGCAATCACTGAAATAATCTGGATGTTTATCGCTCCGGCGACGGGCCTGAAGGTGGAGACCATCGCCAGCGCCATGTTGCGGCGGCGGCGGAAGAAGTTGACGGCAGCGGTGCGGGGCACCAGCCCCACCAGGACCGGATTGCTCACCGCCCGGCCAATCACGTATCCGGCATAGAACTGCCAGACAGAGTCCGCCCCCGAAAGAACGAAGAAGGCGGCTCCGGCGACGACGAGCCCAAAAGGCATCAGCCACCGCGGGCCGAAGCGGTCCGCCAATCGGCCAATTACTGGGGCCAACATCCCCGATAACCACGTGCCAAGAGTCGCAGCAAAGGCCAGGCTGCCTTCTTCCCATCCGGTTTCGTCGGTTATGTAGACCTGAATGCCGCCCAGGACCACCTGAGTGAGTCCACTGGCAGCGAAGGTGGCCAAAGAGGTGATGGCCAATACAAGCCATCCATAATAGAACGGCGTCCGGAGACGCCAGTTATAGATTGATCGAAGCATCGTACTCGGAGGTATTGGGGGCGCCTGGAGGGTCAAGCATATTACTCAGAAGATTGCAGTAGCCTGGCGGTAGGCATCGTCAGGCTGGCCGCAAATAGGCACTGTTAAAACTACGATTAAATGATACATCAACTAGTACCTCGTCAGTTTGAAACTGATGGATAGATATGCTGAAGCTTTTGCCGGGCGTCCACGGCAG
>JAQBXL010000108.1 GCA_027624135.1 Chloroflexota bacterium
CCACCCCTAAGATGACTCTTATCCTACCATTGCCATCTCGCCTCAAATCAGATGCGATTGCCCTGCCTCCCAACGCAGGGCAATCCCTGAGCATCTTCCCGGATGCGACGACTGGCCGCTGCCCCACGCCGCCGTTCAGACCGGCCCCAACCACGCCACTGATATCGCTCTTGATCCATCATCGGTCATTTGCCCGTATCCTAGTGAAGATGGTAGGTGTATCATCTGCCCTGGAATTCATCCGGACCCAGGAGGAATTGCATGAAGGTTATCCGCATCGCGGAGGTCGAAACCGTACCCATAGCCACAGCCACTCCGATCCCAGGCTGGACCGGTGGTGATGTTAAGCGCACCAGGCAACCCATCTTACCCGAGGGCGCCAGCAAACACTTCAACAGCAGCATCGTGAACTTCGAGCGTGGCGCCACTACCGGCTGGCACGTCCACAAGAGTGACCAGATACTGGTTGTGACCGCTGGAATCGGCATCGTAGCCGACGAGAATCGCGAACAGGAGATCACCGTGGGAGACGTGGTCCACGTCCTAGAAGGCGAGAACCACTGGCACGGCGCCAAGGCCGATTCATACATGTCCCACATCACGATCACCGCCGCAGACTAAGCGCCAGTTTCGAGTTTCCGAGCAAGCTTGGGAATCAAAAAGAGCCCAGCGATTTACTCTGGGGCTCTTTTTCGTCACCTGATTGGCCCGGCTGAACGCCCTAATCTTGCAGGTCAGGGCTGCTTTTCCACTCCGGTTGGGGCGTTTCCCGGCCAACTTTAGGCACGAACTTCGAAGGCTCAACCTGCCGAAGCTTGTGGATGTACCGCGGACAGTTCGCGTAGGCCTCGGATATCGCCACACGTACGATAAACTGGGCCTCGTGGTAGTCGGCGAGCAATGGGTCATCCTCGTCGATAGACGCCTCACCCTGAAGACGAAGCCGCTGTTGTCCCTCAAAATCGATGAACAGTAGGCCTGCGTTGGAGTTCTGCAAGATATTGCCCATGGACTGGTATTTGCCGTTGCCGTCGTAGTTGGGGAAGGCGATGGTCCGGTCGTCAACTACCCGGACAAATCCAGGGTCGCCGCCCTTGTAGGAACAGGTGGGCAGCCCTCGGTCGTCACAGGTCGCCAAGAAGAACATGCTGGCCTTTGCGATGAACTCTCGGGCGTCGGGACTCAGGGTCTCCGATACCCTTGCTGTCAGACGATCAGCTAGCTTGCGGGTGCCGAACTGGTCTTGCAGTTGCCGGTTTCCCTGGTGATAATCGTGAACTTTCAATCCGGTCCTCCAATCAACCTTGCCAGTCTTGCCAGTCCTGTCAGTCTTGCCGACGACGGAATATCTCCACGGAGGCAAACTCGATGACCGACCCACGGATGGGCGGGTGGGGTTTCTTGACGCGGACGCCCACCGAATCCACCGGGAAATCCGCCAGCACCCTCTCGGCTATCGATTGGGCGGCGGCCTCCAGCAGATTGCGTGGCTCGCCCTCCATGACGTCTCTTACCGCGCGGTAGATATGAGCGTAGCTGATGGTATCTTCCAACCGGTCCGAGTTGCCAGCGCGGCTTAAGTCCATCTCCACGGTGAGGTCAACCAGATACTCCTGTCCCAACACCCGCTCTTCTGGGTTGACACCATGGAACCCGTAGAAGCGCATGCCTTCAAGGACGATGCGGTCAGCCTGAGGAAATGAGTTGCTCATAAGAGAACGGCGCTTACCGCAGCCTGGCCTCAGCGTTGGCGATAGCGTCGGCGAGCGCCAGCAGGTTTTGGGCCCTTTTCACGACTGGAACATCTACCATGCGACCGTCCATCGCCAAAGACCCTCGACCCTCGGCTTCGGCCTTCTCCCAGGCATCCATTATCCGCCGGGCGTAGGCGATCTCTTCAGCGGATGGACTGAAGGTCTCGTTGATTATGTCAAGTTGCGAAGGATGGATGGCGAATTTGCCGATGTACCCCATCTGCCGGGCGCGTTTGGCGTCCGCTCGCAGGGCGTCGGGGTCCTGAAAGAGGACAAAAGGCGAGTCAAGGGACGCAACGGACGCCGCCCTGGCCGCCACCGGAACCAGTGACCGGGTCACCTGGACTTCCTCGCCGGTGTCAGAGCGCTCAATGCCCATATCGTTGGTAAAATCTTCTGCGCCAAAGGCCAGCGCCGTGACCCTGGAAGATGCGGTTCCGATGTCGCGGGCGTCTACCAGTGCTTTGGCGGTCTCGACCCACGCAACGATCTTGATGGAGCCGGCCTCCACGCCTGCTTGAGGCTCGATCGCGCCCAGCATCCGGTCCACGTCTCGAATATTCCAGGTCGACTCGACCTTGCCCAGGCTGATGCCGCACAGGTCCGGGGAGACGATTGCCTCCAGTTCAGTCCGGGTCAGACCGGTGTCCAACGAATTCACCCGAACCATGACCCGCTGACCTCCGCGCCGCAGGATGGGCACCCACTCTTTGGCCAGATCCCGTGCGGTGGTTTTTTCGCCGGGTGGAACTGAGTCTTCCAGGTCCACCATCACGACGTCGGCGGTGAAGTTGCGTGCCCGCTCCAGCATATTTGCTCGGTTCCCAGGCACAAATATAAAGCTGCGAAATAGTTCCAATTGAAGCACCTTATTCTGGGTATTCTGGGTATTCTGGGTATTCTGGGTATTCTGGGTATTCTCGCCATCCAACCCGAGAATTTAACATCGCACCGGCCAAGTGGGATAGGTCACCGAATCAATCGCACCTCGGCTGCCAGGTCGAGGGTAGCCCATCGGCGGTCCGCAGTAAGGGCAGGCAACTCCAGCCTCATGGCCAAACTCAGACAGGCCCGGTCTCCAAGAGACAGCCCCGCCGACCTGCTCGTTGACCATAGCCTTGCGGCTCTTTCGGCGTCAGCAGCAGAAAAAGGGACAACGGCAAGTCCAACGTACTGCAAGTCCTCACCCACCTCTTCTGGCTCTCGGGTCCCGCGGGCAATTATTTTTTGTAGCACCTCTGCCCAATTGACGCTGCAGATAACCGAACTGCCCAACGAAGACTCGACTATTTCTGAGCCTGTCTCACCATGAAGCCAGGCCAGAATGGCAGATGCATCCAGGACGTAAGACTCCGCCCCCGCAGGCACAGTCTGCTGACTCACCCCTCAGATTCACTTTTAGCTTCTTCGCGCCTTTCGGCGATCAATTCATCAGCCAAACTAACATCTTGAGGGACATTGGAAAAGGTTGTCTTAAGGCGTGCCAACACCTGGTCTGGCTTCTCCAACAACAACTGCCCTCTCTTAATTCTGGCGATCAATACGTCCCCAGGTACGATTCCCATCTCCCGCCGGATACTCGATGGAATTACCATCCTACCTTGAGGCCCTACTCGAACTTCTTTGCGGTCTTGTTCTGCCATATCATATTTAATTATGGCACAACATGACTTAACGTGCCACAAATGATCGGTCTACTCCATATCGCCCCAGGTGGGGCCCCATTTTGCGTCAACCTTTAGGGTCACGTTCAGGTCCATTGCGGCGGGCATCTCGTCGAACACCAAGTCTTTGAGAGCGTCCATCTCTTCCTTGGGCGTCTCGAAAACCAATTCGTCGTGCACCTGCAACAGCATCTTGGTGCGCAGTCCCTCTTCGTCCAGCCGATGCTGCACCCGGATCATGGCCAGCTTCATGATGTCGGCCGCGGTGCCCTGGATGGGCATGTTGATGGCCATCCGCTCGGCCCCGCCTCGGACGTTGAAATTGGGGCTATTTATGTCCGGTAGATAACGGCGGCGGCCCAAGAGTGTCTCCACGTACTGCTTCGCTCTGGCTTCGGTTTTCACCCCGTCCAGGTATTCATTGATCCCGGGATATTTGGCGAAGTAGGTCTCGATGAACCCAGCCCCTTCTTCCCGGCTGAAGCCGGTCTGCTGGGAGATGCCGTGGGCCGAGAGGCCGTAGATCACACCGAAGTTCAATACCTTGGCGATGCGGCGCTGCTCCGCGTCCACCTCGTTGACCGGAACATCAAACATCAGCGAAGCCGTAGAAGCGTGGATATCCTCGCCCCGCTGGAAGGCTTCAAGCAGGCCTGCGTCTTGGGATAAATGGGCCAGGACCCGTAGTTCGATCTGGGAGTAGTCTGCGGAGAACAACAGCCAGTCCGGCGCACCCTCGGCTACGAATGCCCTTCTCACTTGGCGTCCCAGTTCGGTGCGGATGGGTATATTTTGCAGATTGGGGTCGCTGCTGGACATGCGGCCTGTGGCCGACCCGGCCTGGTTGTAGCTGGTGTGCACCCGGCCGGTTGCCGGATTCACCATCTCTGGCAGGGCGTCCACGTAGGTCGATTTGAGCTTGGACACCTGGCGGTACTCCAATATCTGGTCGACCACCGGATGCAGGCCTTTCAGCCCTTCCAGAGAGTTGGCGTCGGTCGAGTAGCCGGTCTTGGTGCGTTTGGTCCTTGGCAGGCCGATCTCTTTGAACAGAAGGTCGCTCAGCTGTAAGGGCGAGTTGATATTCACCGTATGTCCAATGGACTTATAAAGACTCTCTTCCACTTCGTACATCTGCTGTCTCAGGTCCTCAGACATCTCGCGGAGCACTGCTGAGTCCAGTTTGATGCCGTGCCGCTGCATGGTCACCAGGATCGGCACCAAGGGCATCTCCAGGTCGGCCATCAGAGAACCCAGGCCATCACGTTCGATCGGCTCCTCGAAGGCCAGTCTGAGACGCTCGGTCATGTCGGCGTCGGCGGCGGCGTAGGGCGCGGCCTTGTCGATGTCCACGTGATCGAAGGATATCTGCTTGCGGCCCGTGCCGATCAACGCCGATATCGGCGTCATCTCCTGACCGAGGACATCCAACGCCAGGGCCTTGAGGCCCAGATGACCCCGGCTCAACCGGCTCAAGAGGTGGGCGGCGACCATGGTGTCGAAATTGACCCCCTGGCAGTTGATGCCGTGGCTGGCCAATACCGTCATATCATAGTTGGCGTTGTGGGCACACTTGATGATTTCGGGCGACTCAAACAAAGGACGCACCGCCGCCAGAACTTCCTCAATTGGGATCTGATCGCCCTGTTGATGGCCAACCGGAACGTACCAGGCCACTGCGGGGGCGGTGGAGAAACTTAGCCCGACGAGTCCAGCCTGAACCGCGTCCAAACTCGTGGTTTCGGTGTCGAAAGAAAACGAACCCGCAGCGCGTAAAGTCGCAATCATCTGGTCCAATTGATCAGCGGTCTGGACCACAGTGTATTCGGCGCCTTCGCCAGGAGCCTGGACCCCTGAAGCCGCACCAGAATCCGTATCAGAAGCCGCCTCGCTTTGTGAACCCTTGTTTGCTTCAGTCTCCGGGATGCGCGGGATGACCGTGAAGAACTCAAGCTCGGTCATGAGCGCGACCACGGCGTTCCGGTCGAATGAGCCGAACTTTGCCGTTTCCAGGTCCAGTTCCACTGGGCTGTTGCGGTCGATGGTCATCAGCTCCCGGTTGGAGAAGGCACGCTCTTTGTGCTCAGCCAGCGACTGTTTCACGCTGGGCCGGGTGATCTCTTCTATATGCTCGTAGATGCCCTCCAGGTTGTGGTAGTCGTTTAGCAACGAGATGGCCGTCTTCTCTCCCACTTTGGGGACGCCGGGAATGTTATCTGAGGTGTCACCCAGAAGAGCCTTGAAATCGGTCTGCTGCGCCGCTGTGAGACCCGAATAGCGGTTCTGCAATTCTTCTTCGTCATAGACCTTGCGGTCCTGGATGTTTGAAGCCAGGTCCACCCTCACCTTGGGGGAGATCAATTGGAAGGTGTCCCGGTCGCCGGTGAGGATGACAGAATCCAGCCCCATCTTCTCGGCCTGAGCCGACAGGGTTCCAATAACGTCGTCGGCTTCCCAGCCGTCCAACTCATAAACCGCCACTCCGAATGACTCCATCAGTTGCTTCACACGGCCGAATTGGGGGCGCAGTTCTTCCGGGGTCGCCTCGCGTTGGGCTTTGTATTGTTCGAACTGTTTGTGGCGGAAGGTGGGGGCCGAGGTATCGAAAGCGATGGCGCAGTAGGTGGGGTTCCACTCCTGTAACGCCCTTAAGAAGACGTTGGTGAATCCGAAAACTCCTGTCACGTCCTCACCGGTTGCGTTCACGGTCAGGTGACGCTGGGTGGAGATGGCTCGGAAGGACCGGTGGACCATGGCGTGTCCGTCCATGATCATCAGCAATGGCTCACGCTTTACGGGTTTAGGGGGTGCCGGCGTGGTGGCCTCTTCCAGCGTGTCGTCGCCAAAGAGGGGCAGAGTGTGGGCTTGTTCATCCGCCATGACGGCACCTCAACAGGTCCGATTTCATCACGACTCTCGACTCCTAGTCGGAGCTTGCCTCCAGTCGCGGAAACCGGCGGCTTAGGTGGCCGCATTATACAGTAGGCAACGCCAGTGCGCCCGTGCGGAGCGACCTACCAACCGCCTAAACGGCTGCTACCTGTCTGATACCGGTTCTTATACTTTTCAGGACCGGAGAGTCAGGCCCGGAGAAGTGCCTGCCGAAATCATCCGCCAAGGTGGCCAGCTAACGGCATTTAAGCCAGATAGACCGTCCATGCTAAAATGGGTGTCGTGTCCAAAAGGCACGAATCTGTCGGCCGAAAGGGATCTGACTTGCCGCTCTACGAGTTCCGCTGCGATCTTTGCAACGAGATAACCTCCGCCTTGGTGTACAGCTGGTCGGAGTCCAAACAACCGGACTGCGGCAGTTGCGGCAGCGCGGACGTACAGCGCATCGTCTCGAAATTTTCGGTCCGGCCCTCTTGGGGCGACAGCCTGAATTGGGCGCCCAGTCGAGAAACGACCAGCGATATCGATGAGAACAGCCCGGCCAGCGTTGACGCCTACATGGGACGGATCAAGAAAGAGATGGGCGGCCAGACGACCCCGGAGTTCAACCGCGAGCGCCGGGAGATCAAAGACTCTTAACTCCAGCGATCTGTCGCCCAGTGTGCAACCGCAAGCCGACCACCGACCGCTAAAAGCCCGCCGCTCTCTATCAGGAGAACACCCTATGCCAATATATGAGTACCGATGCCAGGCCTGCGCCCAGGTGTCATCGTTCTTCTTAAAGTCGATCAACAGCCCATTAAAACCGGTCTGCTCCCACTGCCAGAGCAAGGACATAGAGCGGCGCATGTCTTCCTTCGCCATGGGCAAGACAGTCTCTTCCGTTCATGAGAGCTTCGCTTCAGGCAGCGCGCATCGTTCCCCCGATTATTACAGCGACCCAAGAAATATCGGCCGCGGCGTGGAAGCCGCTTTCTCGAAATACGACCTGAAAATGCCCCCATCGGTCAGGGACAACATCGACGCGGCTCGGTCGGGAGAAGCACCAAAGGGTTTGGATCTATGACCGTATCGGGCGGCTCCGGCCAAAGCCACTATCAGACTCTTTTCCATTGTCTTGAGGCCGCATCCCGATTTGTGTCGCCGGCCCAATCGCCAGCCCCGGCGCTACAGAGCCTCCGCGAGATCCTACCGGCCATGCCTGCCCCAGGTGCGTTAGCGGAAACTAACGACGGCCCGCCCACTTCTTTCCAACAGACCTTGGAAATGGTCTCAATCGCCAGTAACCTGTTGGTTCTCCTAGATGAATCTTCGCCGGCCAACCCGCTGGGCTGGGAGACTGTGTCGGCAGTGATTCGCATCTTGGAAGACCTCACCGGCCAGCTTGGGTCAGCGATTCGCCGCGAGAGGGCCGACCTGATCCACGGCCTCTATGTGATAATCGACCCCCAGGTCACCGGCGGCCGAGAGCCATTGGCGATAGCCCAGGCCGCCGTCCGAGGCGGCGCCAGGATGCTGCAACTCAGGGACAAACTCCGCGACAAAGGTGAGTTTCTACCCTTGGCCCGCGACCTTCAGAAGCTATGCCTGGAGTCGGGGGCGTCACTGATAATCAACGACCACGCTGATATAGCCGCCGTCGTCGGATCGGCGGGTTTGCACGTGGGGCAGACCGATCTGCCCGTTGAACAGGCCAGGCTCGTTCTGGCGTCTCACCAGGTGATTGGCCGGTCCAATCACGAGATCGAAGAGTTAGTAGAATCGGAACAGATGGGCGCCGACCACGTTGCCTTCGGGGCCATCTACCACACCGATACCAAGGGCGTTGGCCGTCCTCCCCAGGGCATGGACCAATTGCGGATGGCCCGGGATACCGCCAAGACCCCACTGGTCGCCATCGGCGGCATCAATGCCGGGAACCTCTCACCGGTGATCGAGGCTGGCGCTGACGCCATCTGCGTAACCGCCGCGGTGGGATCGGCTCCAGAGCCGGAAGCTGCCGCGGCCCAACTGGTCAAAATCATCGAAGACGCCGGGGGAAGATCCTGATGCCGTCACGCTATAGCGCTCACCTTTCCGAGATCGGGTCCAGCGTCATCGACGAACTCTCCGAAGTTAACCGCCACCGGGAACAAGCCTTATCCGTTTCTAGAGAAGTGATCAGGTTCTCTGCCAACGCCATCCGTGCCGTACACCGTGGTGACTTTGATGACGCCCGGGAGTTGATCGGCAAGGGCGCGGCCAGGCTCCAGGATGCCGAGCACATCCGAAACGCTAGCCCCCAGATCTTCAACGCCGGGTTCATGAACGACGCCCGTAAAGAATTCACCGAGGCTAACATCACACTGGCAGTCATCTCGGGTGGGGACATACCCAGCATCAGCGATCTGAAGGTTGACGCCGCCGCCTATATCAACGGATTGGCCGAGGTCATCGGAGAGCTTCGCCGCTACGTCCTTGACGCCCTCCGGCGGGACGCGTTCGACGGCTGCGAGGAGTACATGGACGTCATGGACGAGATGTACAGCGTTCTGGTGACAATCGATTTTCCTGAAGGTGTGACTAGCGGTCTACGGCGCAACACTGACGCCATGCGCGGTGTTTTGGAGCGCACCCGGGGCGACCTTACCATGACCCTGCGCCAACACTCCCTGGAGGCTCGTCTCGCCGAATGGGAGAGCAACCGAACCGGCGGCTGAATGCTGCACATGCGTTAAACGCTCAGGGGACCTCAGGCAACGAGATGGCCACAGGGGCGTTGAAATCCAGATAATCGGATGTGGTTACCGTGAACATCGGTTCAAGGTCTGAAACCTCGCTTTTAAGGTCGACCGATGTTATGTCAAGCGTAGAAACCATCCTTCGTGGCAAGAGATTCTCGATGCTTACGTACAAGTCATACTTTGAATCATCCTGGTTCCTTGGATATCCTTCTTTTATTTCGGCGGGCCAATCATCCGGAGGTTCAGTTATAAAGCTACCGGACCCTTTCAAATGGTAGACACTGAGGCCGTCAATAACTGTATTCCCCACAAGTTTTGCTCCATCCAAGTTGGGCGAAAACTGGGTGGTCAGAAGCACAGCAGGGATAACATCAGGCGCAGCAGATAATCTCTTAACCGTACCCAGAATCCCCATGGCTATCCTATTTTCCGTATCCGCCTCGTCGTATTCCACCCAACCATTTCCGGTCTCCAACGCCAGGGCCATTATTCGGCCATCCGTTGATACGATTTCGGCTCTTTGTTCCTCGGCTCCTTCCTCGGAGTCTTCCATAAGCATGTGAATGCCATCGAGAGAGGACCAAGTCAAGGTGTAAGTAACATCAACTATTTCTCGGTCCTCGGACGGATTCTTTGCCAAGATATGTGTTAGTGACCTGTAAGAGGTAACTGAACTCAAGCCGAATTAGGTTGCATCGCTGGAGTAATGACGTATAGTTGATACTCAGTCAAATTAGCAATAAGTAGGAGATAGTCATGCCGTTGGGAAATCTAGGTAAAGGAATAAAAGACACTTTGGTTGGCACTATCAAAGGAGCCGCAGACGTGGTGGCTACCACGTTGGATGCCACCAAGGACACCACCGTGAAGGCCCTGCAAGGAGCGAGGGATGTCACTCGGGAGGCATCGGGGATGGCGGTGGACGGCGTGACCGGCGCGGTCCAGGCGGCGAGTGAAGTCGGCGCCAGCGTCGGCGGCGCCGCCAAAGGTGCGGTCATCGGCGTCGTCCAAGGCGTCGGAGAGGTGACTCAAGTTACGGTAGCAACCTTGAGCGATACCGTACGCGCCGCTATCAAGGGAACCTCAGAGGTCGGAGGCGATGTCGCCGATGCCGGAAGAGGCGCGGTAGAGGGTGCCCTGGTCGGCGGAACGCGCATCGGGCTTGTCTTTGAA
>JAQBXL010000109.1 GCA_027624135.1 Chloroflexota bacterium
CCTTGGCATCCTTGAGGAGAGATGATCCCAGACCTTATCCGACCAGCTAATTATTTGCAACGGAGCCGAGTTTGCTACCCATGAGCTGGGAGAGGCTCGGATTCTGACTGTCTGCACCTATAGGGATAGCGAAGTTTCACTGGATCACCCATTGTCACGGGCGCTCGGTGAGATCACCAAGGAGCTTCATTTTCAGCGCCTGCCGCTTAGCGGGCTCACCCGAGAGGACATGGGGGTCTTGATCGAGTCCGTCAGCGGCGCCACACCATCACGAGCCCTGACCGAACAGGTTCACAGTCGGACCGAAGGTAACCCGCTTTTCGTCACTGAGGTGGTTCGGCTGCTCGCGTCGGAGATGGAGACGGACGCCGAATACGGACCAGACGCCTCGGCCAACGCGGAATCATGGAGTGCCAGAATACCGGATGGTGTGCGAGAGGCGATAGGCACGCGACTATATCGAATGTCTCCGGAAACCAACCGTATATTGGCCGTCGCGTCTGTGGTGTCCTATCGTGAGGAGTATATTAGGGGAAGTTCAAAAAAATAATCCCGCGGACGACACTGTTTTCATATACAGACGGGCGATGAGCAGACCAGATATGAACTGCATCGTCTGAATACCCGGTAAACGTCAAGTTCGTCTAGCAACTCGTTGATGGAGGACATTCACCATGCCGTTCTACGAAAGAGGTTCCGTACGTATCCACTACGAAGAGGTCGGTTCCGGATTTCCCCTGCTGATCATCCCGGGCGGCGGGCTCAATTCCACTCTGAAATCGCTGGAGACTTCGGTGCCCTTCAACCCGATGGAAACATACAGAGATGACTTCAGATGTATCTCTGCTGACCTGCGCAACTCTGCTACCGGCCAATCCACCGGCCCCCTTGAGATCGACCGCCCATGGGACGCCTATTCTGATGACCACCTTGGGCTGATGGATGAGCTGGGGATCAGCGAGTTCTTGGTCATGGGCTTCTGCATCGGCGGACCAATGATCCACAACCTACTCAGACTGGTTCCGGAGCGCGTTGTTGCGGCTGCGCTGATGCAACCGAGTGGTTTTAGTCCGGAGCACCCGGACCTGTTCTACCAGAACAACACAAAGGGCTGGGGGCCGCCGCTTTGCGAGAAGCAACCTGAAGTGACGATGGCCATGGTCCACGATTTTCTCACCAGCATGTACACCGACCGCGCTGACTTCGTTTTCACCGTTTCACGCGATTTCGTGCGGTCAGTTCAGACGCCGCTGTTGATAGCGCCCGACGACGTTCCGGCCCACCCATACGAGGCCGCGATGGAGGTGGCCAGCCTCGCTCCAAACGCCGAGGTGACAATCTATCCATGGAAAGATTCTCAGTCGCACATCTACGAGGTAGTAGAGCACGGAAGGCGCTTCCTCAAGGAGCATGAACCCGTCACAGACTAGGAATACCGCATTCCAATTCGTGGGCGATAAGAATGGCCCTATCGACTACCCCTGCTTAATAGTGAGCTGAATGAGGTCGTCGGCCCGGTCTTGGCGGTCGAGATTGAGGCAGGTCGCAATGATATCTTCGAACTGCGCCGCTGGGATCGGCAAACCTGGGATTACATCGCGAATCCGGCGCGACTCTTCGTCGAAATCCCACATGAATTCCCGGCCAGTGGCCTGCTTGGTGTAGCTCTTTCCGTCTTTGGTGTAGATCGTTATCCGCGGTCCGAAGAGCGTCATCTCGTGCGACGGGATGATTGTCACCCGGTGCATTAGTTCCAGAACTTCGGGCGGGTCGCCGGCACTGTCCGCAGCACCCATCTGCTGGCTCCGTAGCACCGGGAAGCCGCGCTGGCATACCCCATAGGCTGTGTAGTACTTGGTGCCGCCCGCTCGCGCCTCCCCGTCTTCCCGCCGGCTCGGAAAGGCCGGGCTGGGATACTGGGTCTCTAGCCAATTCACCACCACCTCGACGCGCTCGACGTCCTCATACCGAATGTTGTGCTCGGTGCAGAGTTGCGCAGTGACATCGACGTGGGCAATGTTGTAGCCGGCCGTGGAGTAGATTCGGTAGAGCGTTGCAAGGAACATCCAGTCCTGTCCCAATCCCGTAGTGATTTTGTCCAGGCTGGTCTGGGTGTCGCCAACAAAGCTGTAGGTGAGTCGGCCTTGGTTGTTGCCCGTGTAGGCGTGATAGAATCCCGCGTCGCCTTCAAGACAAGTCTCCCCGGCCACGTGTCCCATCTGTGCCAGCGCCACTGCCAGCATCGCGTTTCGCACCGCGGCTCCCTCCCGCAGGGCGCGGCCACCGCTACGAGGCCCTTCGAGGTTGCCTGCCGCTAGGTGAACGCACAGAGCGATCGTGTTATTCACCTGATCCTCAGTAAGATTCAAGATTTTAGCGGCAGCGACGGCTGGACCAAAGATGCCAAACACCGGACCAGCATGGAAGCCGAGAGCCATCACCGTCGGGATGAAGTCAGACGCCAGCCGCTCCATGACCTCGTATCCAGCGGCAACCCCGGTCAAGAATTCCCGGCCAGAGGCGCCGGCAGTTTCCGCAGCCACAAAGGCACCTGGGAGTATGCTGGTGCCTGGGTGAGTGAGCATCCGGAAGGAGTCTAGCTTACCGCCCGACATGGCCATCTCCGCATTGGCAAAGGCGGCGCCGCCCTTGGTCACCGTGGTTCCGTCCACCATGACGGTGGCGCCGTGGCTCACACCAGATTCCTCTGTGGTCATGAGCTGAACGGCCTGATGACCGCTGGCCGTCTGAGAGCCAAGGAGTACGGAAGCGAGGCTGTGAAGCGTGATGCCCTTGGCCCGATCGACCACGGCTGGCGCGAGATCGTCATAGCGCAGCCCCACGACCCACTGCGCAAGTTGCCGGCTGAGAGATACCATATTTTTCTCCGAAGTGCTGGTTTGTTTTGCCGCTCGTCATAGAGCAGTTGGGGTTCGGACTGTCGCTCCCCGTCCTACTGGACACAACCGTGATGGGTGTGGCTGTGAAATATCTTTGTTGCCCGCCCAGTTGGCTTGAATGAATCTCGGGCGGGCAAAAACTATCAAGCCAACGGGTGAGGGGACAACCGTCAGCGGCGCCTGCCGACGACTAAGAAATTTCAGAAATTCGGCCCAGAATTTAGCACGGCATCAGTTAGACGATCACTCCCCGACTCAAGACCCTGTCTTGCTTGTGATGGTGATCTATCGAATCGAAGCTCGACGACCATTTTTCCGCGAGAGGGATGCCCTCCTCAAATTTGCCCTAGCGATATGAAACAGGGCGTTTTTACTGAACTGCGAAAGACGTTGGGCATTCTATCCCAGGATTGCCCGTGTGTTTATGCCCATTCATTGTCTGGTGGCCAGATGTTCGACGCCCCTCTGCCCGCTCCGTGCAGTCCTCCTTCTTCTCTCCAGCCATCGCTCATTGCGCGGAACTTGAGGTAGTGCGGAGATTGGGTGTGGGCCTGAAAAGCGCCTTCGTCCTTGTAAACCTCGTAAACCCAGATCCTGTTTTCGTCAATGGCGTCCTGAATCACGTCGAACCTCAGGCGTCCCGGCTCATCATGGACAGCCCCGCTGGCGTTCTCCTTGATCCCGGCGGCGAACTTTTCTTTGTGGCCTTCCTTGATCTGGAGAGGGGCGATTATCACGTACATTGTGCCTCCGTTCTTTGCATCTTAGGATCTGTTGGATTTTATAGGAATCGATCTTTGCGTGTATTTGCAGATTCACTCGCTACGCCCGTCATGCTTTCCTTTTCATCGCAATAGTTAGTGATCCGCTCACGCATCATCCGTTGTTGTGAACAGCTTAGTCGTCTTTCTTACGTTGCCCAGCCAGAGGCACGAACAGCAAGACGATCGTCCCCAGAAGATAGATACCCGATATATAGAAAAATGTGGATTCGATTCCCTGTGTGTCAAACAATCTACCGGCGATCAGGGGGGATGAGGCGGCAAGGACGAACCGTGAGAACGAGAAAACCCCCAGGGTGCTGGCAGCTACCCTATCGCCTACGACGTCTAGAGCCGCCGCAGTGAGTATGGGCTGGTCGCTGAATAAAAATGTGCCCATTAACGCCAGTATGATAATCAGCCCGATTCCTTCCCCGAAGGGGACCAATAGGGCAGTCAGAGTACAGAGTCCCAGCATCCCGGGAATCAGCACCAACTTTCGACCAAAGCGGTCGGATATATAGCCTGTGACCGGCGTTGCCGCAACTCCTACACCGACCAGAAGCGCGATATGTAAGCCCAGCAACGCGTTACCCAAGCCCAGTTCCTCGTCGAGTCCCAGATACAGGGCTAAGAAGGGCAGAAACGCTACATTTGCCATACCACGGAGACCGGCCACGGCCATGATTCCCCACAGCCTTGGGTGTTCGTTGAACGATTGGCGGGTGTTGGACATCTGCTCTCGGAACCCGGCAGGTCGAGCGTCTTGAGATCCAGTGCGGCCAATATCCCGAAAGGCCCAAAAGACCACGAAGGCCAGAAACAATGGAACAGCGGCGTAGATGCTGAGGATCCCTCTCCAACTTAGCGACAGTAAAAGGACTCCGGTCAATGCCGGGCCGAGAACGTCTCCAATATTGCCGCCGACACCGTGAACAGAGAGGGCGGAGCCACGACGGTTGACGAATCTCCTCGATAGGGCTGCCGTGGCCGGCAGATGCCACATCGAAGCCGCCGCCGCGACCACGGCCATGCCCAGCAACAAAACCGGATAAACCGGCGCGATTCCCATGAGCAGCCAACCCAGTCCAAACAAGGCCATGCATACTGCTAACACCAAACCCCAGTGCCGCCGCAGCATGTCGGTAACAACCCCTCCGGGAAGGGCTATGATGCCGGACACCACCTCACGCGTCGTGGCAACGGAGCCAACCTGGAGTCCGTTCAGGCCAAAAGTGGCGACCACCTCCGGCAGCATCACGAAGAAACTTTGGCTGAACCAGTGGAAAACCCCATGCCCCCCACTGAGCCCAGCCAAAATGAACGGCGCCGTGCCACGCAAACCAGGGAGTTCTTCGTCCGTAGGATGTTCGATGTGGGCCTCTGTCATGTTCGATTCCTTCCAGCAATGAGTTCGGGGAATTCGGGTTTCTTAACCCGGTCCGTCGGCACAATATTAGCGATTCTCGCAATCCCGAGACCAGGCGCGAGATAATCTTCCAAGCGAGCGCTAGGCAGTGGATCCGCTGTCGAATTGCACCAAGATGCCATCCGGGTCGATGACGTAGAACGCGCTGAGTTGTCCGTCGCGGTTGGTAAATGCCTCGATGCCCCCCGGAATCTCCACGCCTTTGGCCACGAGTTCGTTGGCCAAGCCCACGACATCATCCACCGTAAACGAAAAGTGACTGACCCCGATCTGATCCAACTTGATGGGTTGGCCGTCCGGTTCGTCTCCCGGATGGCAGGTCATCACCAAGTAAGGCTCTTCGCCTTCTCCCCAACTTAGATGAACCACCCGGCGCGTATCGCGCCGATGTTTGTAGGTGTAGGCCCTTGAACCGGTGCTGGTGTCTTGAATCGCATCGAGAGATACGGTCATCCCCAGGATATCCCGGTAGAATTCCAGCGACTTGTCCAGATCCCGGACGCACACGGCGATATGAGAAATACCTCTGGCTTTCATTAAATCTTCACCGAATCCTCATTGAATCCCCACCAGTGAATCCTCACCGGCAAAAATATTTCTCGGATTATAGCCTATGGGTCCGCTCTGGCTGACCTTTCAGCTGACGTTTCATTGGTTAGAAAGGAGTTGTAGAGATACCGGAGGGGTCCAGTTAGCATCATAGTTATCTGGGCGGCGTATGATGGGGTCAATAATCCCTTTGGGACAAATTGGCAAAGGAGTGTTTCCATGGACGTTGGAATGATGATGATCTTCTCGAGTTACGGATGGGAAGAAGGGTCGGACGGTCAGATGTGGGAGGAGGAACTTCGCCTTGCGGAGATCGCTGCCGACGAGGGGTTCGATTGCCTTTGGTCGGCCGAGCACCACTTCAACGACTATTCGTTCGTGCCCGATAATATTCAGCTAATGACCCACCTCGCAGCAAAGTTTCCGAATATCGATGTGGGGACAGCGGCCGTGATCCTTCCCTGGCATGACCCACTGCGCGTCGCGGAGAACGCTGCCGTCCTCGACATGTTGAGCAATGGTCGACTCCGGCTCGGATTCGGGCGTGGTCTGGCCCGGCGAGAATTCGAGACCTTCCGCCTCAGCATGGATGAATCCCGGGGACGCTTCGACGAGGCTGCGCCGATGATCGTCGAGGCGCTTAAAACAGGGTTTATCGAAGGCGATGGGACCTACTACAAACAGCCCCGCACAGAGATACGGCCACGGCCCCAGCATTCATTCGACGGCCGCATCTACGCTGTTGCCGCCAGTGATGAATCTGTTGATTCCGCCGCCAAGCTTGGTGCACATATCATCATGTTCGCGGACCGTCCTTGGGAGATGCGGTTGCCAGGGATCGAGCGGGGCCGCGCTTTGCACCGTGAATATCACGGTACAGAACCACCAGATGTAATGCTGACCGAGTTTGTTATCTGCGGTACTGATCTTGCCAAAACTGAGGAAGAAGCGCGTCAGTACCAGGGCAAATTCGTCGAGAGCAATTTCTATCACTACGAATTTCTCGGCGACCATTTTAAGTCGGTGAAAGGCTACGACTCTTATCAACAGAAGGCCGAGATTGCCCGTTCCGCTGGTCACGAAGGGGCTGTCGAAGGCTTCATGAAAGCGGCGAGTTGGGGCACGCCAGACAAGATTCTGCGAGGGCTTGAGGAACGCCGGAATCTGATCGGCGATTTCGAGTGGAACGTGTCCTTCCGCTTCGGTGGCACGCCTTATGATGTTGCTGAACGAGGCCTGAAGCTCTTCGCCAAAGAGGTGTTGCCAGTACTGAAATCCTGGTAGCGATATGGGGCCGGGGCCAACACTGGCACAGACAAACTGGGCCTTAAACAACCAGTTGACACCCTGGCGGCGCAATTCCACCAGATACCGGCGCTGTCATTCCTGTTTTTGAGAACCTGGAAATCGGTCCGATGGTCCTACGGCTTCGTTACCGGTTGACTCCTGATAGAATATCTCAACTCGGCAGCCACGATGTCAGCATCACGGGGTATGCAAGTTGAATTACCGGGAATTAGGCGGCACTGGTCTGCAAGTGTCCGAGATAGGGTTTGGTTGCGGCGGCAACGCTGGCCTGATGGTCAAGGGAACACCGGAACAGCAGCGGGAAGCCGTGTCGCGGGCCCCGGAACTTGGCATCAATTACTTCGATCAAGCCCCGGACTACGGCGACGGTGTTTCGGAGACGAATCTCGGCCGCGTGCTCAAAGACCTGGGAGCCCAGCCCTACATCACCAGCAGGTGGAGGTCCGGTCTGAGAACCTGGGAGACATCGCCGGCCACATCGTCAACTCAACGGACGAAAGTCTCACTCGGCTAGGCGTCGACCATGTGGACTTTCTGGAGATCCACAACGGGCCAGTCTCCCATCAGCCTGAACTTTCAGGGTGCGGTTATGCCCATCTTTCGGTCGAAGACTATCTGCGCCCCGGAGGCGCATTGGAAGGACACCAGAGAGTCCAACAGAGCGGCAAGGCGCGGTTAATCGGCTTCATCACCAGAGGCAACGACTATGCCGCAGCTAAGCAGTTGATCGATACCGGAGCATTCAGTTTGATCAACCTTTCGGTCAACCTCCTCAACCCGTCGGCAAGGATGAAGCCAGCCGGGATGAACGTGGAGCACGACTACGGTGGAATCCTGAGCTATGCCGCCGCACATGGGGTGGGTACTGCCGTCTACAGCCCGTTGGCCGGGGGCTTGCTGAACGATAACGCCATCACCAGCGGCCCGGCGCACCCAACAGCCCGCGGCAGGCGCACTTCTGAAGCGATGGAGACCTTGTTACGTCAGGCCAAGGCCATGAGTTTCCTCTCCCAAAAGCTCAACCCCGACGTTCAGAAAGAGGATCACGGCCTGGCCGAAGCTGCGATCCGTTTCGTCCTCTCCCTAGAGGGAGTTACCACTGTGCTAGGCGGGTTCTCAGACGCGGAGCAATTGGAAGAAGCAGTGGCCTGCTCGGGGATGGGACCTCTCTCTGAACAGAATATGGCTCAGATAGAGACAGTGTGGCGAAATAATTTCGGCTTGTAGACCTAAGAAACATTTCGGGCCGCGTTCATCCAAGCTCAGCCAAGTTCAGCGGGAAGGGAACCGCGCCGCCAAGATGTCTAGGATCAGTCTGGACGCAACACCGACGGTCACTTCAGAGTTGTCGTAAGGCGGGGCCACTTCCACCATGTCGAACCCGACCAGGTTCGACCGGCGCACCAACTCTGTAACGCATTCCCGCGCTTCTTCGTAAAATAGCCGCCGGTCTCTGGAGTGCCGGTGCCTGGGGCTTGGCTTGGGTCCATGACATCTATGTCGAAAGTGATGTACAGGTTCTCAGCCTCCGGCACCAAGTCCGCCACACCCTTCGGACCCAATTGCCTGAATCTCTGGGTGATGATGATCAGACTGCCGTCTCGCTGGGCTTCCTCGTAGGGCTTCCGGCGGGCTGACCTGATGCCCAAGGAAGTGATGTGGCCTACGAAGTCCAACTCCCGGCACCGGCGGATGGGGCTGGCGTGGGTGTAGAGGTTGTCTTGGATGTCGTGGGAATAATCCAAGTGCGCGTCGAAATGCACGATGTTCAGCGGGGCGAACTTGTGCAATCCTCGAACCACCGGGAATGTGATGGAGTGGTCGCCGCCGACCACTACGGGGAAAGCGCCTCTCTCCACCGCCTTTTCCACCGCTTCCGTGATCTTGGCAAAGTTGCGGGCAACCTCCGAGGGGACGATGGTGATGTTTCCGCAGTCGGCCATGGTTACGCCGCGCAGCAACTCATCCTTGACGTCAACATCAAAGAAACCGCCGGCCGGAGTCTGATCGCCGTAAGGGTCTGAGTAGGAGTAGGTCCGTGGAGCGTCGCGGATGGCGTCGGGTCCGAACCGCGCGCCAGGCCGTCCCAGAGTTCCTTGGTCGAAGGGAACTCCGATCAGAGCAACATCGGCCTTCAGCTCGTTCAGGTCGAAACACAAAGGCGCTTTGAAGAAGCTTCTGGCCTGGGCTTTGATGATGGGCCAAGCTTCTTCCGGTGAGGTGTTTTCGAGTTGCTCAGTCATGGGCCTTCCCCATGGTCGATTGCGTATTTGAAACAGCGTCAGCCTCGTCCGATGTAGGGCATATTGGTCGCCATGATCGTCATGAACTGAACGTTGGTGTCCAACGGCAGATCGGATATGTAGACTATCGCATCAGCAACATGTTCAACGTCGAACCTTGGCTCAACAACCACCGCGCCGTGGGGTTGAATGATCCCGGCTTCCATGGGATCGGTCATCTCGGTGGCGGCGTTCCCTATATCGATCTGGCAGCAGGCGATATTGTATTTTCGACCGTCTAGAGAAGTCGACTTGGTCAGCCCGGTAACTCCATGTTTGGTAGCGGTATAGGGAGCGCTGTTGGGCCGGGGCGCGTAAGCCGAGATCGACCCGTTGTTGATGATGCGCCCACCCATCGGGTCCTGGGATTTCATGATTTTGATGGCCTGTTGGGTGCAAAGAAAGGTGCCGGTGAGATTGGCATCGACCACCGACTTCCATTGCTCGTAGGTCAGGTCCTCCATCAGAACCGGCGGCGTCGCGGTGCCGGCGTTGTTGAAGAGGACGTCCAGCCGCCCGAAAGCTTCCATGGTCTTGGCGAAGAGAGCCTCAACCGATCTTGGGTCGCCGACATCGGTGGCGACCGTGATGGTCCGTGAGGCCCCATCTCCCGCCCGATTCTGAGTCTCTTCCAACGCCTCGATACACCGTCCCGCCAGCGCCACGGAGAACCCGTCCCGCAGCAACGCAAGGGCCGATGCCGGTGCCAGCGCCCGTTACGATGGCCACTTTCTGGGACGAAACCATAATCATCTCTCCTGAAAAATGCCTCTAAACCGGGATTCCCCAGATCAAACCGACTTTCCTAGATATAGCCCCCTCTGGGATGGCGCCAACTATATTCACGCATTCCAAG
>JAQBXL010000110.1 GCA_027624135.1 Chloroflexota bacterium
TAGACAACAATTGAAATAACAGCGACGCATTACTGAGAGAGCTTTTTAGCCATATGGGAAATGTGGGTTCAAGGGATCCCGAGCAAACAAAAAGGGGCTGCGGGTTGAATCCGCAGCCCCTTTTTACCGCCACGTAGTGGCTTTTGCCGTCACGCAGTGACCTAGAAGACGGCTAGGGGGTTTGTGGGGGAGCCGGTGGCGTTCTTGAACCGCAGCGGGGCTACGATGAACATGAACTCGTAGCGGTTCAGGCGCTCGCAGACTGCGGCCAGTTCTTCGCAGTTGGCGGCGTCGATGAGCCACAAGCCCATTCCAACGATGCCCACCCGGTGTATCGGTAGACCAAGGGCCGGGTAGCCGCTGGGGTCGGCGTCCTGGGAGGCGTCGCCGGCCACTAACGAGATGCCACGCTCCTTCAGCCAGGGCAGAGTCTCGGCGTGCAGTCCGGGTCGGCCCGATGCCGGCGCGCCCTTCTCCAGCCTGCGTTTGTACCAGCCCAGCCGCAGCATCAGCGCGTCACCTTCCTCCAACCTGACTCCCTGGGCCTTCTCGGCTGCTTCGAGGTCTTCGGTGAAGACACCTTCGCCAGCTTCAAGCCAGTCAACGCCGCGCACCTTGGCGATGTCCAGCATGACGCCCCGAGTGATGATGCCATCCTTGGCTGTGTCGATGTTCAAGACCGTGGCCTTGGATTCACTGCCGACCAAAGACGGGTCGAAGCCGTTGTAGAGCTTGCCGTTCCAAGTCTGGTGACACAGGGCGTCCAGGTGGGAGATCGTCAGGCCGTGGTAGGAGAACCCCAGGAAGTCGGAAGTACCGCCACCGCCCTGGGCCGGGACTGTGTCGCCTGCCCGAATCATGTAGTGCAGCGGAGGGATGGTTGTGACGTCGGACGCGATCTCTGGGACGATCAGGCGGGAGCACGAGACGCTGATGCCCTCTTTCACCAAAGCGGCTGCCTGGGCTCGCTTGGTGTTGGTTATCAGGTTCAGCGTGCCCAATTGGTCGTCCTTGCCCCAGCGCCCCCAGTTGCTGAGCGAGTCCATCCATCCGATAACTTCTGCCTCTGTGGGTATCTGTTTCGTTGCCATGGGTTCCTCCTAAATCCTTTGTTCGTTTTGTGCTCGCGCAGGTCCTTCGACAAGCTCAGGATGAGCGGTGGTTCATGCTACTCAGTGACCAGCCCCGCCACGGTGCCGTCAACGTAGAGTATCTCGATAGTGCGGGAAACGGCCACTTCGAGCTCGGCGTGCCCGGCTTGGTCTAGATGCGACCCGAGACCGTCTACGATATCTAACACGGACTTTTGGCCGTCAACTGCGGCGATCACTGCGGCGACCAGGGGGCTGCATGGCGTGCCCTCAGGCTGGGAAACGGAGTTCAGGACGTGGCCCCTGACGAACTCGCCTTCGGCTAACACCGGCTTTAGTTGAACCTGCACGCCCTCGGCCAGGCGGGGGATCGCTTTCAGCAATTGGTTGCGCTGCGGGTCGCCAGCCAGCGCGGCCAGCCAGGTTGTTCGGGCTCGGCGTTCCGATTCCACGGCGCGGACGCTATCGATGAATCTATCGGGGGCTTGGCCTCGGTCCAACACGGCCCGCTCGTAGCCCTTGGGTGGCTGTCCCGCGACGGCTTGGATGAAGCTATGACGCGGCGAGTACTCTTCGCTGTTGGTGATCCGCCGGGCCTCCCAGAAGTAAGACTCGGTGGTGAGGTTGCTGGAGTAGAACAGCCGGGCCATCTCCCGGAACTGGTTGTACTCCCTGAGGTACGTCTCTTGGTAAACCTCGCCGGCATCGCTGGCCATCGACGGGTCGTTGAGCGCCGTAGTGACGTAGGCAGCCGCAAGAACCCCGGACATCAAGGCGAGGTGCACTCCGGAAGAGAACAGCGGGTCCACGAAACAGGCGGCGTCTCCGGCTAGGATGTAGCCCGGCCCAAAGAGTTTTTCGGCGGTGTAGGACCAGTCCCGCACCACGGTTGGCTCAGAGTCCATCTTTGCGTTCTCCAGCATGGTCCGTGTTTGCCTGCTCTGGGGCAACTGGGCCTCCAAGAAAGCCTTGGCGCCGTTGGCCTGGATGCCTTCTTCCCCGGTCTTGGAGTCCACCACCGCGCCTACGCTGGTTCGTCCGGTATGCAAGGGGATGCTCCAGAGCCAGCCGTGCCGATAGGACTCGATGAAGATGTTGTTCTGGTCTGGCTCGGGCAATGGTTGGGCGCCGGTGAAGTAGGCATAGACAGCTAAGTTCTGGAAGAATGGATCCCAGTGAGTCGTCTTTAGATGTCGGGCCAAGAGCGTGGACTGGCCACTGGCATCGACCACGAACCGGCACTCCACTTCGCCGGAATCTCCTTCACTGTTGGTGAACTCCACTCCGACAGCCTCGCCATTATCGAAGATCACCTTGGTGGCTTGGTGCCTCTCCAGCACAGTAACGCCCTGGGCCTTGGCGTTGTCCAACAAGATCTGGTCGAACTGCGGACGCCAGACCTGATAGGAGTGGGGATACCGATGGCTGGTTTCTTTGAAGTACCAACTCCAAGGCTTGTCGCCGCTTCCCCAGACCATGGTTGCCCCATATTTGGGAAGAAACCCAGCGCTTTCCACGGCGGGCAGCGCGCCCAACTCCTCTAGGATCGGGATGGAAGCGGGCAGCAACGATTCACCAACGTGGTCTCTCGGGAACTGTTCCCGCTCCAAGACAGTCACCTTCCAGCCCTTGCGCGCCAGCATGGTGGCAGCGGCGCTGCCGGCTGGACCGCCCCCGATCACGACAACGTCGGCGCTTAGATCAGTGCCCGATTCAGCGTTGGGTTCATCGATGTTCATAGCGACATATCAGCTGTGGGTGGTTGGAGTTAAAATCCCCCAGGCCAGTTGTCATCAGGCCTGGGGGAAATATCACTTGGGTGCGAGTGCCAAACCGGGATTACTCGTCTTCGCCGTGTCCGCCTTCGGCATTGGCCGTGTCCGCCGGCGCTTTCTCCGGGAAGGGCTTGCCGGTCGCCGGGTTCACGTCGAAGGAACTGGGGAGTTCCAGTTCATCGGCGATCTCTCGGACAGCCGGTATGACCTCTTCGCCCATCAGCCGTAGGCTGCGCATGGCGTCATCGTGGGTCATCGCGCCGTCGCCGTCCCAGAAGAATACGCTGCCAGGCCGGATGTACTCCAGGACGTGGCGAATCTTGGGAATCACGGTCTTGGGTGTGCCGGTGATGATTGTGTAGTCCTTGATCTGCTGTTCGTAGGGCCGGCCCAATACGCCACCCGCCCCGCCTCGTGCGGTTGTCGCTACTGCTTGAGTGGGCAGCACCCGGTGACGGGAGGACAATCCGGGCAGGGCAAGCAATGCCGGGTTGTTGGTGCCCTCGTTTCCGGCCAAGAACGGGTTGCTCGGACCCTGGATGTACTTTCGAGCCGTCTGCTCGGCCAGTTCCTCGGTCTCGTCCACATGGACCTTCCACAGGTAACCGAGATTTTGGGGGCCGGACTCGTATCCCTGCTCTTTTGCGGTGTCGTGGTAGAGCTGGAACGCCTGCCGGGTTGGCTCCATCTCGGTCGATAGCATCACGTATGGGATGCGCTGTTCGGCGGCCCACACGAGCGAGTCGCGGCTCACGACGCCGGGAAGCCATACCTGGGGATGCGGCGTCTGATAAGGCCGCACCCAGGGATTCACGTTTCGGTACTGGTAGTGCTTTCCTTCCCATCGGAAAGGGCCGGGAGTGGTCCACGCCTTGATGATGAATTCGTGGGCTTCTTTGAACCGTTCCCAGTTGTAGGGGGGTGGCGAGTTGTGGGCCACGCTTTCGCGGCCGGTGCCCCGAACCCATCCCGAGACCAGACGGCCATG
The DNA here is from genome assembly GCA_027624135.1 of Chloroflexota bacterium. Classification (GTDB taxonomy): domain Bacteria; phylum Chloroflexota; class Dehalococcoidia; order Lucifugimonadales; family UBA3495; genus UBA9611. The sequence continues at coordinate 3,855 of JAQBXL010000110.1, forward strand.
GGAGATGAGGTCGATCATCGCAAGCTGCTCGACCAGCCAAAGAGGGTCGTCCCAGATCGGAAGGATATTGCCCATGAGGACGATCTTCGCCCGCTTGGTTATCCGGGCCAAGATAGAAGCTTCGACGTTCATCGCGCCGCCCATGCAGAACGGGGTGCTGTGGTGCTCGTTCAGCATCAGGCCATCGAATCCCATCTCCTCGGCATAGACCTTCTCGTCGAGGTAGCGGTTGTACAGATGTGCGCCAAGCGCAGGGTTGTAGACGCCGTTACTGAGGGTTAAGTCTTTGATGGGAGTGCCTGTGGCGCCGAAGAAGCCAGATTGGGGATCCTGGTAAGGACGCTCTGTGAAGTACCCAATAAACATGGAACGATTCCCTCTGCTTAGGATGCTATCCTGGCCCGGTGCCTGGAGCTCACCCAGGTCAACTTGTGCCGCATTATAGCATCGGGCCACCTGAATGAGGCAACGATTGCCCCTCTGGGATCCAGTTGATAATTGTGGCTCTTGCCTAAACTGCTGTGTGCGGCATCGAATGACTAGCAGATATCCTATTTTCTGCTCCTGTAGAGGTTGCCGGTAGAAGTTGCTGGCCGACATCACCTTCCACTGCGACACCGATAACCTAGCCTTGATGATGTTCGGTCGTTTGGACGCATCGGATGCCATCGCACATGGCAAGTTGCAGGCGGAAAGCGACAAAAAACCTGCCAGTTCAATCAGCGCTTCAAGGGGATCTCAAGAGCACTTTGCCAAAGGGATACCGTGATCAAAAATCGGTCGTAGGGTCTGGCCAGACGGTGACGACCGCGGTCACGGAGCTGGCCGGATGTTCTGGTTGTGTCGGAAGAGGTTGTCTCCGTCAAATTGTTTCTTGATCTCGGCTAAGCGAAGATAGTTGGACCCATACGAGGAACGCACCAGGGCCTCACTGTCGTCTTCCTCCCGTCCGATATTATTGACGTAGATGCCACCAGTGCCATAGGGTTCCAGCGCCTCCCACAAGTCCCGGCACCACTTCCGGTGGATCTCCGTCTCCCCTGGATCATCCCAAACGGGAATAATCAAGCAATTGTATACGCCGTCGCGGTGGCTGTAGGCGGTGGCGTCATTGGCCACTCGGAGCACAGCGTTGCCCACCTGTTGCAAAAGAATCACTGGGAGGGCTGCGGTGCTTTCAGCGAAGTGTTCCACCATCAAGTCGATAGCCTCGTCGCTGATTTCCTTCATGAAATGTGACTTCTCATAGTACTGACGGCCGGGCACCAACGCCGCATCGGTCAACGCCTGTAGATCTTCGTAATTCATCGGACCCACCAAGTCGGCAATCGGGGTGCCCAACTCACGAAGGGGCTTGATATACGCTTCGCCTTCCGCGATCGGTCCGTTGTAACACGGTACAATCACGCACACGCGATTCCCATCGGGGTCGGCCATCATCACGCACCAACTGGTGAATTCGTCTGGCGTGTTAAGAGTAAAGTCCCGATAAAAGCGAATCACCTCCGGGGCCTTCTCAATGGGATAGATGATCATCCCCGCCAACAGGGTAGTAACCGGTTGCAAGCGGTATTCAAATGAGGTCACTACGCCGAAGTTTCCGCCGCCGCCTCGAACTGCCCAGAAGAGGTCCGGATTCTCGTCTTCGCTGGCGATCCGAAGCTGACCGTCGGCGGTAACGATATCCACCGAGATGAGGTTGTCCAGCGCCAAGGCGTGCTTGCCCCCCAGCCAACCGTGGCCACCGCCCAGGGTGAGCCCGGCGATACCGGTGTCGGTGTTAGTTCCGCCGGTAGTGGCCAAGCCGAACGCTTGGGTCGCGTGATCGAATGCGCCCCACTTGACACCCCCCTCAGCCCGTGCCGTGCGGCGTACTGGGTCAACCCTGATGCCATCCATGTTGGAAAGGTCAATCACCAAGCCGTCGTTGGCCACGGAGGTGCTAGGGAAACTGTGGCCTCCGCCGCGCACCGATATCAAGACATTGTTATTGCGGGCGAAATTGACGCAGTTAATAACGTCGGCCACACCGTCGCAGATGGCGATCAATGCAGGCCGCTTGTCCACATTTCCGTTCCATAACGAGCGGGCCTCGTCATAGTCAAGGTCGTCTGGGCTAAGTAACTCACCCCTCAGGCTCTTTTTGAATTCATCGATAATTACTTCTGAAAGTGTGGGCTCCTGACCAGAAAGTGTAGCTGCCAGTAGTTCTACCATGAGGCCCTCCCGCAGTGTCTGATACCAAATAAGTTGGCGTGGATTATATATTCGATGCGGCATTACCGAAATACGGCATAGGAATCTGCCAGGACCCGAGCAACACATTGTCCTAGGATCCTTGGCGAGCCGTGCCTGGCTATTTTAACCTGGATCGCCCAGATAGAACCGAATCCTCCGGACACAAGGCCCTCTGAGATGGGTCGAACTATCTGGTTTGCGGTGGCCATCTCCTTCCCAGGCGTAGATACCTACCGGCCATAAACTAGCCCCAAAGGGCGTCACCATCCGTTGGCGTTTGTGCCGGCGCTGGGCCGCCAGGTTCGGCCCGAACTAGTCTGGATCACTCTCTTGAGAATTCCGACGTGGGGATCAAGGCCTCGGTTCGGGCGCCGCTGCGGGCACTGGCGGCCGCGACCCATCATTGTCGATCCCACTGTTAAACCCACTCAGTACATCGATCGACGCTCCGGTAACGGCCCAAAAACGGACTCTTTGCAGCCCTCCTTCTGCTCTTCCGGCAAATAGGGCGGCCAGCCACAAACGATCAGAATCATCGCGAATCGACCATGTGGTCCAGGCTGAATCGGCTTCAAGGTGCTCGGACTGGAATGTCCAACGGGGTTGCGCCAATTCGCTACGGTAGTGTTGCAGGAGATCGGCAGCAGTCGTTTCAGTTTCGAGTAGGATGGATGCCGAGAATTCACCCTCGCCTCCTCCCCAGCCGCCGCCGTGGCTTTGGTCGCCCGGCGGCGCCGTCAGACCGGTGAAATCGAGTCCCAGGCCGATCGGGTCCGGCGGTCCAATCGTCTCTGGCTGCGCGGTTGCTGACTGACCGATAGTCTCGCGGGCAAATGGGCAGCCGTCTCCTTCCGGCAAGTAGGGGATGCTGAGTAACCACCGGCCTTCGTCTCGAACGATGGGAAAGGGAAATGCCGGTAGGCCGATACACTGTCCGAATTCTGAATCGTCTTGTAGCTCCAACCGCACATACGCCCGGTCGGCGCTGTCTACACTCAGAAATACTTCCGTGACCTTTAGATTCCCAAGTCCGAAGCCGCCGTCTTCGCTGCCTAACGTTCCATCCACCTGTTCTACGGTGCACCGTCCGGTGATGTCAGGCGTTAACAGTTCGTACAACGCGCCGGAATCGCCCTCCGACGTTGCCGTGGCAAAGGCGTCGAAAAGTTGTTGACTCACGAGCTTGAGTTCATCGGAGTCGGCAGCCGGAGACCCGCATCCGATCAATAGTGCAATCCCCATTAGGGCAATCGCGAGTCCCGTGCGTGCGACGATCTTTTTATCATCTAATCTTCATCCGAGATTCCCCATATCAAACCGACCTCCCTGGACACAATCCCTATCTGAAGTAGGGCGAACGATAATCCTATTTGCCCAGAGCGTCAAATGCCCTCCAGTTCAGGCAATTACGCCACTTTCAAGGCGTCACCAACCGTTGGCGCGGCGCGGCGATACCCGTTAGAAATAGGCGGATGTGGCGTCGGAATCCGCTTGACACCTATATGCCTATATGATAAGTTGCGCACGCCTAGAATCGGGCGGCTTACACTCCGCGCCTGTCTCTTTAAGAGAGTCTCTCCATGGAATCAATCATCGTTGCCCTCGCCGCAGGTGGCTTTGCCCTTTTATTTGCCGCTTTTACCGCCATTCGCGTGCTGAAGTCTGACCCTGGAAACCAACGTATGCGGGCCATCGGCGATGCGATACGGGAAGGGGCTGGGACATTCCTACGCCGCGAATACACGGTGCTGGCGCCTTTTGTCATTGTGGTGGCCATCGGGCTCTGGTTATTGATCGACTGGTGGACCCTGGAAAACAAAGTTCCCGAAACGGCCATCGCCTACCTGGTGGGCACGATTTGCTCGGCCACTGCCGGATTCATCGGCATGAGCGTCGCGGTTCGGGCCAACGTCCGCACCGCCGCCGCCGCGGTGCACGGTCTCAACCCAGCGCTTAGAGTCGCCTTCTCCAGTGGTTCGGTCATGGGTATCACCGTGGTGGGAATCGGCCTGTTGGGCGTGACCATTCTTTACGTCATCTTCCAAGACATCACAGTGGTGGCCGGCTTCGGATTTGGCGCCAGCTCCATAGCCCTGTTTGCCAGGGTCGGTGGAGGAATCTTCACGAAGGCCGCCGACGTGGGCAGCGACCTGGTTGGAAAGATCGAAGCGGGCATCCCCGAAGATGACCCCCGCAACCCCGGAGTCATCGCCGATAATGTGGGCGATAATGTGGGCGACGTAGCCGGCATGGGCGCAGACCTTTTCGAGTCCTACGTCAGTTCAATCATCGCCGCCATCGCCCTGGCCACTGCAGGAACAGCAGGCGCAGTGGTTGGTTGGGACGATGACAAGGCGGTGTTGCCCCTGATGCTCGCCGGCGCTGGCATCGTGGCAGCGATCCTAGGCACTTTTGTGGTCCGGGCCAGTGAACAGGCCGACTTCGGTCAACTGTTGTGGGCATTGCGGCGAGGCATATTCGCCTCGGCGATATTGCTAGCGATCTTTGCTCTGGTGGTGGTGCTCTCGCTGGACATGGAGATCGAATGGTTCTGGGCGATAATTACGGGCTTGTTAGCAGGCATAATTATCGGCCTTTCCACTGAGTACTACACCTCGTACGACTACAGTCCAACTCAACGGATCGCGGAATCATCACAAACCGGCGCCGCAACCGTAATGATCAGCGGGATTGCCGCAGGGATGATCAGCACGGTGATCCCGTTGTTTGCGGTGGGCTTTACCATAATTATTGCCTTTGAGTTGGCCGGGTTCTATGGCGTTGCCTTGGCTGGCGTGGGCCTCTTGTCCACACTGGGCATCACGTTGGCCACTGACGCCTATGGCCCCGTGGCTGACAACGCCGGGGGTATCGCCGAGCAAGCCCAACTTGATCCCGAAGTAAGGCAACGAACGGACGCCCTGGACGCCCTGGGCAACACCACGGCGGCCACCGGCAAGGGATTCGCCATCGGGTCCGCCGCACTGACCTCGCTAGCGCTGCTGGCAGCCTATGCAATAGCGGCTGACATAACCGAGATAAACCTGCTGGACCACACAGCTATCGTGGGCGTGCTATTCGGGGCCATGCTGCCGTTCGTGTTCTCCGCCCTCACCATGAAGGCAGTGGGCCGGGCAGCGATGTCCATCGTGAACGAAGTACGTCGGCAATTCCGGGAGATACCCGGCCTGATGGAAGGCACCGCTGAGCCTGATTACAAGGAATGTGTGGACATCGCCACCAAAGGCGCACTGCGCGAAATGATTTTGCCTGGCTTGATGGCGGTAGCAGCTCCTCTGGCAGTCGGCTTCATTCTGGGAGTCGAGTCCCTTGGCGGTATGCTTATCGGCGCGGTTGGTTCCGGGTTCATGCTGGCCATCATGATGGCGACGGCGGGTGGAGCGTGGGACAACGCCAAGAAGTACGTGGAACTGGGTCACTTCGGTGGCAAGGGCTCAGACGCCCATAAAGCCGCTGTCGAGGGTGACGTGGTCGGTGACCCGTTCAAAGACACTTCTGGACCGTCGTTGAACATCCTGCTGAAGTTGATGGCTATCGTGTCATTGGTGTTCGCTCCGGTGTTCCTAGAGGTCACTCCGCTGATCGACAAGATCACCTAAGCCCACATTTCCCATATGGCTAAAAACTCTGTTCTGTAATTCGTCTAACTACTTTGATCTACCGCCTAATCAAGTGCCATTTGACTTTGGTAAAGCTATAATTACTCCATAACCAACGCGGTTTAAGTTAGATAGCGCCAGACATCTGGAGGCACCCAGTGGGTGACAGCGAAAAAACGTCCCTCCGGCTCCGGTTCAACCCCAAAGT
>JAQBXL010000111.1 GCA_027624135.1 Chloroflexota bacterium
ATGAAAGCGGGGGGTTGAGCGCATCAGGCCGCATTTGACATCCTTGGAATGCGGAATTACCGTTGGCGCCATCCCAGAGGGAGCTATATCCAGGAAAGTCGGTTTGATCTGGGGAATGTCGGTTAAGTCAGTATTATCTTCTCCCCAACCAGGCGTCTGGCAGCAGGGCCATCCGGCCCGGCGATAAGAGCCAAAGGGCCCCAACTTAGGACATGGGGTATACTTGGCGTCAGATCAACGCACTTCTGAAGACCCTAGATTTATGGAGGCCCACCGTGCCCAAAGCAGCAATAAATGGAATCGAACTTTACTACGAGTCCCACGGCGCCGAGTCGTCGCCAGCGATAATCTTTGCCCATGGGCGCGGCGGCAACCATCTGAGTTGGTGGCAGCAGGTGGCGGCCTTCTCGGCGGAGTACCGCTGCATCACTTTCGACCACCGTGGTTGGGGCGCATCATTCGCCGAGCACGGTTCGCCGCTGAGGGAAAACTTCATCGACGACCTGACCGCTCTTTTGGACCACCTCAAGATAGACCAGGCGTTTCTGGTGGCCCAGTCGATGGGCGGGTTGAGTTGCCTGGGATTCGCGTTGACCCACCCGGAGCGCACCCTAGGCCTGGTCTTGGGCGATACCACCGGGGGGGTCGCCACCGAAGGCACACTGGCCGCCCTCAAGAACACCACCCCGCCGCCGGACGGCCCGAATCGCTCGTTGTCGGCCAGTTTCATTAGAGAGAATCCGGCCCTAACGTTCCTGTACCAACAGATCCAAGGACTGAATCCGCCCAGGGGCGAGGACGGCGTCATCTCGGGGTTCCGCCGGGAGGACGGCCCCCAGGTCGAGTCCTTTGCCGGTTGGCAGATTCCCACCCTTCTGATAGTCGGCAAAGAAGACGCCATCTTCCCGCCCGAGGTCATTGCCGAAGTCCAGAAGGTGATTCCAGGCTCCCGCATGGAAGTGGTCCCAGGAGCGGCCCACTCGGCCCACTTCGAGCAGGCGGCAGTGTTCAACAAGCTGCTGGCTGAGTTGTTTGACACGGCACGCACCGCCAGCGCGGCGGGGGCTGCTGCGGACTAGACCACTACATGGGAAAGCAAAAAGGGCCGCTCCCGAATCAACGGGATCGGCCCTTTTTTATGCCTGATTATTGTCTTGGTTGGCTACGGTGCGGTGGAGCCCGGACCCCAGTTGTTGGGGATATTAATCAGGTTCTTTTCCAGGTTGCCGACGTCACTTTGGCCGCAGAAGTCCATGACCCTGCCGACCTCTTCGCGTAGTAATTCCAAGACGTTGTGGACGCCGTCTTCGCCTTCGGTCGCCAGACCCCAGTACAAGGGCCGGCCAATGCCAACAGCCTTGACGCCCATCGCGAGGGCCTTGAGCACGTCGCTGCCTCGCCGGACACCGGAGTCCAGGTAGACCTCGCAGTTGCCCTTCACGGCCTCGACGATCTCCGGGACGGTCTCGATGGAACTCAAGGTCTGGTCCAACTGCCGGCCGCCATGGGTGGAGACCAAAACGCCCTCAACGCCCATTTCCGCGGCAATCTTGGCGTCTTCGCCGACCCGGACTCCCTTCAACACCAGGGGCAGAGATGTCAGGCCACGGAGCCATTCCAGGTCCTTCCACGTGATGGGATCGGCCCTGGAGACGTCCCAGCCGGGAGTCTCATCGGTGCCGCTGATCTCATTGCGGGGCAGGTTCAGGTCCCGGAAGTTACCCAATTCCAGAGTACGTTCGAACTTGTTGCGCAGGTCCCGTTCCTTGGGGCTGGGAACCGGCGTGTCGATGGTCAGCACGATCGCCTTGAATCCCGCTTCCTCGGCCCGGTGCACTAGCATCTCGGTCAGCGCCTTGCCCCGGTGGTACAGCTGGAACCAAAGGGGTCCGGTGGCGGCCTCGGCCACCTCTTCCATGCTGCAGTTGGACGACGTGCTGAGCATCATCAAGGTGTTCGACCGGCCGGCGGCCCTGGCGGTGGCTACCTCAGCGTCAGGATGGGCGATTCCGTGACTGCCGGCGGGGCAGACGAATACGGGCATGCTGATGTCCTGGCCCAGCATGGTGGTCGCAATCTTCCGTTCTTCCACGCTGCGCATGAACCGAGGGCGAATCGACAATTGGTCGAAGGCGCTGCGGTTGCGCTTGGTGGTGATTTCGTCCATCGCCCCGGCGTCGATGAAATCCCAGTTGTCATGGGGTAGGGCGAGCTTCGCCCTGGCTTCATAGTCGTATAGATTGATCGGGTCGTTTGCCATCGGGTCCTCCTAAAATCTTCGGCCTGGTACTTTTAGTGGAATAACCTCACCCGTCATTTCGCCGACTGCGTTCATCACAAACGCCAATAACTCAGTGAGGTCAGAATCGAACCTACTCTAACGCGAACTGAAGGCGGTGGCAAGTTTGGGTTGATTTTCGGCTAATACCAGATTGATTTATAACGCTTGACGCTATTAGCGCATTGCGTTACTATATTAATCATGATTAGGTCCTTTCATGGCGAGGACGCCGAACGACTTTTTCGGCGGGAAAGGTCCCTCAGGCTCCCACCTGATATTCAGCGAAGCGCTCAGCGTAAGCTAGCAATCCTCGACGCCGCGGACTCGCTGAACGACCTGCGTAGTCCGCCTGGTAATCGCTTGGAGCAGCTTACCGGAAACAGGTCCGGTCAATATAGCATCCGTATCAATGACCAATGGCGTATCTGTTTTCGTTGGGCGGATGGCGACGCAGATGCAGTTGAGATTACCGACTATCACTAGGAGACCGACATGACCTCTGAAAAACTGCCTCCGGTCCACCCCGGCGAAATATTATTGGAAGAATTCATGGGCCCGGCTAAGATTACCCAATACAGGTTGTCCAAGGACATCGGGGTACACCCGCGGCGCATCAACCAGATAGTGCATGGCAAGCGCGCGGTAACGGCAGACACGGCCCTTCGTCTTTCCCGGTATTTCGGCACGTCCGAACGGTTCTGGATGAATCTCCAGAGCAGATATGACTTGGAGGTCGAGAAGGACCGGCTGGGTGACCGCCTGGAGGCCGAAGTCAAGGAATTAGTAAAGCCCGACTGACAATTAACCCTGACATGACGCGAAATCAATAACAACAAATATGGGGCGGACTTAGTCCGCCCCATATTTTCTAGACCGGTTATCTACCGGAGATATCCGCCGTACGCAGTACCGGCAGCGCTCACTCTCCTTGAGCGGATGAGATGGGGATGACTCCGGGGAGCCACCACTTTTCCCAGCTTTCGTCCACCCTGTTCTGGAAGTATTTGATGTCTTCCGGAGTGAAGTGGGCGAACCGGCCTTGGCGCATCAGGTAATCCTCAACAGGCTTGCGCTTGCGGATACCCTTGGCGATGGCCCGGCTGGGGCCGTTCAGGGTCAACTCGCCGTCGATTATCTCGTACTGGACCCAGATCCCAGTCTCGATGGACAACATCCCCAATTCGTGGGAGTACTTGGGGTCGTAGTCCCAGCCCTTGGGGCAGGGGTCGATGCTGTGAATGAAGGTGGGGCCGCCGATGGTCAGGGCGCGGCGGATCTTATTGTTGAAGTCCAACCCGTAGGACCCGCAAGCCGTGGCCACATACCGGACGTTGGGATGCCCTACGGCGAGCATGGGCGCCATGTTCTTCTTCCACCGGGTGTTCATGATCCGGGTCTCTTTGCCCGGAGGGCTGAACGTGGTGTTGGCCCCCCAGGGAGTGCCGCCCGACGCCTGGATATCGGTGTTGGCGTAGGACTCGTTGTCGTAGCACAGAATCAACAGGTTGTACTCGTCGTGCTGGAGAGCCCCCGAGATGGCGGAGAGCCCCATGTCCATACCACCGCCGTCGCCGCAGAAGGCGATGACGTTGATGGGTTCCTGTTGCATCTTGCCTTTGCGCATCATCGACGCCAGGCCCGCAGCGGTGCCGGTGGCGGCAGAGCCAGAGGAACCCAACTGTGTGTGCATCCACGGCACAACCCACGGGGTGCTGTAGTAGGTGGTGTTGGCCACGTACATGCAGCCGGTGCTGCCCAGTACGATGGTCCGAGGGCCAGCGGCTTTAATCATCAGCCGCATCACCAAGGCCGACTCGCAGCCCTGGCAGGTCCGGTGACCGGAAGAGTACAACTCCTCCATCGGGATATTCTTAACTCCCCTAACTTGGGGAAGGTCTTGTACAGTTGCCATTTTGCTTACTCCCTTACCGCTACCCAGCTGGTTACTTGGTCGATTTTGCCTGTGTCGATTGCTTTCTGGGTCGTTTCAACTATCTCGTTCACGTCGCGAACCATTACCTCCCGGCCGCCCAGACCGGCGATGAAGTTCAACATCAACGGCCGTTCGTCCAGAGGATAGAGGGTCGAGCGCAGTTCATGGAACAGAACGCCGCCGTATGACGGAGAGCCGTAGGAATAGTCGCGGTCGATGACCGCCACGGCCTTGGCGCCGCCCAATGCTTTCTGGAGCTCCTCTGTCGCGAAGGGCCTAAAGAACTTTACCCGCAGGAATCCAACTTTCTTGCCAGCCTCCCGCATCCGCCGGACCGCCACCCGGGTCGGCATAGCCAGAGTTCCCATCCCCACCAGGATGATCTCGGCGTCCTCGCACATATACTCTTCAATAAACGGGCTTGGGTCGCCCCGGCCGAACTCTTCTTTAAATTCCTCGTAGGCCTCGATAATCACATCCGACGTCCGGCGCATAGCATCGTCAGTCTGTCGGCGAATCTCCATCAGCCAGTCCTCGTTGACCTGGGGGGCGATGGTGATGGGGTTGTCCGGGTGCAGTTGCAGCGTGCCCCGATGGTAATCGGGCAGGAATCGTTTCACCTGATCTTGAGAAGGCACCTGCACGATCGCCTGGGAGTGGGTCAGGAACGAACCGTCGCAACTTAGAGCGAACGGTAGCAGGATCCTTGGGTCCTCAGCCACCCTCCACGCCAAGAGCGCCGTGTCCAAGGCTTCTTGAGCGGTGGCGACCCAGTAGAGCATCCAGCCCAGGTCCCGGACCGCCAAGGCGTCGTTGTGCTCTACGCCGAAAGCGCCGGGGTCGTCCAGCGCCCGGTTGCCGACCATCGCCACCACGGGCATCCGAAGCCCGGCGGTAACGGTGAGGGCCTCAAAGGCGTAGAACCAGCCCACGCCGCTGGAACCGGAGAATGTGCGGGCGCCCACGGCTGAGGCATGCTTCACAATTTCAAACTGGGAGTGTTCGCTCTCCGCGACGATGAAATCGCAGTCGAAAGCGCCGTCGGCCTTGAGACGGGCCACGTATTGCATCACGGTGTCGTAAGGCCGGATGGGATAGGCGGTGATAACGTCAACGTCGGCAAGGGCGCAGGCGATGCCCACGGCTTCGCTGCCGCTGATCAACTCCTCTGTGGACTCTTGAAAGAGCTTTGTCTGTACGGTGGCCATTAGACTTCCTCCGCCGCTGTAATCTCTTCAGAATACTGGCCGATGTGGTGGAAACCGTGGGTCCTAGTCTCGTCCTTCTGCTTTTCCACCAAGACAGTCATCCACTTGTTGTAACCGTCTTTGTCGGCGGTCCAAGCGTCCCACTGACTGTCGTTGCCGTTGAACTCTCCCTCGCCCACCATGGTCACACAATCTGGGACAGGGCAAACAGCTTCGCAGACGCCGCAGCCGCAGCACGCTTCCATGTTGGCGTCATACAGACCGTCCGGTGTCACATCGAAACAGGTGTCGGGGCATTGCAGCCAGCAAAGGGTGCATTTGATGCAGGTGTCGAAGTTGATGACGGGACGCATGGAGCGGGTGCTCCATTTCTTGAAGACTTCGTTGCGCCCCGGTGTATATCCTTCTTCCCCACCTCTAAATCCAGTCCCCGCTGCCACGCCGCGAATGACTAGACCTTCTTCCATGGTCTTCCATCCGGGCAGGTCGAAGCTGAATGGGGTCTCGGTGTTGCCCTCTCCGGGCTCTACTGGGCGCCCGGTGGTGCGGTCGTGAGCCCGCTGAACTGAGGCGACCTTGGTGTCGCTGCCGGTCTGTTCCTTGATGCTCTCCAGCATGGCCCCCAGACTGACCATCTCAGGGCAGACTTTGCATAGTGCGCCAAGAGCCCGCATGTCGGTGTGGTCGTCTTTGTAGACCCAGAGACCGGAGAAACTCACGGTGCTGGGTATGATCGCCAGGTCATAAGGAGAATCTTTCTGATGAATATCCTCCAGCAGCGCGTCGGCGTCCTGGCGGGAGGTCACAATCAGGGTGCCACCAGATTTGGTCAACTCGTTGATGGGCTGCAAGCCGTACCAGGCCCAAGACTCAATGCCCTTGCACATGGTGTCGTCAACGTTGATGGTAACGTCCACGTTGGTAGCCTCATACACGGCCAAGCTCTCCTCAAGCTCCGATGGAGTGTCGGCTACGATGGCGAATTGCTTCGCCGGGATGCCGTTCCGTTCTGGAGAGTCGCCGTAACGGCCAAAGGCCGTGCCGATCTTGCCGTCTTTGCGGGCGGCGAAAACAATGTTTCGGACGATGTTCCGGGCCAGTGTCCTTTGGAAAATGCCCCGGTACACTACCTCCACAGCTAGGGTGGCCATAGGTTTCCTCCTCAGCTTCCGATTATTTGACGATTATTTGCCGAATCTTATCTACTGCTAATCGATGCCATAGGGACGCCGGATTTCCAGTATCCACCATCTATTAGTGCCTCGACGTTGTGTCGCCACTATTCACTGACCACTAATCACTGGGGCGGGAAAAACTGTGGCCGGCTCGACCGCGGTCAGGTGGTGTTCCATGGCCTCCCGAGCACCCCGGTGGTCTCCGGACCGTACCATCTCGAGGATCTGGTGATGGGAGGCCATGGATCGTTCAGGCCTACCCGGCTGCTGCAACGATTGATCCCGTGACTGCCGCAGCACGTCTTCAACTGCGCTCACCACTTTGACTAGTGCGATATTGTGGGTGGCGGTGGCCAAGGCAAAATGGAACTCGGTGTCGGCGTCCACCCCGGTCTCGCCCTCCATGATCTGGCGTTGCTGCTCTTCCAATATGGCCGACAATCGCTCCACATCCTCAGGGGTGGCTCTTTGGGCAGCCAGAGCGGCTAGTTGAGGCTCAAGCAGGTGGCGGACCTCAAAGATGTCTCGGAGTTGGGCTTCACCCGCACCCAGACCCACGCCCAGGTTGGAGGTCATCAACGTCGTAACTGCATTCAAACTCTGGGTGTTGATGAAGGTTCCTGAGCCGGGTTTGCTGACCACGAGACCCTGGAGTTCCAGAGTTCTGATGGCCTCCCTCACCGAACTGCGGCTCACCTTCAGCTGCTCGGCCAGCACACGCTCCGCAGGCAACTTGGCGCCATGCTCCAAGCTTCCATTCTGTATCAGCGAGTGGAACCGCTGGACGATGGATTCGTGGAGCCGTTGGCCTTGGAGGTTATGTAATATTGACTGCTTGAGCATCTTTAACAAGTGGCCTGAAACAAGTGGTCTGACCAATCTAAGGTTGGGCAAAATTATACACGCCCGCCAGGCGTTGTCAAGGCGTGGCGGAGCGCCTCGATTTCGGCGGGTTCTACCCGGGTTATAACCGAGAAGGACCGGCGTAACCGCCAAGTCCGGTTGACAATAACTGCATAATTAGCCCACTCTGTCGCCAGACTAGAGACATAGCCTGGGAGTATAATTCCCGCGTGGCAACCGGCCCCGGATTCAGGGGCATTATATAGGTGGGTTCAACTTGGAAGATGTGATCGTGGTGGGCGCCGGTCCAGCCGGCAACAACGCCGCTCTCTCTCTGGCGTCCCAGGGCTACAGCGTGGCGGTAATCGACTCTAGGGAAAATATCGGCGACAAACTATGCACCGGCCTGGTCGGTCAAGAGTGTTTCCGCCGTTACCCGATCAGCCCAGACCTGGTCCACCGAGAGATTAGCTCGGCCCGAGTAATCTCCCCTTCTTCCGAAGTCCTCCGGTTCGAAACCCCACAAACCGTGGCTCGCGTGGTCAACCGGGTTGGCTATGTATCGTCCTTTGCCGACCGAGCAAGGGAAGCCGGCGCCCAATATCTGTTGGGCCAGCGAGTAGCGCGGGTAGACCAACACAGCGACCACGTTTCGGTTGTCACCGACAACGGCTCATTGGAAGCTAGGGCTTTGGTCTTGGCTACGGGATTCGGCTCCCAACTGAACCGCCAACTAGGACTGGGCGGGGCTTCGGATTACGTGGTCGGGATACAGGCTTTGGTTGAGACCAGCGGCCTAGACGAAGTCGAAGTTTACCTGGGCCGCAAGGTTGCGCCAGGATTCTTTGCTTGGCTGGTCCCTACTGAACCTGGATACGCATTGGCCGGTCTGCTGGTCCGCAAGAACGCCCAGGAACGGTTCGCCCAGTTTCTCTCCGACCGCCAGGCCGATGGCAGCGTCACGAAACTGGCATCCAAGGTCACCTGTTGGGGAATCCCCCTCCGGCCCCTGCGGAAGACCTATGCTGACCGGGTACTAGTGGTTGGCGATGCTGCCGGACAGGTGAAACCAACCACCGGCGGGGGCATCTTCTACTCGTTGCTGGCCAGTGAGATCGCCTCAGGGGTGCTGGACCAAGCTCTACGCGACGATAAATTGTCCGCCAACGAATTGGGTGCGTATCAGAAAGAGTGGAAAAGCCTGCTATCTATTGAACTGGAAGTCGGTTACTCTGCCCGCCGTGCCTTTGAATTCTTAGGGGACAGCCAGATCAGCTCCCTTGTTCACCAGGCCGGCAAGAACGGGCTCGTTGCCGAGTTGGCCAACTCTCCCGATGTGTCTTTCGACTGGCATAGTTCAATGATCAGCAAGATCATGGGCCACCCAACCATGGGAGGCGTGCTTCGGCTAGTGAACCCACTGTTGGCGCGGATGGCGCGGTCTCCCGTCCCAGCGGACCTATTTTCATCCGATGCAACCCAACCCGATGCGACACAACCCGACCCAACTCTCGCCGAAACGATGTCCCCCGTCTAGTCGCTACACGATTTCGGCTATCATTAGGTCCAGAAATTCCATCGGGACCGGTGAACCGTATGACACAGCGGCTCCGTATCGTCCGTCTCTTCTTCGTATCATTATCGTTGGTCTTGCTGTTTACCGGCCTGCTTGGCCCGGTTTTGGCCAGCGCTCAGAGTTCTCCGGCCCCCCACGCCTTGGTGATGACGGTGGATGGAATCATCAACCCCGTC
Organism: Chloroflexota bacterium; assembly: GCA_027624135.1. GTDB lineage: Bacteria > Chloroflexota > Dehalococcoidia > Lucifugimonadales > UBA3495 > UBA9611. The sequence continues at coordinate 9,193 of JAQBXL010000111.1, forward strand.
AAAGAGCGGTTCATCTCCCGAGCCATCGAACAAGCCCAAGAAGACGGGGCGGAACTCCTGATAATCCAGTTAGACACCCCAGGCGGGCTCCTTAGCTCCACCAGGGAGATAGTCGAGTTGCTGTTGGAGTCTCCGCTGCCGGTGGCAGTATTCGTCTCGCCAAGGGGCGCCCGAGCTGGATCGGCGGGAACCTTCATCACTGCGGCTGGCAACTTCGCGGTCATGGCGCCGGGCACTAACATTGGCGCGGCCACTCCCATATCCAGCACCGGTGAAGACCTGGACGACACACTGGCCAGCAAGGTGGAGAATGACGCCGCCGCCCTGATACGAAGCATCGCCCAAGAGCGGGGCCGCAATCAAGACAAGCTTGAACCTGGATCACTCAAATTCCCCGCTTTCATAGGACAACCACCGTCCTGCCAAGCCTAAAATCCCCAAACC
>JAQBXL010000112.1 GCA_027624135.1 Chloroflexota bacterium
CCGTCAAACACAACTGCTCCGCCACGGAATGACCCACTCGACCGCAAGGTCTACGGGACAGGCTCTAAAATAAGATAATTATTCCGGGATTGTTCATTTCATGCGTAATCCCGGATCTTTGTCCCCCAAGAAGCGGCGGTATTGCGAATCCCCACCGAATCCCGTCCGAATCTTAATCTGTCCCATCTGAGATCCAGAGGGAACGGCCTGCTGGGTGAGTCCGCTTTCGCGATTCGCTTGGAGGATAGGTTGGATGTCCTGATGGTCTGGCTTCCTACTCCCCGTGTTCTTGGATCTCTGTTACTACTGGTAGCTGAGTTGTCACCGCATCCTAGAGTTAATCACTAGATTGGGGACGCGAGCGAAAGTATTGAACCGCGAACAGAGTGCTAAGATTGATTCATTCGATTAAGTCCTGAATGACGACAATGATCGGTGGCACGGCAGGAGGGCAAACACTAAGCGGTCTGTCGGCTGCCGTTCCTCTCGAGACGAAGTAACCAGTAAGGAACCCCAGAATCGAAGGTTCAGGATAAGAACCAGACGCATTGGCGCCGATCAGATCCAATGCGATTCATTCCCTCAGTATCCGAAAATGATTTCAAATTCGCGTACCCTTGGTATCTTTGTATGTCTCTAAACGCACCGGGCGGGGAAATTGGTCTCAGTAAGGACGGCCGGATGAGGGTCGTTATCGAGTCGGTTTCGCCCGAGATAGATTCGGGGAGATTCCCCATCAAACGAACGGTCGGCGACCACGTAGTCGTGGAGGCCGATATCTTTGTCGACGGACACGATATTCTCTCGGCGGTTTTGCTTCACCGGCATCAACGTGAGGAGGTCTGGAGCGAGACCCCGATGGAAGCCTTACCCAACGACCGTTGGCGCGGCGCTTTCTCCGTCAAGGAAGTCGGGCGACATAGCTACACGCTGCTTGCCTGGGTAGACCGTTTCAAGACCTGGCGTCACGGCTTGGAAAAGAAAGCACAGGCTGGACAGGATGTTTCGCAGGACCTGTTGATCGGCTCAGATATCGTGGCCGAAGCGGCGCGGCAAGCGGCCCAGCAAGCGGACGATTCTAAAGTGGCCGTCCTGCAAGACTGGGCTAAGCGGCTGGCGGCCAATTCCGGCAGCTCAGAGGCCCACTGGCGGCTCGGTCTCGACCCGGAGCTTTTCTCATTGATGGACCGCTACTCAGGGCGGAGCCTGGCAACCAAGTACTCCAAGGAACTTGAAATTGTAGTCGACCGGGAACGGGCCGGGTTCTCAGCTTGGTACGAGATGTTCCCCCGCTCTGCCTCCAGCGGAAAGGGACATCACGGCACGTTCAAAGCCTGTGTCGACCGGTTGGCTTATATCTCCGGCAAGCTGGTCTACAGGTTCAGCGAATGTTCCTCGTAGTCCTTCAGCTTGTTGTAGATCTGGAGCCGGTGCCGGTAGGACTCTAAGACTATTATCCGGTCGTCGGCGTCGATGTTTACCGCCACGGGCCGCCGGAACCGCCATTCAGGCTCCAGGTCGGCGCGGCGTCGGGCTTTGAGTATCTCGGGGTTGGCGTCGATGTAGGTCTGCGTCCAGGGCGACGGTCGCTGTGCGTCGCCGACTAACGCGGTGATGTAGCGACCGTCGGCGTCGTAGATCTGAACCCGGTGGTTGCCCCAGTCGGTAACGTACACGTCTCCGTCTGAGTCCACGGCCACACCGGAAGGTCCTTTCAAGGCGCCCACACCGGCGTCACTGGCTTGGAATTTCACCAGCAAGTCTCCGGACGGGGAGAATTTCTGCACGCGGTTGTTGCCCCAGTCTGCGACGTAGATGTCGTGATCTTTGTCGATACAGATTCCCCACGGCATCTCCAGTTCTCCGTCGGCGCTGCCTTGGAGGCCGAAGGTCGAAAGAAACTCGCCGATCTGGCTGAAATTTTGGACCCGGTGGTTCATGCTGTCCACGACCCAAATCGTGTTCAGAGAATCGAAGGCGATCCCTGACGGGCCGTTCAGTTGGCCTTCCTCACTGCCGCCCCGGCCCCAGTGGTAGCGGAAAGCGCCCTCGGTATCGAAGATCGATATTCGATTGAGATACTCGTCCGAAACGAACACTCTCCCCAGTTGGTCTAGATCGATGGACCGCGGCCAGACAAAGCGCCCGTCCTCAGCGCCGAACGAACCGAACTGACCTTGAAGTTCATGGTCAAAGTTGATCTTACTGATACGCTGGCCCAACTGTTCCACACCCCGGCTCAACACATAGATACGGCCGTTCTTGCCCAAGACGAAATCCTGGGGCGCCCAGAACCCCTGGCCTGACTGACTGTACATGCCGATGCAATAGCTATAGTCGTACACCCGTCCTGCGGCGACCGTGGTCAGCATATCTGCACTCCGATCAACGGATTCGGGTTCATTCGAGCCGCGCGTTGGCTATACGGCAGGCTAGACAAAGGACATCTGCTCGAACTGACCGCCAACTATAGGAACCGGGTCTAGTCCCAACCACTTGTCCGCAAGGGTCGAGTAGAAGCCACGAAAATCGTAGCTGGGGGCCAGGTCTCCCTGGGTGAGGTCCTCCGGTCTCAAAGACGGGTAGCTCCCGTACATTCCGCCCTGGACTCGGTCGCCGATCGCGAACGCCACGCCGGCAGCGCCGTGGTCTGTGCCCGTCCCGTTGTCGCGGACGCGCCGGCCAAACTCGCTAAACACCATCATGACCACGTTCTCACCCGCGTCATGTTCACGCAGGTCGGTGAAGAAGTCGTTGACCGCGCCGGATACGTCGATCCACAACTTGGCGTGGGAACCCGACTGGTCGTAATGGGTGTCAAATGGTCCATGAGATGTGTAAAAGACCTGGGTGCCCAGACCAGCAAGATGCACCTGGGCAACATCTCTTAAACTCCTCGCGATGGCGTTATTGGCGTATTCGACCGTTGATGAGTACATCTTCGGAGCAGCCCGGATGATATCGGCGCCCCTTAGCGCGTCCCGGCCAGTTTGCCCCAAGTAATCCATGGTCGGTCCGGTGCCGATGGCCGGGGCGTACATCCGGGCGAAACTGTCCAAGAGCTTGGCCCGTTCCTGCTCGGACGTTACTCCAGGAACCGACGAGAGCACGCCGTAGGTGGCAAGGTGGTTCACCGAGGTTACCGGCACTCCCCGCATGGTCAGCGCCCGTGGCAAGCCCTGCCCGAAGCTCACGCCTTTCAGTACGTTCTCTCCAGCAGGGTCCAAGTCGCGGATGACCTTGCCGAGCCAGCCATCAACGCCGATGGTGTCCGGTTCGCAGGTATGCCAGATGTCCATCGCGCGGAAGTGAGAACGTGGCGAATTCTCGAAGCCAATCCCGTGGATGATCGCCATATTGCCCCGGTCGTAGATGTCTTTGAAAGGTTCCATATCGGAGCGAAAGGCCAATTCGTCATTGATCGGCAGCACTTGGTCTTCAGGAATATTAACTTTGGGCCGGTTGTCCCAATACAGAGGATTCGTATAGGGAACGATAGTGTTGAGGTAATCGTTGGCCCCGGTAAGTTGCAAGACGACCAGCACCGGGTCTTTTTTCGTTTGCGCCATATTCATATCCCTCGGGATGATTTACCAGGCTGGAGCTAGGCGAACTGATAGTCCCTTGAAGCGGCGATCAGGGTCAAGATCTGGCCCACTTTCTCTTCGGACAATTTGATTTCTTCGTCGGTGTTCCAGGTTAGCCCACCGCCATTTTCCACATTGGCCAGTAATTCTGAGTGGGTCGCCTCACTGACCTCAATCGGCCCGACCGCATCGAGGCAAGCTGCCACGGCTGCCTGGGGCGAGAGATCGCCCTGTTCACGGACCCGCTGGATCATCGACCGAACACCGGGCAACGAGGTGTCTCCCAAGATGCGGGCGGCGAAATTCACCCGGCGCATCAATACGCCAGCGTCGATCCATTCGGAACCGGTATGCCAGCTCTCCACGCTGGGCGGGTTGAGTAGCTCTTGTCCCTGCCAGCCGCATTCGAGCGCCAGGTTGTTGATTCCTGGCTTGAATCCATCGAAATTGCCCGCGATGCGCACCGTTCCCACGATCAGCTCAGCCGGACTTTTGACCCGCGCAAACCGGGCATTCTTGAAGAACTCTGAGTTGAACAACACCCGCAACACAGCCCGGATGTCGCCGTGAGATTCGTTGAAGGCGTCCACCAAAGCTTCGATTGCATCAGGGTCATTGGGCGGTGTGACGTTCCAGGTGGATACGTGGGGTTCGTCGGCAACAAAGAATCTGTAGAGGTGGCGGGCCAGGAACCGCGCCGTGGCGGGTTGTTCGGCGATGATGTCCACGATATCGTCGCCGTTGAAGTTCCCGGTGTGCCCCAAGAAAGTCTTATCCTTTTCGTCGTGGTCTTCAGGCTTGTACTCGAATCTCCAGTAAAAGCGGCCAAGGGGATTTCGGGGTATCTTGGGGGCTATGGACCAACCGGTGAAGGCTCTAGCTGTGTCCTTAATGTCGTCCTCGGAGAAATTACCCACTCCCAGAGAGAAAAGTTCCAACAGTTCCCGTCCCCAGTTCTCGTTTATCGCGCCGGCGTGGTTGCCGTGGTTGTCCAACCAGAAGATCATCGCCGGGGATTTTGCCAGCTCCACTAGCAGATCACGGTAAGTGCCCAATCCGTATTCACGGAACATGGCGATCTGTCGAGTTAGTTCTGGCGGGTTGTCCACCTTGGAGTTGCTTGTGGCGAACAATTGATGCCAGAAGAGGGCCATCTTCTCTTCCAGTGGCCGCTTGGTGTTGATCATTCGGTACACCCAATCGGCCTGGTTGATGGGCGGACCCAAGGCGCCCTCATAGCCGGGGAAGATGCGGTACAGGAGTTCGTCATCAATAGCGGGCTGCTCTTCCGGATGGAGCAGTTCCTCTACCACGGCTTCATATCCCAAGGCGGCTCTGGCCTCAAGTATCCCACGGGTGTCGCCGAAGCCGGCGCGTCTCATCAGGTGGGCCATTAGGGCAATATCTTCCTGATGGGGCATGTTCAAGTCTCCGTTTATGGGATACGACGCGGCGTCGCAGAGTTACGAGGGCGGTAATCACCGTTACCTGCCATCGTAGGATTGGCGACAGATAGTGTCAATACTTGAGCGGTATCCACTATATCCGTCACCTGGCAGTGAAGACTTTTAGCTTGGCCACGACATTTAGCTGGTAGGTTCTGCGAGGAAGACAGGAATCACTCGATCTGTTCTACCTTGGTACTCTTCATACGGAGGGAAGGCCGCTACCGCGATCTCCCAGAGCCGCTGTCTTTCGGGTGAGTCAACTACTTCCCGAACTCGCATCGACTGGACGACTGTCTGGTCGCGAATCTCGACATCCGGATCGGCCTTCAAGTTGAAATACCACCAGGGATGTTTCGGCGCTCCGCCCTGAGAACCAACGAGGATATAGTTTTTGCCGTCCACCACCTTCATCAGAGGGGTCTTTCGGATGGCGCCGGTCTTGGCGCCTTTATTAGTCACGATAATCACCGGGAGACCCGTGTCCCGCAGCGTTAGTCCTTCGGTGCCATCGCTTCCTTCATATAGCTCTACTTGTTCCGCCACCCAATCTCTGGTGCTAGGTATGTATTCGGCCATGGTTAGCTCCTCGTTTTAATCGAATGATAGGCAAGTATCTGCATCGGCAGGTCAGACTGCCGCTACTTGGAGGCCGCTTTCACTGCCTTGCGGTTCCTAAAAAGGGCTGGTTCCACATAGGCGCTTGGGGAGGATAATGCGTCGTCGATAATCTCCAGCACGGCGCGGATGGCCGGCTCTTCCAACAAGCCGTTCCGCTTTTCCTGGGTATCCGCCATCAGGACGTAGCCGGGAAGCTGTGAGTTTTGCTGGTCTAATATTTCGACCGCTTTCGTCACTGCGTCTTCGATCTCCCGCTGGCTAACCACACCATGCAGCTTCCAGTTGGCGATGATCGCGCCGTCGATCCTCTCGGTGGCCCGGTCTTTCATCTCCTCTACCTGGCTGAAGTTGGGCACGCCGCTGCACCCGATGCCCCGATGCACCCACGGCTCAACGTAGGCAACCATGCTATGGGCGTACCCCAGTAACAGGTTCCGTTTGACTTCAGGGTCCGCCAGTTTCCCGTTGTCCAACAAGGGGAAACTCAGCAGGTCAACCCTCGATATGTTTTCCGGAGATGGTGAGTCTTCCATGACCCTCTGGACCTCGTCGACGTCGATCATGTGGTAATGCATGGAATGGAGGTGGCTGGGATTTGGCGCCGGAACCCAGGCCGTGTTGCCGCCGCTTCTGGGGTGGTTTATCTTCACCTCCATCATCTCGGCCATGGCCCGGTTCTTAACCTGCATCCCCTTACCGATCTTTCCTTGCTGATGGACGCCGGTCCGGATGCCGGTATCGACATTGTGCAACTCGTAGCTGGTGTTGAAGACCGCCTGCGTCAGGTCGTCCCTCAGGTCAACGGGGCCGGCATGGGTTTGTACCCGTATCTGTGAGCCAGTCCGGTCCAAGAATCCGGTGTTGATGAAGAAAACGCGACTCTGGGCCGCCCTGAGGGCTTCGGCAAGTTGTAGTGTCATGCCGAGCTCTTCGTTCATGATGCCGATGATTACCGTGCCCTGGGCCAAGCCGAGCTTATCCTCGACGGCCTCGAAGAATCTGACCTGCTCGGCCACTTCCTCTGAGGTTTGCAGTTTCGGGGTAACCTGGTAAACGTACCCTTTCGCGCTGTTAGGCCCCCTGACCGGCACGGGGCTGGGGCCTGATGTCTTACCGAATCCTACTCCGTCTGATCCGTTGTCATGGGCCGTGGCGATGAGGGTCGTTAGCAGGACCCCCAGCATCCTTTCTGAAATCTCCCTGCCATCCACCGTCACCATGTCCGTATACATGTGGAGCGACACGTTGCGGACGGACATCAAGCTCGTGCCCTTGGCCGTCCGGGTTGCCCCGTTAACGTCCAGGTAGGTCTTGTCGGAATCTATGGTCTTGAGGGCGCCACGGGAACTATGAGCCTGGAGGTCTCCCCTGATCAGTCCCAGGTAATTGCGCAGACCTAGAACCATGTCCTCCCCATCGACGATGGCCACCGCGTCCTCGAAATCAACGATGTTGGTGACGGCCGATTCCACGACGACGTCCTTGAATTGGCCGTTCTCTGCGTCAACCTTGCCGCCCTCGTAAAGCTGGAATTGGATCTTCAGTCCGTTGTCATCCAGGAAGAACTCGGTCAACTGGTCGCCGTTCTGATTAAAGCCAACAAACCTTTCCGGATTCTGCAACTTGGCTTCTCTGCCGTCCGCGGCGTGACCGATAAGCTCATACGTGCCTTGCGCATCGGGACTGACCGAGTAGGCCACAAGCTCGTTGAATCTAATGCCGTTCTGCCACTGGGCCACGTGGTTATCGAGGAACTCATTGACCCTATCGACCACCATTTGGAGCCGCTCGTCGCGCTTCGCATCCCGGTCGATCTCACCGTGGATATCGCTGAGGAAATAGGCGTCGTAGAGACTGCCCCACCGCGCATTTGCTCCGCCAACCGCCATACTTGCGTTGTTCACCGGAGTGACTAACTCGGGGCCGTTCTGAGACATCTCCAGGTCGAGTTCGGGGGTTGTCATCGTGAACGGACCAGGGTCATCGGGTTGAAGATAGCCGTTGTCCACCAGGAATCTCCCGATATCTGCTGCGTCCTGGGCCGCGGATTCGACGGTGGGAAACCAGCCGGCTTTCCGCTTAGCGATGTAATACTCGTCGATGGCCGATTGGCGGTCGACGCGCTTGGTCAGTAGTTCCTGGTTCTTGGGATCGAACTCCAACACCAACTCTCCCAAGATCTTGAATACTTCGTCTACCGTCCGACCCGTGCCTGGAACAGCCGCGTCCTGCACGAACGTGTACAACGCATCGTCGATCTCCAAGGATGCGCCTGACTCCAGCTTAACTATCGTCATTCTAGGCTCCGCTAAGGTTGGTTGATGCGGTTCGAACCTGGGTTTGGCCGTTAGCCGTGGGTCCGCTCAAACTCTTTCATGAAGGACACCAAGGCTGACACACCGTCTTTCGGGAAGGCATTGTAGATGGATGCGCGAATGCCGCCAACGGACCTGTGGCCTTTCAATTCGACAAGTCCTTCTGTGGTCGCGTCGGCGGTGAATTGGGCTTCCAACTCCGGGTTGGGCAGACGGAAAGTCACGTTCATCCGCGACCTGTGCTCGGGCAGAGCGTGGCCACGGTAGAACTCAGAAGCATCAAGGGCCTCGTAGAGCACCTGTGCCTTGTCCTCATTCTGTCGGCTCATCTGCTCCAACCCGCCCTGGGCCGCGATCCATTTGACCACCAGTCCCAGGATATAGATGGAAAAGACCGGCGGGGTGTTATGGGCGGAATGGCTCTTGGCAAGGGTGGCATAGTTGAGCATGGATGGGAGGCTTTCAGCGCTGCGAGCCAACAGGTCGTCGCGAATCAGAACCATTGTGACCCCGGCCGCTCCCAGGTTCTTCTGTGCCCCTGCGTAAACCAAGCCGTATCTTGTGATGTCAATCGGTTTGCTGAAGATGTTGGACGAAAGGTCCGCCACCAAAGGAACGTCGCCGGTGTCCGGTTCCGTGGGCCACTCGGTCCCGATGATCGTGTTATTCCCGGTGAAGTGGACGTAGTCGGACAGTGGGTCGAGATTTAATTCATCCTGATATGGAACACGGACGAAGTCCTGGTCCTCAGTGGAGCCCGCGACGCGCACATCTCCCACCTTTTGCGCGTCTTGCAACGCCAGTTTCGCAAAACTGCCTGAGACGATGTGGTCGGCGTGGCCCCCGGGCGTCAGCAGGTTCATCGGCGCCATCGAGAACTGAAGCGAAGCGCCACCCTGAAGGAACATGATGTGATAGTCATCCGGTATTCCGGCCAGACTGCGGATATCATCCTCGGCGCTTTGGATCATGTCCTGGACTGTCTTTGAACGATGGCTCATCTCCATCAAAGACGTGCCCACACCGGGGAAGGAAACCAGATCTCTCTGCGCTTCTTCAAGGACCGAATCAGGTAAAGTGGCGGGTCCGGCAGCAAAATTATAGATCGTCATGAATTTTCTCTTTCGCCGGTTCTGGTGATTCCAGCGCCGTCATCCTTGTATTCATTATATTAATCCGGGTATTAATCCGGGTATTCATCCTGGGATACTGTAACCAAGCAGAAAAATATGCTATCTGACTACGATTACTTTGGCAAACAGGCCGATTCCCAATCTGCCTTTCACTATGATATCGTCCCACCAATACTAGCCCCTTGGCGCTACCCCTTTGATGCCGCTCTCAAGGCAAACCTAGAGAGGTTCTTTTAGCCCACATTTCCCATATGGCTAAAAAGCTCTCTCAGTAATGCGTCGCTGTTATTTCAATTGTTGTCTAATTGTGAGCTAATTCCCGTTTTCACAGCTATAATTACTCCATATCATGTCACTTTGCAGTGATATAGCGTAAGCATCATGGA
>JAQBXL010000113.1 GCA_027624135.1 Chloroflexota bacterium
CTTCTGATATTAGCTCCATGAATTCGAGCTAGTGGTGTGTCAACAAGGGTTCCAATTCTTCCCCGACCGGGTCCAAGCGGCGAAAGAGATTAACCGGGTTTTGAAGCCAGGTGGCCGGGTCGCGATCGCGGTGTGGTCGTCGATTGAAAAGAGTCCTGGTTTTCTGGCGCTGGCGCTCGCCCTTGGGCGGATAATCGGGCCTTCCGCAGCGGGTCTACTGGATGAGTTATTCAGCTTTTCGGACGCGAAGGAGGTTAGCCGTTGTTTCGCGGACGGAGGGTTTCCGGATGCGACGTTGACTTCGCCAAGTCGGGACGCCGTGTTTACCTCAGCCGGAGAATTCACCCGCGCTCTCGCCGTCGGATCGATAATGAGACGCACAGAAACCAAATTCTCTGAAGAGACCCTGGAATTATTGTCGGCTGACGTAGGCGCTGTGATGGAGCCTTACGTGGGTGAGAAAGGCTTGGCATTTCCCATGGAAGCGCATCTGCTGACTGCTACAAAATAGGAATTCCAGCCACTAGAACACCACGACCGACCGCAGAACTTCCCCCCGTTCCATCTTGTGGAAGGCCTCTTCCACATCTCCGATGCCGATAGTCTCGGAGACGAATCGCTGCAAGTCCAGGCGTCCTTGAAGGTGGAGGTCGATTAGCATCGGGAAATCGCGGGAGGGCAGGCAGTCGCCATACCATGACGATTTCAGGCTGCCGCCCCGGCCAAATATCTCCAGTAACGGCAGTTCGATCTTCATGTTGGGGCTGGGCACACCGACCAGCACCACCGTGCCAGCGTGGTCTCTGGCATAGAAAGCTTGCTCGTAGGTCAGAGGATTGCCTACGGCTTCGATGGCGACATCGACGCCGTGGCCGCCGGTCAACCTTCGAATCTCCTCCACGGGGTCGATCGACGTCGCATTGATGGTGTGGGTCGCCCCAAACTCTTTGGCCCAGGTCAGCTTCCGGTCGTCTAGGTCTACGCCAATGATGGTGTGTGCCCCGGCCAACCTTGCACCTGCGATGGCTGCGTTGCCAACCCCGCCGCAGCCGAACACTGCCACCGAGTCGCCCCGGCTAACGTTGCCTGTGTTCATGGCTGCGCCGAACCCGGCCATGATCCCGCAGCCCACCAGCCCGGCTGCTTCAGGGCTGGCTTGGGGCGAGACCTTCACCGCCTGGGCGGCGTCCACCAGAGTCAGTTCGGCGAAAGCGCCGATGCCCAAGGCGGGAGAGAGCGGCGTGCCGTCGGCCAGGGTCATCGGCTGGGAGGCGTTGCGGCTGGCGAAACAGTACCAGGGAGCGCCCCGCAGACAAGAACGGCAGGCGCCGCAGGGGGCACGCCAGGCGATGATCACGAAGTCGCCGGGCGCCACGTTGGCTACGCCGTCGCCCACCGACTCAATGGTCCCCGATGCCTCGTGCCCCAGGAGGAATGGGAAGTTGTCGTTGATGGCGCCCTCCCGGTAATGGAGATCGGTATGGCAAACGCCGCAGGCTTTAACCCGGATCAACGCTTCGCCGGGACCTGGGTCGGGAACCAATATCGGGACCAATCCCACTGGCGCTCCCTTAGCTAAAGCGACTACTCCATTAACCTGGTGTGCCATGAATCTCTTCCTCCTGGTTCAAATTGCGTGCTAGACACTGGCAGATGTTATGACTGGCTTCGGGAACTGTCCACATATCAGGCGACTAGCTCAGTCTCGATCCTGCGGGCGAAACCGATCAGATCTTCGTCGGACCCACGGTTTCCCATGATGGATAGGCCCACCGGAAGGCCGTTCACCTCGCCCAATGGAAGATTCAATTGAGGCCGTCCCGTCGTGCCCGCGATGCAAGTCAGCCGGCTTAACCGCATCTGGACTTCCTTTTTTTTCGAGGCAGGCAGACCGCGTGGCGGAGCAGGACATGGAGCGGTTGGCAGACAGACGAAGCCACCGCCAGCGAATACCTCGTCCATCCTGGCCCGAATTGCATCCCGGTCCTTGGCCGCCCTACTCAATTGGGCCTTGGTCAGGCCGATGGCGAGGTTGTACCGCTCGCTGACCCAGAAGCTGAACCTGGGATTGACCTGGTCGATCCAGTCCTTTACCGAGTCCCAGGCTTCCTTGGATTGGAGCACGTTTTGTTGGGATGCCCACTCGGCCAGACCGTTGGGCGCTAATCGCTCGGTGGTTGAACTGGCGGCCATCGATGCGATCCGCTCCGCCAGCGGCAGCAGCACGGCCGAAACATCGTCGTCCGCCTCTTCGAAAGCGTCTTGGGCTATTACCACACGGGTGGGGCTGACGTCCGGAATCTCGTTCTGAAAAATTGCTTCGGCCACCCTTGCGTAGGTCTCGGCATCCCTGGCAAACCACCCGATGGTGTCATAGCTGGGAGCCTGCATCAAGATGCCATCTAAGGGGATGCGGCCATGTGTGGGGCGAAGCCCGTATAGGCCGCAGAAGCTGGCGGGGATGCGCACCGAGCCGCCGGTGTCCGAACCTAAAGCAAAGTTCACTAGACCTCCCGCAACCGCCGCTGCCGACCCGCTGGACGACCCGCCCGGAACGCGTCCAGGCGCCCTCGAGTTGATCGGTGTGCCGTAGTGGGCGTTCTCTCCCAGGATGCCTCTGGTCAACTCGTCGGTATGAGTCTTGCCCACCATGTCGGCGCCGGCGTTCACCAGGGTTTGCACGATCCAGGCGTTCCGTTCAGCCGGGGGATGTGTTGCCTTCCAGTCCGGATTGCCGCCTCCAGTCACGTGCCCGGCGACATCGAAGATATCCTTGGCAGCGAAGGTCAAACCGGCGAGAGTCCCTCCCAGTCGGCCGGAAACGTAGGCGTCCGTATCCTTGCAGAAGGCGTCCAAATGGTCAGTGGTGCGTCTCTTGGGCCTGGGCATCAGGAGAACCTCCGTAACTGATTAACGCGGGCAGGTCTGGGATGGGTACCGTAGTATATCGTAAGAAGCTGGCTAGGCTATCAACCCCCCTGGGAACAATTTCGCGGCGGTATCCGTCATAGAAAGAGAATGCACTAATAAAGTCAATCAGGACGGAGAACGGCGATGAAGAATAGATTTGGCATCATGATGTTTCTGGTAGTTGTGGCGGCGCTTTTGGCGGCGGTCGCTTGCGGAAGCAGTGCCACCGCGCCCGCTCCCACCCAGCCTCCCCCCACCAACACCCCGGTTCAGGGCAATCCCCCTCCGGTAGAACCGGATATGGTGGAGGAACCGGCCCCCATCGAAGACGCTGACGTAGTTGCCCCCGTGGAGCCCGGCTGGGAGCACGTGCTCAAGATAACTTCTGGCCTGCCCAACGGCTGCGCCGAGTTCAACGGCTACCAGGTGTCACGAGACAACAATAAGTTTGTCGTTACAGTAACCAACTGAGTTCCTCATCCCAGTCTGACCATCGCCTGCACCGAGATTTATCGTACCCATCAGGGCGAGATTGGGCTGGGTGGCGGACTGGTTTCCGGCGAAACCTACTCCGTCGACGTAAATGGTGAGTTGATCCACACCTTCACCGCCCAGCACCCCGACGACATCGGCATGATTGAGAAAGAGTCTCCCATCGAGGACGTCGAAGTCCGAGAGGTTGACGGCGAGTATTTTTTAACCTTTGTCTCCCGGCTGCCATTGGGCAGCATCTGCTCCAAGTTCAACGGCTACAAGATCAAACAGAGGTTCTCCGAGCATATCGTTGTCACCGTTACGCACATGGAAATCTCTGAGAAAAATGTTCCATGCACTAAAGACTATCCGGCGGTGGTGACCGAGATTCCTCTCGGCGGAGATTTTGAGAGTGGTCGGACCTACATGGTATTGGTCAACGGCATCGAGGCCACCTTCCCTGAGATTGCAAATACGCAAACCGGAGATTCTGACACCAGCGGCAGTGGCACTCCAGAGCAGATCGTAAACGAGACCATCGAAGTCCAGGCTCCCATCGAAGGATCGACGATCGTGGAGCCAGAGACACACAACAACCCCTACATCCTAAAAATCACGTCCGGGCTGCCCAGCGGCTGCGCCCAGTTCAACGCTTACCACTCGAGTTTGCGGGGAAACGATTACTCTATTGAAGTGACTAACCGGATCCCCGCCGACCAGACAATCGCTTGCACTGCCATCTATGGCTACTACGAGGGCCAGTTCACATTAGGCGACGGTGCGCTGAAAACCGGTGAGACCTATACCGTTACCATCAACGGCGAACTGGCCCACACATTTGTCGCCAGGTAGGCTCATTACAGGCGAGAATTTCAGAACCGGCCGAGGAAGTTCCGGCCGGTTCTTAGTATCTGGCGAATCTGCGATATACTGTTGCCCAACCGTTTAACGGCATAGATATCTCCAAATAGGTCATTGATGGAGGTCCGATTTGCTGACCGCTGAAGCCAACGAGAGACTCACAAGAGTGGGCCCAGGAACCCCGATGGGCGAGTTGATGCGCCGCTATTGGATACCGATACGGCCTCTGGCTCAATTGAAAGAAGAAGACGTGATGCCCGTCCGGGTGTTGGGAGAGGACCTGGTCCTGTTCATGACCGGAAAGGGCGACCTTGGTCTGGTGGGCGAACGCTGCCCCCACCGCCAGGCCATGATGAAATATGGCATCCCCGACGAAGACGGCCTTCGGTGCTGCTACCACGGTTGGATGTTCGCACCCAACGGCCAGTGCATCGACACTCCTCTGGAGTTACCCACCAACAAGCTGAAAGATCAGGTCAAGATTGGCTCCTACCCGGTGCAGGAGATGGGAGGCTTGGTCTGGGCCTATATGGGCCCGCAGCCGGTTCCTTTGCTCCCGCCTTGGGATCTGTTCGTGATGCCCAATGCCATCCGCCAGATCGGAATCTCCGAGTTGGCCTGCAACTGGCTTCAATGCCACGAGAACACTGGCGACCCGGCCCACAGCGTCTATCTCCACGGCCACACCTTCAAATACATATTAGAGAAGCAGGGCAAGCTGGAGGAGCGGACGAAAGACCGGCAGATGTCCACTTTACATTCAAGGATCGACATGGGGCGAGGCATCGATTCTCTCTACGCCCATGAGACCCAGTATGGCATGGAAAAAGGAATCAACTACTCCGAAGCCCTAGGGGCCGACAAAGACCGCCAAAGCCGGCACTCGACGGTCATCTTTCCTTTCTACACCCAGACCGGCGGACCCGGACAGGTGCGGCAGGAGTTCCAGATCCGGGTGCCCATCGACGACACCAATACCTACCACATCGCCTACGGCTGCTACATGGCCCCGGAAGCGGTGGATGCCGGCGAGCAGGACTTCATTCCCTACTATGACATCCCAATCTTCGACGAGAACGGCCGGCCGCTGTGGGACTTCGTGCTAGCCCAGGATGCCCACGCCTGGGTCTCCCAGGGTGATATCTATGACCGGACCGCAGAGCATTTGGGACGGACCGACCTGCCAATAGTATTCATGCGTCGCCAGTTCGAGGAGCAGATGCGCATAGTGGAGGACGGAGGCGACCCCAAGAACGTCTTTCGCGACCCCAGTTCCATGCCCGACCTGATTCACGGCGGGATCTGGGATGAGGGCAACTCCTCTGTCACGGGGGCCGGAGGCGCGATCGCGAACTTCCGATCCGCCTACCACAAGGGCTACGGCATCGACGACGCTGACCGCTATGGTCCCGCCATGCCGGATATCATCGACCTGATGCAGCGCATCGACGACCACATCACCGCCGGGTAGCGGCGGGCTGGCTTCCCGAGAGGAACCCCCGGCATGAGGATCAGATTTCTGGTCGATCCTCATGCCGGGGGTTTTGTTGTCCTGCCGTTACGTTGCTGCGGCGTCCCAGCGGCGGTGATAAACTGTTCCGAAATCAGGAATGGCATTGACCCTACTCCAGCGACACGAGGAATTATTGATGCGTGCAGCCGTTATCACCGAACCCGGTGGCCCCGACGTCCTGAAAGTGATGGAGGTCGACGACCCGAGCTTTGGCCCTGACGACATCCTAGTCGGCGTGAAAGCGACCGCCCTGAACCGCGCCGACACCCTGCAACGGGAAGGCGGCTATCCAGCGCCTCCCGGCAGCCCTTCGGATATTCCCGGCTTGGAGTTCGCCGGAGTCGTTCTTGAAGCTGGCGACCGGGTGATCGGTATGGCCAAGGGAGACCGGGTGTTTGGCCTGTTGGGCGGAGGGGGCTATGCCAGCCGCGTCGTCACCCACCACCGAATGGCGATAGCGATTCCTGATGGATGGGATTTCATCCAAGCCGCAGCAACCCCAGAGGTGTTTTTCACCGCTTACGACGCCTTGTTCAACCGGGGCAATCTTCAGATGGGCGAGAGCGTTCTGATCCATGCCGCCGGAAGCGGAGTCGGCACCGCAGCGGTACAGTTGGCCCATAGAGCTGGGGCGTTCGTGTTCGGCACTGCCGGTTCCGCCGAGAAATTGGCTGGGGCGGCCGAATTGGGTATGAACGTGGGCATCAACTACCATGAGCAAGATTTTTCGGCAGTGATCAAAGACGTCACAGGCGGCGCTGGCGTCGATGTGTTGATAGATTTCATCGGCGGGCCATATTGGGACCAGAACATCGCATCCATGGCCGTCCTGGGCCGGGTGGTTGAGGTTGGACTGATGGGCGGCGGCCGCGTTGAAGTGGAACTTGGACGGTTGCTGGCCAAACGCTTGCAGGTGATTGGAACGGGCTTGCGGGGTCGCACCCTAGAGGAAAAACTCGCGGTGACCGCCCAGTTCAAGCGTCACGTCCTGCCCCATTTGGCGTCGGGCAGCATGAAGCCTGTGGTGGACCGGTCCTTCCCACTGGAAGAGGTCGCCGAAGCTCACAGATACATGGAGACTAACGCCAATTTCGGCAAGATCGTATTGACCGTGGACTAGTCGTTGGCTATCCGCCATCGGTTCGCAGGAGGATAGGATGCCCGAGATGCGGGCTCCAGACAGGATCAACCCCAAAAGCCCCGGCGACTACCTTGAGATCATGAGCAAGGTGGTCTTTCAGTCTGGTATGTCGTACAAGATCGTCGAATCCAAGTGGCCTGGGATCCGAGAGGCTTTCCACGGGTTCGACGCAGCCAAGGTTGCCGGCATGACCACCTCGGAGATCGATCTGCTCACCCAAGACACCAGGGTCATCCGCAACCGCCGCAAGCTGGAATCTATCGTGAGCAACGCCCAGGTGCTCTTGGATCTGGACTCCGAATACGGGGGATTCCAGAAATATCTCCGCTCCCACGGTGATTTCCCCAGCCTGGTCAAAGACCTGCGCAAGAGATTCAAATTTCTGGGTGAGATGGGCTGTTACTACTATCTGTATGTTGTCGGCGAAGAAGTTCCACCCCGCGAAGAATGGCAGGCCAGCCTCAAGAAATAGCCACGAGCGGGATTCGCCAGGGAGTTGATCGCCACTGCGCACAGGCTATAATGCTTTAACCAAAATCTGGATTCCCGAATCCTCCAGCAAGTGCTTCGCCGCGTTCAGGGTTTAGCTCCCGATCTTGTAGATCATTCCGAAGAGATTCGACCCAAAACATAAAGAGGTGTGATATGCCGTTAGATCCACAAGTCATTAAAGTCATGGAACAAGTGGCGGCGCTGGGGCTTCCCGCGGCTTATACGGTCAGCCCGGCTCATGCAAGGGCCAACGCAAAGCTGCGGCCTCGCTCCCCCGGTCCCGAGGTGGCCAAGGTGGAAGACCGCGCCATCCCCGGCCCCGATGGAGACGTTCCCGTACGCATCTATACTCCGGAGGGTGATGGTCCCTTCCCGATCTTGGCGTGGTACCACGGCGGCGGCTGGGTTGTCGGCGACCTAGATTCAGCCGATGGAACGGCTCGTAACCTGTGCGTGGGCGGGCAATGCTTAGTAGTCTCCGTGGACTACCGACTTGCACCGGACACCAAGTTTCCAGGCCCCGCCGAAGACTGCTGGTCAGCTACGACCTGGGCGGTGGATAACGCTTCCAGCATCAACGCCGACCCATCTCGCCTAGCCGTTGGTGGAGACAGCGCCGGTGGCAACTTGGCTGCAGGAATAGCCTTGATGGCCGCCGACCGGGGTGGTCCTGAGATTGCCTTGCAGCTTCTGGTGTATCCCGTGACCGACGTCAACTTCACGACGGTGTCATACGGTGAGAACGCCGAAGGCTATTCCCTGACCAAGACCACAATGGAGTGGTACTGGGACCAATACCTGAGCGGAAAAGAGGATGCGACCAACCCCTACGCGGTTCCGATGCAGGCGAACAGCCTGGCCGGGCAACCTGCCGCATTGGTAATCACGGCAGAGTACGATCCCCTCAGGGACGAAGGGGAGGCCTATGCAAAGCGGCTAGAAGAGGCCGGCGTGGAGACCACTGCGACCCGCTACGACGGCGTGATTCACGGTTTCTTCAGCATGGGGGCAGTCGACAAGGGCCAGCAGGCGGTGGATGAGGCGTCAGCTGCTCTGCGGACTGCCTTTGCCCGTTCCGGAGCACCTAGCGCCGCGGACTAACCAGTCAGCCGCCCGCTTGAAGCAGATAAGGCCGCCACGGCTCACTTGGCGGCCTTAATTTTGTCGTAGATCGCTGACCGAACTAGATCATTCGCGCTCCGCCGTCGACCACCATGGTCTGGCCGGTCATAAAATCACTCTCCGAAGAGAGCAAATAAGTCAATGAACCCACCAGGTCGGCCGGTACTTGGTTTCGCTTGATTGACCGAACCCTCACGCGCCGTGCGTTATTCTCCTCGAATTCCCCTGGCGGATCGTCAATGCTCAGGGTGAGTCCGGGCGCAATAGCGTTTACCGTGATGTTGAGGCTTCCTAATTCGCGGGCTAGAGACCTGGTGAGGCCTATTATCCCGGCTTTGGAGGTAACGTAATGGGCCGCGAAGTTCCCACCATAGTAAATGGTGCTGGATGATATGTTGACGATCTTCCCCGATCCCTGGAGCTTCATGAAAGGCACTACCGCCCGGCAGCAAAGAAATGCCCCACGGAGGTTGACCGACATCATGCGGTCCCATTCGTCCAAGGGTATCTGTTCGAACGAAACCCTCGCCATTACGGTAGGCCGTTGGTAGAACGCTGCGTTATTTACCAGTCCATCGATGCGGCCGAACCTCTCGGCTGTATCTCTGGCCATACGCTCAACATCGGCCAGTTCGGAAACATCGGTGGTAATCGCCAAAGCTTGCGCTCCGGATGCAACGATAGACTCTGCAAGCTCCCGCCCGGACGACTTGTCCACGTCTGCGATTACTAGATGTGCCCCTTCCCGCGCCAGTGATTCGACATAGGCGCGCCCGATACCGTTGGCGCCGCCCGGAGCTAATATCAGAAGTTGTGGAAATTGAGTGACGCCGGTCGTAAAGAAAGGCGTACCCTTCCAG
>JAQBXL010000114.1 GCA_027624135.1 Chloroflexota bacterium
GTCTTTTCTTGCAAGCAATATTTATACGAGTTTTAGCTTTTTACCAAACTCCGGGATGACTCATGTTTGGTTCACCAGGTTTGCTCCGAGGCGGCGGCTCCGTTACGGCACCCTAAGTAGGAGGCTCTTGACGCCATTAAAGGGAAGAGAGCGAGAAGGCGGTTTGAGCTTTCTCGCGGCGATAGGGTAGCAATCATTACCGGCAAGTACTGTGTGCACAGTGGCAAGTCGGAGAGCAACGGGTACCGGAGGACCATGGACTACCCTCACGACCTGGCGAACGGATACCGAGTCTTGCTGGAAATTGAAGGACCGGTGACGGTCGGATGGCTCCGAATGGACGCTCAGCTTAGGTCGCCGGGGCCGAGTCTGACTAAGTCAGATGTTTTTTGACGGCTCCCAGAATTTGTTCCTGGTCGAAGGGCTTGAGCAGGAAATCGATAGCTCCGGATTTATTAGCCTCTATGACCAGAGCTTGTTGGCTCGTGGCGGTGACCATTGCCACTTTCGCGTCGGGGTCCATCTTTTTGATTTCCTTCAAGGCGGCCAGCCCATCCATCTCGGGCATATTGATGTCCATCAATACGATGTCTGGTTGGAAATCCTTGTAAACGGAAATGGCCTCTAGGCCGTTGGCTGCTTCGGCAACGTCAAATCCGTTTTCGATCAGCATTATCTTGTAATTCATTATCATGAATTCATCGTCGTCCACCACCATCACCTTTCGATTGCCCTGGCTAGTCTTCATGAATTCTCCTCTTGAGAATGGTCGTGCTCTTATAACAGTCCCCGGTTGTCCGAAGATAGCACCAACTGCTAAGCCGGGATTGCCCATTAGGACTGAATCCCTCGGACGCAAGGGCCTCTGGGATGGGTCGAATCGCCGCAGATGAAGCTATCCGTCACAAGAGATCTAGTGCCGGGCGGATGCTCTATATAAACCCAGGCCGGCGGCTGTTGGCGGAAGCGATCGACATTCCAACGGACCATGGCCAACTGCAGCTCTTAGAAACGTCGTGCGACTCAGGAGTTTGCGGAGTTTAGAACTCCCGTCGCCGCGCCGAAATGTCGTCGACTTCAACCGACGGGGCTTCATCATCACGTCCCAGCGGTATGACGTCGAGGTGTGATTCGCCTTGACGGTATGAGATGAACCGGTAACTCCGGTCTTTTCGCGGATAGCCATCCACGCCGCCCTGGCGTTGGCAGGTGGAGATGTGTTACCGAGCGTGTATGACCGACCTGGCCATGGAAAGTCCTCGCCTCTGGTTCTGGGGGAACCGCTTGACGCTGCTGGTCATGGTCAGTTTGGTGTACGCCTTTCTCCGATGTCTATTGGCACAAGATGCCGTCCTGTTGGTCCAAGACCTGCTTCGTGGTGCCACAGAACCGGAAATCGGCACCGCGAAGCCTCGATACCGCTTTCCAGAATCCGTGCCGCTCTAAGTTCCCTTTGGCTGGCCTATCCCTCGGCCTTCCCCATCTGCCAGGAAACTCCGGTATGACTGATGTTTCTAGGAAGATATTTCTGTGAAGCCGTCGGCCTAGTGCATATATACCGGGTCAGAGTCGCGGTTGACCCGCGTTTCCCTTTCCAGGCCTTCCCTCTGGAACCGAGTAAGGGCGAACATGTTGCGGTGACTCCCCCCGTCGTAGTACTTCAGTGGCTTGGACAACCTTCTGGCCACCTCGGTATCGATCTCACTTTCTGAGGTGTCGGTGGTATAGGTTAGAGGCGTATCCGAAGCGATCGTGAAACCCCATAGGGTCTGGAATGCGGGGATATGCACTTGGGCAGCCTTTACATGGCCGAAGATCGTGCCGAGCGTATTGAAGATCGTGGTGAAACACTCAGTGTAATTCAGCAATCCCGTTGGACCCGATTGGGTCACCAAGACACCGCCGGGGTTGAGGCGGGCTTTGGCGATGGAATAGAACTCCTGAGTGTAAAGGAGCGCAGCAGTCCCGCCTTCTAGCGGGTCGACCAGGTCCAAAATTATGACGTCGTAGTAATCGGAAGTGTTTTCCAGATAACCGCGGGCGTCCTCATGGATCAGGTTGGTCCGGGGATCGTCGAAGCTACCCTGATGATGGTTGGGAAGATACTTGCGACAGAGTTCCACAACCTCCGGGTCCAGATCGATCATTGTGGCCCGCTCCACAGACTTGTAAGCCAATACTTCGCGGAGCGTACCGCCTTCTCCGCCGCCGCCAATGAAGACCTGTTTTGGCTGTGGATGGCAGAGCATTGCGGGATGGACCAGAGTCTCGTGGTAGATATGTTCATCCCGTTCGGTAGACTGAGTCTTGCCGTCCAGGATGAGGCTCCGGCCGAAGAGTTCTGAGTCGATCACTTCGACCTTCTGGTACGCCGTTTGGCCTGAGTAGTAGACTTGGCGCACCTTCAGCATGACTGAAAGTTCAGGGTGGACGCTCTCGATAAACCAGTTGCCGGACATGTCCATCTTGAAAGTAGGCTCGTTTAGAGTCCTACAGCCTCCTGGACTGCCAGGCCCCGTTGAATCTCAGTAATATCGGGGTTCTGGCATTCCAAGGCGTTGGCAAGCTTTATCGCTGCTTCCCTGGGCAGGAAAGAGGTCCCGCAGGAGAAGATGTCCGCCGCGGCATAGCCATACTCGGGCCAGGTATGAATCGAGATGTGGGATTCGGCGATGGCTAATATGCCGGTGACGCCCTGGGGAGAGAAGTGATGGAAAGATTCGCCGACGATGGTCGCGCCTACGTCTTGGGCCGTTTCTATCATCGCCTGGCGAATATAAGAAAGGTCGTTGAGTAGTCCGGAGTTACAATCCCTTAATTCCAACAAGAGGTGACAACCTAGTACTTCCAATCACTTGTCCTCCTAATCATATCGGTTGTTTATCGAGCGACAATGCAACATTCTATATGGCTAACTGTGGCTAGGCAAGACCCAAGGAGAACAGGCAGCTCCAAACGGACATTTTCCCTTGTTGGAACACGATGTTTTGCAAATTGCAATAAGCAAATCGGCTTCTTTTTTAGAATATTCTATGCTAGCATTTCAACTAGCTGGACCTATTGGAGGCGTTCTCTACGATGGTGTCGGACCCTACTGAATCGGACGAAAGCCCAATCCCAGGCGAGATTACGATTCTTGTCGTTGATGACGATGAACGTACATCGCGCCTAGAACGCTTTGTTTTGGAAGAAGTCTGTGGGTCCAGGCTGAAGGCGGGGAGATCGAGGTCTGGAACATATATTAGTTCTAGCGTGCCGGCGGCCTTAGCCGCTAGATCGTGTGTGTGGAGATGGGGCGGCGCTACTCGTAATCAGACACCCCAGTGTCTATATCCTCTTCCACGATGACGTGGTCATCTTCGTCTTCTTCGTCATCATCGTCCAGATCCGAGTCTGAGTCCGATTCTTGGTTCACATCCTCATCTCTCGTGAACCGTGCCACGGGCTTGTTCAGGATCGCTGGGTTTTCCCCCATGGCCTTGGTCGGGAATGAGCAAACGTTCTGAAGACTGCCGTGCTTGAATGTCTCCCGCACGATGATGGAGACTCCCTGCTCGTTCACCGTTACCACTGCAGCGGAGTATCTGTTGCCGCCGTTCATCAGCCGAGCCAGCCGATTGCCCAACTTGGGTTCTACCTGACCGAGAAGCTGCCCGTCTAATGTGCGCGCGGTCACAGTGTTTTTCTCCGTAGACAGGACGACGTGATCGCTGGGGGCAAGGTGTAGCACTGCTTTATTGCCGGCGGTCTTGCGCAGTACGGTGGTGCCAGATTTGCCACTTTCTTCGATGAATACCGGGAATACCGGCGTCGCTCCGGTGGTCTTCTTGGTCATCTTAGCGGCGCCGGGACTGGCGGCTAATTGGTCCAGCCGGGCCCGGTTCTTCTTGGCGATGTTGTTGTAGGGGGCCGTCTCACAGACCCGATCCAAAACGGCTCTAGCGTCAACATAGCTGCCCAACTCGATCAACGCCTTAACCAGGCGGTTCATGGCCTCAACGTCGTTGGGAAACAACTCGAGGATGGCTTTATTAACCTCGGTTGAGCGTAACCAGTCACCTTGAATGGCAAGATTCACCGCTTTTTGGCCCAGGTCTCGCTTTAACTTGGCGCTGCCGGGTGTCCGCATGGATTCAGAGTCCATCCCGTCTCCTGATCGGTATTGAATTCCCATCAACCGTACCCCCGATGGGGTCCCACATCACTGCCAGGCAGGCCGAGACAAAGATTCTGTGACGAGAGCCCGCTGACCAATAATGCGGCCTGGCGGTCTGATTTCTGCTTAGTCTCGGTTTATGCCTAGGTTCTATGTAGTAGTTTCTCTATCCTATAGCCATAGGTCAAGCCTTAATTCACATGAAAATTTGAAGGTTCTAGGGGCTTAAATATTGGATCTTTCAATGTTGGAGGTAGTGCTGGAACGGGCTATTCCAAATGCCGGTGCCGCCAGCGGATCTTGAGCAGATCCAGAGTCATGGTCAAAGAATCTCGCACGGGATGTACCTTGCTCTGGGGCCGATAATACCAGTCCACACCTACTTCAGCCAGGCTCAGCCCCTGTTTGTGCGCCAGGTAGAGCAATTCAACATCGAATGAGAACCCGTCCATGGTCTGCTTATTGAAGAGTTCTTGGGCCGCTTCTGCCCGAAAGCACTTGAACCCGCATTGGGTGTCGGCTAGGCCAGATACGGCAAGACGGCTGACCAGGAAATTGAAGACACGGCCCATAAGATGGCGGCGTGCCGGTTCGCCAAAGCGGGCGGCGCCTGGAGCCTCGCGAGAGCCCAACACGATGTCAGAACCCGGAACCAGGGGAGGCAAGAGGCGCTCCACCTGGGCGATTGGGACCGATAGGTCGGCGTCGCAGAGCAGTCGATATTCTCCTAGTGCTGCGAGCATGCCGTTCTTTACCGCCCAGCCCTTGCCCCGGTGAGGCAGGCGCAGGATGCGTACGTTGGCTTGATCTTCGGCTACCTGCTCCGCTATCTGAGCGGTGTGGTCCTGGCTGCCATCGTCGGCCACCAGCACCTCCCACGCGTAGTCCTTAGACTTAAGGAATTCGACCACTTGCGAGAGGGTGTCGGATATCCTCGATTCTTCGTTGAAGGCGGGAATCACGACTGATAAATACGGCTGAGGCAAGGGGCCAACTTCCTTAATTAACAATACGGATTAAACAATGCGGTATTAATCGATACGGTTTGAACCGAAAACGAGTTGAACCAGGAACGGGAGAACCGAGCGCCGATGGGTCAAGGGCGAAGGTTGGGAATAAGGTTGGGAACGATGAAGATCTGCGTTATTCGATTTCGTCCAGTCTAAAGCCTCGGTGCAGGAGCCTAACCGCTTCCTGAGCCTGTTCTGCTTTGATGATGCAGGAGATGCGAATCTCAGAGGTGGTGATCATGTCGATGTTAACGTTGCCGTCGGCCAATACCCGGAACATGCGCGAAGCATAGCCAGGGGTGTGTTGCATCCCCGAGCCGACGACGCTAACTGCCGCCAGGTTGGCCGCGCTGGTCATGCTCGCCGCACCGATCCCTTTGGTTAATTCGCCCACCTTTGCCAAAGCGGCTGTCAGATCGTCGCCGCTCACGGTGAAGCTGATGTCGGTGGTACGGTCCTCACCGGTGTTCTGGACGATGGTGTCCACGCTGATCCCAGATTGGGCCAACGGCTCAAAGAGCGCGGCGGCAACCCCAGGACGGTCCGGGACGCTACGCACAGTAATCTTGGCCACATTGGTGGTGCAGGCGATGCCGGTTACTTTGATTCTGTTTTCCATCTCTTTCTTGTCCGCATTCTCGCGTATCAGGTCGTGTATCAAGGTTCCGGGTGTTTGGTTGAAGCTGGAGGCCACGTATATCGGAACCCGGTATACCGATCCCAGCTCTATTGCCCGAGGGTGCATCTTGGCCCCGTAATTGGCCAATTCCAGCATCTCATCGTAGCCGATCTCGTCCAGTTTGCGGGCCTCGGGCACTATTCTGGGGTCGGCGGTGTAGATGCCGTCCACATCGGTGTATATCTCGCACCGGTCGGCCTCCAGAGCGGCTGCTAAGGCCACTGCCGTCGTATCTGAGCCACCCCGGCCCAGCGTGGTGATGTCTTCGTCTTCGGTGATGCCCTGGAATCCTGCAACCACCACGATGCGGCCCTCGCCCAACTCCTTCAACATCCGGGCGGTGTCCACCCGGTCGATCCGGGCCCGACCGTAGCTGGTGTCGGTGTGGATACCCGCTTGGGAACCAGAAAGGCTCACCGCCTCTCGACCCAAGTCCTTAAGGGCCATGGTTAGCAACGTGCAGGACACCAACTCTCCGGTGGAGAGCAGCAGGTCCAACTCTCGGGGACTGGGCTGCTTGGAGACGGAACGGGCTAATTCGATCAGATCATCAGTGGAGTCGCCCATAGCTGAAACCACTGCTACTACGCCAGTGCCGTTCTTGCTTACTTCGGCGATTCGCCGGGCCACGTTCTGTATCTTTGCGGCGTCGGCCACCGAAGACCCACCGTATTTGTGAACTACGAGTGGCATGACTATTCTTGACTGGTCAGGTGGGCGCCGCGCAGCGATGGCTGGGTGACGCGGACATTGCCTTCCACGCTGGCCTGCCGGGCGGCTTCGGCCATCTCATAGGCCACCGTCATCTCTCGTCCTTGGGTCAGGGCAAGCACCGTGGAGCCGCTGCCGGATAGGAAAACCCCCAATGCGCCGGCGTCCAGCGCCGCCTTGAAGATAACCTTCATGGCTGGGAACAGCGGTTGGCGGTATGGCTGGTGCAGCCGGTCCTGGGTGGCGATAGACAGGTATTCCGGGTGATTAGTGGTCATACTAGCCACCAGAAGCCCAACGCGGCCCATATTATGCACTGCGTCGGCCATAGATACTTTCTCTGGTAGCACGGCCCGTGCGTCGTCCGTGGCGATCCGCACGTCGGGTACAAAGACCACGGCGCGCATCTCAGGAGGCACGTTGATCGGTATGGTGTAGAGCCGTCGGCCGTCATCCGTTTCGTCCAGGATGACCAATTGCATCCCGCCCATCACCGCAGCGGCAACGTTGTCGGGGTGTCCTTCGATCGTTGCCGCCATCTCCAGCAATTCGTTGGCGGAGAAGTCCTGGGAGCAGAGAGCATTGCCTGCCACCAAGCCTCCGGCGATGGCCGCAGCGCTGCTGCCCATGCCCCTCGCCAAAGGGATATCGTTCTCGCATCTGATTCGGACAACCGGCATGTCCTGATCAGCCTCTTTGAACAGAAACTCCATGGACCGGTAGACCAGGTTGTCCCGTCCGGTGGCAAGTTCACCGGCGCCCTGGCCTGAGATCTCGACCACCGGCTCGCCGGCCTCCAGCGTCTCGACCTCAAGGGTATTCCACACGTCGAGCGCCATGCCTAGACAATCGTATCCCGGACCCATATTGGCCGTGGTTGCGGGGGCTTTTACGCGGACTAGACTCATCCCAATTCTTACTTATCAGATGTGATTTCAAGTTTGTTGCCGAACAAGACCGCATTGTGTCGGCTCGAGTTGCGCTGACACAAACTCGACTCAGACGGCAGACTAAACTTTACTCCAACATCTGTAAGGCAACAAGCTAGGTTGCTGGAAAACCAGCCAGGGTGCATCGGGTTGGGGAGGAACAGCCCTGAGGGGAACGGAGCGCTAATCGCCGCTAGTGGCTGGTAATCGACCGTTCATGTGGGCTCTGGCGGTGCGCAGGTAGTCGAGCGCTAACCGGGGCAGCAGGAACCGTTCGCGCACGCTCTCTTTGGCCGCCTTGCCGATGCGTGACCGGAGACTCTGGTCTTGAAGCAGTTCAACCAATCTCTGAGCACACTGCTCGGGGGATGAAACCAGAAATCCGCTGACACCGTCGTTTATCTGAACACGGATCCCGCCAGCGTCGCCGCCGATGACCGGTTTGCCCTTCCACATGCCCTCGGTGACGGTGAGGCCAAAGCCTTCCCTGGTAGACTTCTGGATCAACACCTCGGAAGCCATCTGAACTGCGTTCACCACCTCGTCCACTGATACCGGCATCTCGCTGGGGTCGAAGTAGATATGGATGTCCGGATCACCGTTGGCGTGGTCTGAAACGGTCTTATAGACTTCCGCTCCTTCTGGGTCGTCGGTGGCTTGGCTCAGGCCTAAAAGGGCTAATTGCAGGCCCGGCACCGTCTTTTTAGCGATGCGATAGGCGTCGATTACCCCCCAAGGGTCTTTCCACAGGTCGAAACGCGAGACCTGAGTGATCAACGGGCGCTCTGTGTCTATTCCCATGGCACGGACCACTTTCTGGGCTTGAGTCAGGTCCATGGGAGTGTTCTTCACTGTCAGCGGGTCGATGGCCGGAGGCGCGATCACCACCGGGACTTTGTCTGCCAGGCCATCGGGCACATAGGCCGTCTGGGAAAATATCAGTTGATCGTAGTACTCAGTAAGTGGCATCAAGGCGTCCAACACAGAAGCGTTGGGCGTGGTGAGGTCGATGTGGCAGATCCAGATCCAGGTCTCACCTTGTTTCTTGGGTAGTAGCTTGGCCAAGGGCAACAGCTGCGGATCGTGCACGAACCAGACGTCAGCTGTTAGATTCTTGGCCCGCATGTCCTCGGCGACCCTCTGGATGCAACTGAAATATATATCCAGCTCATCAGGGGAAAGTTCGCCGTCGGCGCCCTGCAGCATGTTGTGGATCTTCTTGGTCACCTGAAAGAACTCAGGTGCGTCTGGGTTGATGACTATGCGTTCGGTCTCGATGCCCAGGGAGTTGCCCAAGGGAACCATGGATTGCAGAATCTCGGCGACCCCGCCGCCGGTGGCTGTGCTGTTCAGGTGCAACACCCTCAATCGGCCCATCTCTTTCGCCACTGCAGCCAGATCATCGGCTAGTTTGGGGTCGAGTAATGGGCGGTAATCCGCGTAGGAAACCGATGGGTGGTTTAGCTTGGAAAACATCTAGGGCAAGTCCTTATACAAGCAACCGAAACAAATGGCAATAGGGGGAAACAAATGGGGATTGCGTAATCAACATGATTGCACTGCGGAGAAATAACTGCAATCCGCCGACAAATCACTATGTAGGAATCTGGTTAGGAATCAATGGCAATTCAACGGCCATGCGAGATTGGCGTCGCAATCGTTAACAAAAGTGTCGAATCTGAGCACACAGTCTGAGCTTACAGGCGGTATTGGCGGCGGGCCTGAATCATGCATCGAACCTATTCGACAGTAACCGACTTGGCCAGATTGCGGGGTTGGTCAACGTCCCGCTCCCGTAGCAATGCTATGTTGTATGCC
>JAQBXL010000115.1 GCA_027624135.1 Chloroflexota bacterium
AATTACCGTTGGCGGTATCCCAGGGAGAGCTATATCCAGCAGGTCGGTTTGATCTGGGGAATCCCGGTTAATGTCATTAATTTTTTCTTTTTCATGGAGATTCCTTTAGGTGCGCCGCAGGTAGGTGCGCCAACGGGACGGCAGGTACCGCGCCGGGTTTGACGTGTTTCGTGCGAAGGTTTTACGGGGGTCACGCGAAGAATAAATGAGTTTTAGAAGTAATTGCCTGTAAAAATTATAGATGGAATTGACATAAGTTCAAGGTGATCCGGTTTTTGGCTGACCAAAATAGAGATCTTCACGTCCGTGGTTTTAGATTTGTTTGAG
This sequence comes from Chloroflexota bacterium, assembly GCA_027624135.1. Taxonomy (GTDB): domain Bacteria; phylum Chloroflexota; class Dehalococcoidia; order Lucifugimonadales; family UBA3495; genus UBA9611. The sequence goes on from JAQBXL010000115.1 coordinate 328, forward strand.
CAAAGTTTAGCAAAGTTTAAGGATGATGACCTGCGGTTATTGTTATGTCGCACAAACGTTCTATATAATCCGTGCCCACTAGAGGAATAGCCTCAGATCATGGTCGTAACCGGCCTCGATATCATAACCCAGATCAAGACATTTAAAGCCAATGACAGACCGCTCCATAGCCTGCATCCTGATCACCCATCTTCCGGTTAAAGCCGAGGTACGCCGTTATCCCCAGCTACGGGGAAAGCCCGTGATAATCACCGAAAGTTACGGCTCCAAGGACCTGGTTTTGGATAGTTCGCCGGAAGCCCGGGGCGTGGGCGCCGGGATGCCCCTTGCCGAGGCGGTGGCGCGGTGCAAAGACGCTTTCCTGCTCCAGGCAGACTCGCCCTACTACAACGGGACCTTTGACAAGCTGGTCCGGGCACTGGAACTGCGGAGCCCGGTGGTGGAAAAAGCCGGGCTGGGTTGCGCCTACGTGGGGCTGGAAGGCTTGGAGCTTATGTACGGTGGGGAGGCGCGGGTCGTCGCCTCGCTGTTACAGGCTGCGCCCCAAGAATTCAATCCTCGGGTCGGTGTGGCAGGGGGAAAATTCCCGGCCTACGTTGCCGCGGTGACCACCAAGGGCGGACGCGCTACCAGGGTGTCCCGTGATTCAGCGGGTGTAGCGGCCTTTCTGAGCGAACTTTCCATTGGCTTGTTGCCCCTGTCCTGGGTCAACAAAACCCGCCTACACCGTTTTGGCATTCACACTCTGGGTCAACTGTCGGCCCTGCCGGTGGGCGCGGTCCAGGCCCAGTTGGGGGCCGAAGGCAGGGGCGCCTGGCAACTGGCCAATGGGATAGACAACAGCCTATTGACCCCCCACCGGCCGCAACAGGCCGTGGAAGAGTCCATGACTTTCCCCTCGCCCACCGTCACTTGGAGTCCGATCTTGACGGCCCTGGGTATGCTGCTGGGCCGCGCCTTTGCCCGGCCGGAGATCGGTGGCCGCTACGTTCGTATCGCCACCATCGAAAGCCACGTGTACCGGCTGCCGCCCTGGGTAAAACGCTTTGGATTCAAGGAGGCGGTGGGCAGCAGAGACCGGGCCATGTTCGCTTTGAAAAGCCGCTTGGACAGTTTGGCCCTGCCTGGGCCGCTGGAAGACATGAAGCTCACCCTGACCGGATTCACCGGCGAGTCGGGTATCCAAGCCAACCTCTTCTCCGACGTCCGCAAACAGGAGCAATTGAAGGAGATGATGCGTCAATTGGAGGCTGTACTGGGCGGCAAACCGCCCATCTACCAGATGAAGGAGATAGAGCCATGGTCGCGCATCCCAGAAAGACGCCAGGCCCTGGTGCCGTTCGATCCTTAACCGCCAAGAGATCGAGTTCTAAGGCCGTAAACCCTGAGGCTGGGAGTCTGCAGTTTCGCTCCTTGAATCTGCCGGTTCCCATAGAGGTTGTTGAAGACAGCGCTGGGAGACCTGCCGCCGTCACCATGCCGCCCATCAGATCAAACCGTCCAACCCGTTCCCACCGGCCAGCGCAACAGAGTGAAAACCCGGCGCACAAACCCCTGGCCATCGCCTCCATCAATGACCTATGGCAGGTGGACGACGAATGGTGGCGCGAACGCCCAATATCCCGCCGCTACTACCAGATAACAACTCAAACCGATAGGCGCCTAACCATCTTCCAAGACCAGACAAACGCCCAATGGTACTTGCAGAAAGGGGGGTGAATGATGCTCAGCTACAAAAATAATTTGAAGCCCATCAGCAGGCAGTTACGTTTTGAAATGACTGCATGTGAGCGTCTACTTTGGTCGCGGTTGCGCAGGAAACAACTTTATGGCGTGCAATTCTACCGGCAGAAACCTATAGGAAATTACATCGTGGATTTTTATGCTCCTGCAGGCAGACTAGTGGTGGAGGTGGATGGTCTGCAGCACCAAGACCCTACCCTTGCCCAGAACGACGCCCACCGCGATGAGTCGTTGAAGAGTCAGGGACTGCGAGTGCTCCGGTTTACCAATCAGCAAGTGTTACAGGGCTTGGATGCAGTGGTTTGGGCTGTAGTGGAGGCGCTGAAATCCCCCCTGCCCCCCTTTACGAAAGGGGGGTGACCGATCTGTGAGTAGTCTTTCTTACGTGCCGGTCTTAAAAGAAACTGGGAAGTCTTGCGTGGTTTTCGCCAGCATCTTTATGAGGAATGACACCAGTCCCCCCTTTCGTAAAGGGGGTTAGGGGGATTTCCGCCCCTCACCACAGCAATACCACAGAAATTAAAAAATGCTCACATCTTTCATCCAAACCCTAAAAAGCCAACACAGAAAGCTGACGGCAGAACGCTGATAGCTGACACCTAACTTATGTACGCCGAACTCCATTGCCATAGTAACTACTCTTTCCAGGAAGGCGCCTCCTCTGTGGAGGACTTGCTGGTGCGCGCCTGCGATCTGGGGTACCGGGCGCTGGCTTTGACCGACCACGACAATCTGTGCGGGGCCATGCACTTCGCGCAGGTGGCCAAGACCCTGGATATTCAGGCCATCACCGGCGCTGAGTTGACTATTAAAGACGGGGAGAACGGTAAAGACGGCTCCCATCTAACTTTCTTGGCTGAGAGCCAGGAGGGCTATAGTCAGCTTTCCAACCTCATCTCCTACTCCTACATCGCCGGCGACCGCAGAAATCCGGCCTTGGACCTGAAGTATCTGCCCGACCGGGTCAATGGTCTGCTCTTGCTCACCGGCTGCCGCTCCGGACGGGTGCCAAGTCTCTTGACGGAGGGCCGCTACGTTGAAGCCGAAACCCAACTTCGGCAGTACCTGGACTGCTTCGGAACGGACAACGTGTTTGTTGAACTACAGCAGAACCTGGTGCAGGGAGATGTCCAGCGCAACCGGCGGCTCATCGACCTGGCCCGCAAGTTGGGCGTCGGCACGGTGGCCACCAACAACGTCCATTACCACGTGCCGGAGCGGCACCGGCTGCAGGACGCCCTGGTCTCCATCAAGCACAACCGCAGCTTGGAGGAGACCCACAAAGAGCGCCGGGCCAACAACCAGTTCTACCTGAAATCCACGGAAGAGATGGCCGCTCTGTTCGCCAAATGCCCCGAGGCAATCAAGAATACTCTCCGAATCGCCGAGCGCTGTTCATTCGACCTGACCAAAGACCTGGCCTATAGGTTTCCGGACTACCCGGTTCCCGAGGGGGCCACTGCCCAGAGCCATCTGGAAGACCTGTGCCGCCAGGCTGCTGAGCGTCGCTACGGCGGTATGAATCAAAAAGTCCAAGATCGCCTACAAGAGGAGCTTAGGCTCATTGGGAAACACAACCTGGCGGGGTTCTTCCTCATCTATTACGAGATCATCCAGATGGCCCGCCAGATCATGATCGAGATGGGTTTGAGCGATGCCGAGATACCCCTGGAAGAACGTCCACCGGGCCGGGGCCGGGGCTCTTCGGTGGCCATGATGGTGGGCTATCTGATTGGCCTCTCCCACATAGACCCCCTGAAATACAACCTGTCCTTGGACCGGTTCCTGTCCGACGACCTGGGCTCGGTGCCCGACATCGACCTGGATTTTCCCCGCAACATCCGCGAGGAACTCATCATTCGAGTGCACCAAAAGTGGGGCTGGGACCGGGCTGTTTTGACCGGCATGATTAGCACTTATCAGATGAGGGGCGCAGTCCGAGACTTGGGCAAGGCTCTGGGTCTGCCCGCTCAGGGCGTGGACAAACTCGCCAAGCGGGTCGACTCCCACGATGCCAAGGAACTGGAACTGGAGATGCTCCAACTGCCCGAGTACCAGGACAAAGTCGACGCACCGGGCTGGCGAGACCTCATCGATCTGGCGGCCCAGTTGGACGGCTTTCCCAAGTACCTGGCCCAGCACCCCGGCGGCATGATCATCAGTTCGTCTCCCCTCATCGACATCGTGCCGGTGCAGCAAGCAGCCATCGCCGACCGCTACATCTGCCACTGGGACAAGGACAGTATCGACCAGGCTGGCTTTGTGAAGATAGACTTTCTGGCTCTAGGCGCACTATCCCAGATGCAAGACTGCCTGCTGCTCATCGAAGAACGGGGAGGCAAATACATCGACCTGAGCCGCATCGACTGCGACGACCAAGCGGTCTACAAGACCATACATCTAGCCGACACCATCGGCATCTTCCAGGTGGAGTCGGCTGCCCAGATGCAGACCACCCCGAGGCTTAAACCATCGAACCTGACCGAGATGGCTTACGAGGTGGGCGCCGTGCGTCCGGGCGTAGGCGTGAACGACGGTGTCAGTCAGTTCATCCAGCGCTATTCCCAGGGGACGCCCTGGGAGTATGACCACCCCCTGGAGAAGCGGGCCTTGGAGCGCACCTGGGGCATCATCTTGTTCCAAGACCAAGTGAACCATGTGGCCATGGACTTGGCCGGCTTCACGTCATTGGAAGCGGACCAGATGCGCCGGGCCTTCGGACGCCGCAACAACGAGGCCCTGATAAGCCACTACTGGGAGAAGTTCCGGGACGGGGCCGCTGGGTTGGGCGTCCCTGAAGATGCGGCCCAGAGGATCTTCAAGAAGTTCAACGGCCACTACATGTTTCCTGAGTCCCATGCCTTTGCCTTCGGCGCGACGGCCTACCACATGGCCTGGCTCAAGTATTACTACCCGCTGGAGTTCTACGTTGCAATCTTCAACCAGCAGCCCATGGGTTTCTACAATACTGAGACGCTTAAGGAAGACGCCAAACGCCACGGCATCACTATCTTGAATCCCGATATCAACCACAGCCGTGAGAGATGCACCATCAAGGACGAATGCCTCTTGCTGGGGCTGCGCTACGTTCGCGGCATGGGAGACTCCGCAGCGTCTCAGGCGGTGGCGGCCAGAGACAGTGGAGGATCTTTCAAGAACCTGGCCGACGCCATGGAACGCACCGGGCTGCAGCGGGAGGCGATCGAGAACCTGGTGACCGCCGGGGCCTTTGATTCATTAACAGCAGCGTCAGGGAATACCGGAAAGACGGGCCGGCGGCAGACCCTGTGGGAGGTGGGCCTGCGCTATCGTCCTATCAACACTCAACAACCCTTGCTCCTGCCCGTGGAACAGGACATGGCGGAACTGCCCGAGCAGAGCCAGTGGGAGACCATGGGCGAGGAATACCGCATCATGGGGCTCTACCCCGAGGGACATCTGATGGCCCTGGCCCGGCCCCACCTACGGCCAGGAATCATATCCAGCCGCGAAGTGGAAGACAAGGCTGACGGAGACATTGTCACGGTTGCCGGACTGGTGATACGCCGGCAACGTCCCCTGGCCAAGGCGGTCTTCCTCACGCTGGAGGATGAGTTCGGACACATCCCATTGGTGGTGTGGCCCGGTGAATTCGCCAAGTATCGTCAGGTCATCAGAGAGCCGCTGCTGGTCATCCGAGGTCAGGTCTCGCGCCGGGATGGCACCATGAACATAGTGACCCAGCACGTGGAGCCCATGCCTAGCATGGAGAATCTACCCAAGTCCAAGAACTGGCAGTAGAGGGCGGCTAACCGGAGCCTTCAAGGTCGGCCTTCATTCCCTTCAACAGCTTCTTTTCTAACATCGGCCCTGCGGCCGCCACCACGAGCCGAATGGGAGACATGAACCACGGGATCTTCGTTATGCGGCCGGAGCGGGTGACAAGGCTGCCCTCGCCTTGCGGCGACACCGTCATCTCGAAATCGAACTCCCATTTGTTGGCCAATACCGAGTGGAACTAGAAGCTTTCGTTGGGCTTCATTCCAGTGATGGTCAGCCGGTCGGGAGTTTTGCCCTTCAAGGACGAAGTGTAGGTGTGGCCCAGTTGAGGAGGGCCCTCCTGCTCGGCCTTAATGACGATTTCGTTGGGCGCCCAAGCCGCGTGCCGGGTCAAGTCGCACATCGCTTCAAATACCTTCTCGGTCGGCGCCTGAATAAGCACTTCTGGCATATCTAGCCTCCTCCTACCCGTGTGGGGCGGTATATAACCCGAATAACCGGGACGCAGAGAAGATTATAGACGCAAGGCCCAAGGTCCACAATTTTTTACCCTTGGTGCTAGAATAGGCGGGCTTCTCGTAGAGCGAGCTGGGATTCTGCTGTGATTCTGGAGAGTGCCTAACGCGGCCCGCCTGAAAACGTGATGTTTCCTTGCCCCGGCACTCTATTATCAAAACGCTACCAAAGGAGCCGCGCCATGATCGATACAGTCATCAAAGGCGGAACAGTGGTCACACCCGCCGGAGTCGGCGAATGGGAAATCGGCTTGGAGGGCGAGACGATCGCTGCTGTCGCCATGCCCGGAGTCCTGCCAGCTGAAGGCGTCAGGGTCATCGACGCAACAGGCAAGATCGTCGTACCCGGTGGCGTTGAGGCCCACGCCCACGCCGCCGCCAACGTGCAAGACGGACTGCGGGAGTTGGTGCCCGGAACACCCAACGCCGGACCTGCCGTGCACTCTTTGGGAGCGATCTGGGGCGGAACCACCACCGTGGTCGACTTCACTCCAGTGAACAACGAGGGTGATCTGGCCCAAGGGGTCCACGATTTCATGTCCGTCTGGCAGGGTCAGGCCTATACCGATTACACCACCCACGTCATCTACCGTAATTCGAACACCCCCGACTCCATAGCGCGGTTCGGCGAGTTGGTCTCTGCCGGATTCCCCAGCGTCAAGATATTCACCACCGACATCCGTCCTCCCGGAAATGAAGGCCGCACACTGACCCCCGGAGGACGTTTGGAGACCGGCCGCCTGTATGACCTGATGGAGCAAGTATCCCGGCATGGCGGCATGTTGGCAGTTCACGGTGAAGACGATGAACTCGTGATGTACAACTACCTGATGGCCCAACAGCGGGACCAGTGGGACTGGCATAACGCTCACCTGATCCATTCCAAGGCAGTGGAAGACCTGGCCTTTCGCCATGTGACCCGGATGGCCGAACGCACCGGCGCCGGGATGTACTTCGTCCACGTGACCGCCAAAGACGGCCTGGACGTCATTGCCGAGGCCCGCAGCAACGGCCAACCAGTTTATGGTGAGGTGCTCACGTTGGCCCTGTCCTTCGAATGCAGCCGCTACCGGGAAGACGACGGAATGAAGTACCACACCTACCCGTCGTTGAAGTACGAGGAAGATCGCGTCAGCCTCTGGGACGGCATCATGAAGAGTGATCTGTCGTTCACCGCCACTGACAGCAGCTTTACTACCTACATGGACAAGATTGCTGGACGCGACATAGAGTCCATGCGGGGCGGTAACATCGGGATTGAGATTCGCATGGGGGTCAACTACACCGAGGCTGTGGTCAAGCGGGGCATGCCGCTGGAACGATTCGCCGACGTGACATCAAGCAACGCAGCCAAGATACTGGGCTTATACCCACGCAAGGGCGCTATCTCTGTCGGCAGCGACGCCGATTTCGCCATCATCGACCCCGCGTTCAAGAGAGCCCTGGCCATGTCGGATCTGCACGTCCGAGACTTCAGTCCCTGGGAGGGTTGGGAGGTCGAGGGCTGGCCCACAACCGTGATCCTGCGAGGCAAGATAATGGTGGATAATGGCCAGCTTCTGGGCGACGGTAACGACGGCCAAATGGTCTTACGAAAGATAGACCAAAGCGTGCTGCAACGGCCTACCGTGTAGGGTCGAAAACGTAACCGGACGCGCTAGCTATGCGTCAAGGGCTTGGAAACCAAGTCATCGATGCGCGCGCCGTCCAACCAGACATCACGGCCATCTTTTGGTCTCTCTCTGTACCGTGCGCCGGTCATCGCGCCCTGGGCAGCAGCAACGTCTAGAACCATCGGCGGCCTACATCAGGGGAACACTCGCCCAGCCAGAATTGGCCACGAGCATAACAAAGGCGCCATGATCGGAGAGGCAGGCCAGTTGACGGCGGATGAAGAGTCGTGGAAACGACAGTGCGGCCTATGAGTTCGCTAAGCTGAGGACGCTTTCTCTGGGGATTTCTTGGGGATCGTGAAACTGAAGGTGCTGCGGAGACCGGGTTCGCTTTCCACCCAGATTGTTCCTCCGTGAAGCTCAACCAACGCTTTACTTATGGCCAAGCCCAGACCCGATCCTGTGGCTGACCTTGTAGTGGAATTGTCCACGCGGAAGAATTTCTGAAACAGGTTCTCAATGTCCGACTCTGAGATGCCGGGGCCATGGTCCTCGACGCTGATCTTCACGAGCCCGCCTTCATCCTCACCGGCTACGGTGTCGTCGATGCGGACCATGATGCCGGAACCGGCAGGCGAGTATTTCACCGCGTTGCTGAGCAGGTTCGTCATCACTTGCCGGATTCGATCTTTGTCCGCTTCCACTAGCACGGCTGGTGAGCCTTCTGGGTTTTTGATCTCAAGACAGTGGTCCACCTTTCCGGCCTTAATCTCGTCCACCGCCTGGGAGATCACATCCTTTAGGTCAAAGACCGATGACTGGATCGTAACCATACCCGATTCCAGGCGGGACATGTCTAGAAGGTCACTGATCAATCTCTCAAGGCGGTCTGTGCTCCGACTCATGGCGTCCAAGAATTGGTGTTGTTCCGTGCTCAAGGGCAGAGGTTCGTCCGCCAGCAGCAATTCGAGGTAGCCCTTGATGATCGTGACTGGAGTACGCAACTCGTGGGATGCCATGGACACAAATTCGTCCTTCATCAGCTCGATCTGCTTTCGCTCTGTGATGTCCAGGCCATATAGATTGGCATAGCCCGATTCGTTTACCCGGGATTCCCCAGATCAAACCGACTTTCCTAGATATAGCCCCCTCTGGGATGGCGCCAACTATAGTCA
>JAQBXL010000116.1 GCA_027624135.1 Chloroflexota bacterium
GTCATGAGTTTAGGCTCAGTTTACACCTGCTTCGGGTTGACACGTAATTTGAGCTAGGACTACAATTTTGCCAGAGACTGGGCGAATTTCGGAGGCGTATAACCGCATGCTCGAGATGACCGTAGATAGTATCCGGGTCAGCCCCATGAATTACCAAAGGGTCGTGATTCTCCGCGAGAAAGAATCAGATCGTTACCTACCGATCTGGATAGGGCCTGCCGAAGCCGATGCGATTGCGGTCAAGCTCCAAGACTTGAGCGTGCCTCGGCCGTTAACCCACGACTTGCTTGGGACAATCATTGAATCTCTGGGTGGAACGATCCAGCATATCTTGGTGAGCGATCTTCAGAACGATACCTTCTTCGCCAAGATTATCATTCAGTCCAATGGACAGGCTCAAGAGATTGACTGCCGTCCGAGCGATGCCGTGGCGTTGGCGGTGAGGGCTAAGGTGCCGATCTACGCCAACGAAGAGGTTATGGACAAGGCGGGGATCCACTTGGACAAAGAGACCGGCAAACCGATGGGCCAGGATCAAGGGGCCGATCGGCCCGAAGGAGAAGCGCCAGCCGAGGTTAGGCCTGAAGAGTTAAAGAGCATGTCAGCGTTCACTGACTTTATTGCTTCTCTCGACCTGGAAGACTTTGGCAAGCAGTCAGGCGCCCGCTAGCTACCAAAAAGCGCGAACGTACTTAATAGCGTACTTAGTTATGTAAAAAACGGCCCCGACGCCAGATCGTCGGGGCCGTTTTTTCGTTAAAATACATAACGTATTTCGTAATGTTAGCCTCAATTGACATTTAAAATAACTAAGTGATATTATTCACAACGCTCTGGCGGTGACATGGATCGAAGGCTGCTAGCACTTCGCCTAACGGGACTCGGATGGTACGTCGCCGCGTGCATCGTAACCGGTGTGGTTGGCGGCGTGGCTCTGGACAAATGGCTTGGCCTCGAACCTCTGTTCACGTTGCTGGGAGTCTTGTTAGGGACAGTGGCTGCATTTTATGGACTTTTCAAGATGATTCAGCCCCTCATCCGCCCTGAACATTCCAGCAAACAGCCCATCGAACCAAACGGCGAACCAAACGGCGAACCAAACGGCAAGCCCGATAATAGTGGAGGGGATTCATAGTGGGTTCCGGCGCCAGCAAATTCATAGCCCTGGGTTTGATATTTGTATTGGCGCTATCGATCGCTGGCCTCATCACCGGAGCCATCGGCGCTGGCCTGACCCAAACGGAAGAAGACAAGGCCACCGGCAAGACCGCTGAAGGTCCATTCATCCCCAAGCCTGCGGTCCACCTTCCGGCCCAGGTGGCTTTCCCAACGGCAGACCGCATCCACTACCGGGATTTCCTGTTCGCCGAAGAGATTGAGACCCTGATAGAGATGGAGTCTCTCAGCGACGAGCAGTCCGAACGACTCAGTTTCCTGCTCCATGAGATCACCGACGAGGAAGTCGAATTGGGGCATGGCGAAGAGCTTCTAACCCACGAACAACATGATTTGGTCGAAGAACTGGTGGACGAAGGTCCCTATGTGGGGAGCAACTTCATAATCACCAATTCGATCCTCTCCTCGTGGATCGCCAGCATCGTCTTGGTGTTGCTGTTCATATTGGGGGCACGGAAAGCTGCGATAGTGCCCGGGCGGTTCCAGAATTTCATCGAGATTGCCATCGAGGGCCTTTTGAACTTCGTGGCCGGGACCGTTGGCCAAGCAAACAGCCGGATGATCTTCCCAGTCATTGCGACAATCTTCTTATTCGTTTTGTTCAACGCCTGGATCGCCCTGCTGCCGATCTACCCCTCTTTGGGATTCCAGGACGGCGACCTGATTCAGATTCATCTACTTCGTCCCGCTGGCACCGATATCAACATGCCGCTTGCCCTGGCATTGGTGTCCTTCATCTTCGTAGAGTCCCTGGGGTTCAAGATGTTGGGACTGGGTTACATCACCAAGTTCGTCCGGGTGGGTAGCTTGAAAAAGGGAATGGGAGCGCTGTTCAGGTTCAAGATTCTTGATGCGTTCCAGTACCTGTTGGACTTCTTCTTTGTCGGCCCATTGGAGGCTTTCAGTGAATTAGTGCGGCTGATCAGCTTCACCTTCAGGTTGTTTGGCAACATGACCGCCGGAGAGATTCTGGTCTTGGTTTCGGCCTTCCTGGTGCCCTTCGTGGCTACGGTTGGCGTCTACGGACTGGAGTTGCTGGTGGGCTTCATCCAAGCCCTCATCTTCGCGGGCCTGACTCTGGTGTTCGCGGCTATCGCGATCACCTCCCATCACGAGGAGGCCCACTAGGATCAAACTTGCCGCCGCGCCTCCAGTCAGGTTTCTCGTCTGATTTTCTGAATGACTTGGCGGCGGTTATAATCATTGGGCGTCGTTGACCCGTGAAATCGCCTGGATGCGACCGCCTAGATGCAACGATGAAGTTGATTAACCAGGAATCTCAAAAGGTAGCTTAAGCAGAGGGAACAAAATGGACGTATTGATCTTGCTTATGGTTCTAGCCGTGGTCGGTATCGCAGCAGCCGCTTTGGGCGGCATATTCGCGATCTACTCCTCCAACCAAGACTAGATATAGCTAAAGAGCACAAACCCCAAAAAACGCGAACGAAAAACGCGAACGAAAACGTATCGAACTAAGGAGATAAGGAAGGACGATGGAAGCACTACTCGCTTTGGCAAACATTCCCCTGGCCCAGATCAGTGAAGAGGCCGCAAGGCTTCTGGGCCCCGGCATCGCTATCGGGCTTGGACTGATCGGTCCCGGCATCGGCATCGGCCTCTTGGGCGCCGCCGCCATGAGCGCGATCGGTCGCAATCCAGAGGCCACCGGCAGCATTCAGACCAACATGATTCTGGGCATCGCCTTCGCAGAGGCCTTGGGTATTTACGCCCTGGTCGCGGCAATCATGATTGGTTTCATATTCTAAGTTGGGTCTCATTAAGTCTGACGCCAACCGGACCTCTCCGAGGTTCAAAGTCAACAAGACCTCTCCGAGGTCCAAGGATAGTAGGTTGATATGTTAGAGACATTGGGAATCCATTTCCCAAGCCTCGCGATATACCTGGTCAACTTCCTGCTGGTCTTGATTCTGCTGTATCTGTTTGCGTACAAACCGATTCTTAAGATGATGGATCAACGGTCGGACCGTATCCGGGAAAGCTTGGAAGCGGCCGACCGGGCGCGGGTAGATGCCGCGTCCTCTCAGGAGGCCATCCAGGAACAGATAAACGAGGCCCGGCGTGAAGGTCAGCGGATCATGGACCAGACGCGGGAGGCTGCTGAGCGGTTCCGTACGGAAGAGATGGTCAAGGCGCGTTCGGAGGCTGAGGCCTTCGTGGAACGAGCCAAGGCGGACATCCAACGAGAACGGGACAACGCTCTCCAAGAGGTCCGGATCAGTTTCGGCGACTTGGCCATAACCGCGGCAGAACGGGTCATCCGAAGTTCCCTCGACCGAACGGCCCATGAGGGTCTGATCAACCAGGTATTGGAAGAAGGCGAATCCCTGAGAAAGGGATAAAGAACGCATGGCCCGACAACTCTCAGGACAACGTTACGCCCAGGCCATTTTCGACTTGGCCTTGGAAAACGACCAGGTCGAACAGTGGGGCGCGGATCTGGAGGTGGTGGCTGAGGTGTTTGAAGACGCCGATTTCACTGCTCTTATGAAACACGCCGATATGGCTGCCGCCGACAAACTGAAGGCTACGGCGTCGGTCCTAGCCAGCATCAACCCGTTGGTGCGCAATCTGGTGGACCTGCTGGTGTCCAAGAACTCGGTGGACTCCATCTCAGGAGTTCATTCGGGCTATATCAAATTGCTGGACCAACGCCTGGGGCGGCAACGGGTGGAGATTACTTCCGCAGTGCCGCTGGAAACCGGGGAGACCGACCGGATCAGCAGTTTCGTCAGCGGACTCATCAAGGCTGAAGTCGTTTTAACGACCAAAGTCGACGAGTCTATCCTGGGGGGATTGGTGATTCAGATCGGAGACCAACTGCTGGACGGCAGCGCCAAGACCCGGTTGGAAGGCCTACGCCGCCGCTTGCATACGGAGATTGCGGCATCCACCTAGACCCGGCTTAATAGTGGTTCCGGCTTAGTGAAGAGACCGGCCCCTTCCTAGATACGAGCAGGCATACGAACAGGAAGCGGGCATTAATTAATAGACATCTAGTAGAGCGCCAAGGGCGTTTTGAGCGCAACTGGCCGAATCGTAACTGTAAGGAGAACCTCTGATGGCAACCAGAGGCCAAGACATAGTCTCGCTGATAAAGCGTCAGATCGAAGAGTTTGGCGGAGATTTGACGTTAGTGGATGTGGGCACGGTTGTCCAAGTGGGCGATGGTGTGGCCAGCATCCAAGGCCTCCAGGGCGTCCGTTCCAACGAACTGCTGGACTTTGGGAACGATATCCTTGGTCTGGCCCTTAACTTGGAAGCAGACATCGTGGGCGCGGCTATCTTGGGCGACGCCAACGCAGTAAAAGAAGGCGACCGGGTGCGATCCACCGGCAGGATCATCGAAGTCCCCGTGGGTGACGCCCTAATCGGCCGGGTGGTTGACCCATTGGGCCGGCCTCTGGATGGTAAAGGCCCGGTGGCAACCACCGGTTCCCGGTCCGTCGAGAGAATGGCCCCCAACGTGGTGTCCCGGCAGTCTGTCGACCAGCCGGTTCAGACCGGCATCAAAGCGGTCGACTCCATGATTCCCATCGGGCGGGGCCAACGGGAGTTGATCATCGGAGACCGCTCAACCGGCAAATCCGCCATCGCCATCGACACCATCATCAACCAGAAGGACGGCGACCTGATCTGCATCTATGTGGCCATCGGCCAGAAGCAGGGAAAGGTGGCCCAGGTTGTCGGTTCTCTGGAAGCGGCCGGCGCCATGGAACACACCATCGTGGTCACCGCAGGCGCGTCCGACCCTGCGCCGCTCCAGTACATCGCCCCCTACTCTGGTTGTGCCATGGCCGAAGAGTTCATGGAACAGGGCAAAGATGTCCTGATCGTATATGACGACTTAACGAAGCACGCCTGGGCCTATCGTCAGATGTCGCTGCTTCTCAGACGCCCAGCCGGACGCGAAGCGTATCCCGGAGACATCTTTTACCTGCACAGCCGTCTATTGGAGCGGTCCGCCCGTCTGGACGAAGCCAGCGGCGGCGGCTCAATCACTGCGTTGCCAATCATTGAGACTCAAGCGGGAGACGTTTCCGCGTACATCCCGACCAACGTCATCTCGATCACCGACGGCCAGATATATCTGGAGCCAGAGTTGTTCAACTCCGGCATCCGTCCGGCGGTTAACGTGGGTCTTTCAGTGTCACGTGTCGGCGGTGCAGCCCAAACCAGGGCGATCCGCAAAGTGGCCGGTCAGCTTCGGTTGGCGTTGGCCCAGTACCGGGAGTTGGCCACGTTCGCCCAGTTCGGAACAGCCGACCTGGACGCCGCCACCAGAGCGCAGTTGGCCCGTGGTCAGCTTGCCACGGAAGTGCTCAAACAGGGCCAATACGTGCCCCTGTCCCTCGGGAGCGAAGTAGTGATTCTGTTCGCGGTTAACGAAGGCCTGATGGAAGACGTAGAGATTGAAAAAGTTGGGGCTTTCGAAGATCAATTGCTCCGTTACATCTCCGGCTCTCATCCCGACATCTTGTCGGCCATCACCGAGACCAAGGACATCTCCGATGACCTGTCGGCCAACTTGACTAAAGCGATCAACGATTTCAAGCCAACATTCACCGGCTAGCCAGACCCAACGACCAGATTCGCATACCCGATTCGGAAGATTATAGATAGATGCCTAGCGTAAGAGACATACGTCGGCGGATTCGCAGCGTAGACAACACCGCCAAGGTGACCAACGCGATGTCGTTGATTGCTGCGTCCAAGATGCGGCGGGCGCAGAACTCTGTGCTTGAAGGGAGACCCTACTCGGTCAAGATTCAAGAGATCATCGCCCACTTGGCTGCCCAACCGAATGACGACTACGATGGAGGTCAGCCGCTGCTGGCCGTGCGAACCGTCGAAAAAGCCACCGTGCTGATGATCAGTCCCGACCGGGGGTTGTGCGGAGGCCTGCACTCCAACCTCAATCGAAGGGTTGGACAGTTCATTTTGCAACAACAGGTTCCGGTTCAGGCGATCGCCGTGGGGCGCAAGGGCCGGGACTTCATGGCCCGAACCCAGCAGGATCTGAAAGCGACCTTCACCGACCTTGGTGAAACGCCGCTTTTGATCGACACCCACGCTATCTCCCACATGATCATCGACTCCTACTGCGAAGGCGAAACCGACGAGGTTTATCTGGCTTACACGAGATTCGTTTCGACAATGCTCCAAGAGCCTGTCATCGAGAAACTGTTGCCCATCGCCTCGGCTGAGCTGACCTCCGCTGAGAGTGTGGGCTACATCTACGAGCCCAGCAATCTGGCGGTGCTGCAAGACCTGTTGCCGCGCTTCATAGAGATGCAGGTCTACCACGTCATACTGGAATCTATAGCAAGCGAACAATCGGCGCGGATGGTAGCCATGCGGGCCGCCACCGATAACGCCAGTGAATTGTCCGGAGACTTGACCCTGGTGATGAACAAGCTAAGGCAAGAGAGCATCACCAACGAACTGCTAGATCTGATTGGCGGTCAGGTAGCCCGAGAAGGCTAGAAACCGCCAACACCGAGTAACCCCTTATCAGGAGAAGCCAATGGCCACCGGAAAAGTCGTCCAGGTAATCGGAACCGTCGTAGACATAGAATTCCCTGCTGATCAACTGCCCAAGCTGTTCGACGCAGTTGAGTTGGACAACGTTGGAGAAAAGTTGGTGCTGGAAGTGCAGCAGCACGTCGGCAACAACTGGGTCCGCTGCTTGGCCTTGGGCGCCACCGACGGCCTGGCCCGGGGGGTGGAAGTGAATGATACTGGTCAACAAGTAACCGTTCCCGTAGGTCAGGAAACTCTGGGAAGATTGTTCGACGTAACCGGAACGCCACTGGACAATCTGGGTCCAGTGGAATCGGCCGAGCGATGGCCCATCCACCGCGATCCGCCCGCTTTCGACGACCAGAACCAAACCGTCGATCTTCTGGAAACAGGCATCAAGGTCTTCGATCTGATCACACCTTTCATGAAGGGTGGCAAGATTGGAGCCTACGGTGGTGCCGGTGTGGGCAAAACCGTCATCATTCAGGAATTGATCCGTAACATCGGCGCCGTCCACCAAGGGGTTTCGGTGTTCGCTGGTGTGGGCGAGCGGTCTCGGGAAGGCAACGACCTGTGGCACGAGATGCAGGCCTCAGGCGTCCTGGCCAGCACTGTATTGGTGTTCGGCCAGATGAACGAGTCCCCAGGTGTCAGGGCCCGGATCGGCTTGACCGGTCTGACCATGGCCGAATATTTCCGAGACGAGCAAAATCAAGACGTGCTGCTGTTCATCGACAACATCTACCGGTACATCCTGGCGGGAATGGAAGTGTCGGCTCTACTGGGACGGATGCCTTCCGCCGTGGGTTACCAGCCCACACTCAGCACCGAGATGGGCGCATTGCAAGAACGCATCACCTCGACCAGGTCCGGTTCCATCACATCGTTCCAGGCCATTTACGTTCCGGCGGACGACTACACCGACCCTGGAATCGTCACCACTTTCGGCCACCTTGATGGTGTCGTGTCTTTGGAGCGGTCATTGTCTGCCCAAGGTCTGTACCCGGCAGTGGACCCGCTGGCGTCCTACTCTAGGATACTTGAGGCTGGCATAGTGGGTGAAGAGCACTACAACCTGGCCCGTGGTGTACAGCAGGTTCTGCAGCGTTACAAGGACCTCCAAGACATCATCGCCATCTTGGGTATCGAAGAATTGTCTGAAGAGGACAAGCTGACCGTGTTCCGCGCCCGGAAGGTTCAGCGTTTCCTGACCCAGCCGTTCTTCGTTGCTGAGACCTTCACCGGCCAGGCGGGCAAGTACGTGCCCCTGCGCGACACTATCCGTGGTTTTGCCGAGATCCTATCCGGCCAGCACGACGATCTGCCCGAGCAGGCGTTCTATATGGTGGGAACCATTGAAGAAGCAGTGGAGAAAGCCGCCGAGATGCGGGCCCAGGGGTAATTAACTACCATGCCGATGACGCTGGAAATAATCACCGCTGAACGCCAGGTTTACTCCGACGAAGTAGACATGGTGATTGCTCCGGGTTTCGACGGGCAACTGGGGATTCTTCCCAGGCACGCTCCCTTGATGACAATGCTGAAACCCGGCGAGTTAACCGTCCGGAAGGACGGGGTAGACATGTACGTGGCCGTTTCGGGCGGCTTCATGGAAGTCCTGGGCAACCATGTCAGCGTGCTGGCGGATGCCTGCGAACGATCTGATGAGATCGATGAAGAACGAGCCCAGCAGGCAATGCAGCGCGCGCAAGAAAGCCTGGCCAACCAGGGTTCAGAGATGGAGTTGCAAAGGGCGATGGCGTCATTGCAACGGGCGCAGGTCCGAGTGAATCTGGTGCGTCGCCGGAGGCCAAGTTCGGGTCAACCGCCTCCCGGTTCGTCAGCCTAACAGATAGTCCACAAATCACCGAAAAAAACAAAACATGAGTCATCCCGGAGTTTCCTGGCAGATGGGGAAGGCCGGGGGATAGGCGGTCCAGA
>JAQBXL010000117.1 GCA_027624135.1 Chloroflexota bacterium
CCCACCCCTAAGATGACTCTTATCCTACCATTGCCATCTCGCCTCAAATCAGATGCGATTGCCCTGCCCCTGGTAGCCTCTGGTCTTGACTGCCAGGTGCTGTGACATCAGAATAAATAGCGTGGTCATCGCGGTCATCGATGAAGGACCGCCCTCTTTGTGAAGCCCCGTAGTGTAGCGGTAACACACCAGCCTTTGAAGCTGATATCTCTGGTTCGAACCCAGGCGGGGCTGCCACCTTCTTCTTAATCGCTAAAGGAAACCCAAATGAAATATACAGTGATAATTGAAAAAGGTCGCGAGTCTGGGTTTGTGGTTCATTGCCCGGCTCTCAAAGGCTGCGTATCTCAAGGCGAAAACAAAGATGAGGCGGTGTCCAACATCAAGGAGGCCATCGAAACCTATATCGAAGCTTTAGAGCAAGATGGGCTGCCTGTTCCGACCGAAGTCGGCAGAGAAATGGTCGAGGTGGAGATGAACCTGCTTGGGTGAATCCAGGCCAGGCATATAATAGCTCTATGAAGGTTCGGGACGTGCTAGATTTGCTGCAGGAAGAAGGCTGGACCCTAGTTCGCCAGCGGGGCAGCCATCGCCAGTTCAAGCATCTGGAAAAGCAAGGGCGGGTGACCATTGCCGGACATCCGAGAGACGACGTTCCTCCAGGTACGTTGAGCAACATATTTCGGCAGGCAGGGTTGCGCCAAGGGAGGCAATGAAGTGAAATTCATGGTCGTATTGGAAAAGGCTGAAAACAACTGGGCGGCGTACTGCCCGGATATCTTGGGTTGTATCGCGACGGGCCGTACTCCAGAAGAAACGATGAAGAGATACAAATCAGCGCTAAAAATACATCTTCAGGGCCTCCAAGAAGACGGTCTTCCAACGCCGGAGCCGACTGCCAGAGCCGTGCTAGTGGAGTTGTAGGAAAGCAGACCCTCGGTCACGCTGAGCCGGATACTAATATCGAATGGTTGGTGCCTGATCTAATTCAGCACTAACAGCCACAGTTTGTTTGCACCCATTCAACCGTCCTCATCCCCATCCAATCAATTAGCCATTTGCGCCCCACATTGACCCCATATCGGCGGCGCGAGTATATTAACCGGCAATACGGCGGACGGGTTTAGCGGGTCCGCCCGGTGTGAGGTCCATAACCGTTTGTATGCGTTGATCCTGGCCGGCGGGAAAGGGGAAAGACTCCGCCCACTGACCGACTCCCTGCCCAAGCCCATGGTCCCGGTCTGCGGCAAGCCCATCCTGGAACACCAGGTTGAATGGCTGAAGGCTGGCGGCGTGACCGACGTGGTGTTCTTGTCTGGTTACCGTGCCGATGTGATTGAGACCTACTTCGGGAATGGCAACGACTTTGGCATCAAGGCCCACTACAGCGTCGAAGATTCTCCCCTGGGCCGGGGCGGGGCCATCAAGCAAGGCTTTCAAAAGGTGCCCGACGCCGAAGAGACCGTGGCCGTGCTGAACGGCGACATCATCACCACAGAAACCCTGCACAATCTGGCGGCCCATCACCATGAACGCAGATCGGCGAATGCGTCTCATTTAGCCACCATCATGGTGGTGCCTATGGTCAGTCCCTACGGGTTGGTGGACATGGATGAGTCTGGCACCGTGACCGGCTTCCGTGAGAAGGTCGAGATGGACCATTGGATCAACGGCGGCATCTACCTATTCGAACGTCCAATCGCCGCTGAGATGCCAGATCTGGGCGACCACGAGACAGAGACATTCCCCCGGCTGGCTCAGGCGGGACAACTGGCCGCCTTGAGATCGCGCCGCTTCTGGCGCAGCGTAGACTCATTCAAGGACCTGCGGGAAGCCGAAGAACACGTCCGCAGCCAATGATCCATCATGAAACAGCATGAACCACCGCCTTTGAACCAACCGATGCCAGCGGCCCACCCATGGCGGCTCAAAGATGTAGAATCTTGTTGACCGGACGCTGTTGAACCGGCGGCGGCCAGGATGCGTATAGGCATTGTGAGTACCGTGGCCCAGAGTGAAGCGACAACGGCAGAAACGCCAGGAGATACCTCCGGCGCTGTTTATCAGGCGGCAGCCAGGATCAAGGCCAACATCGAGAAGGTGTTGGTGGGCAAGGGCGATGTCATCGAGTTGACCCTGGCCGCAGTGTTGAGCGGCGGGCATATCTTGGTGGAAGACGTTCCCGGTATCGGCAAGACCACACTGGCCCGCTCACTGGCTGATTCCCTACAATGCACCTTCAAACGTATCCAGTGCACCCCGGACCTGATGCCCTCGGATATCACCGGAGTCAATTTCTATAACCAGAGATCCGGGGAGTTTGAGTTCCGGCCAGGACCCATCCTGGCTCAGGTGGTGCTGGCCGACGAGATCAACCGGGCAACCCCCAGGACCCAATCCGCGATGCTGGAAGCCATGGCGGAAGCCCAATTGACGGTGGACGACCTGACCATCCCTCTGCCCAAGCCGTTCCTGCTCATTGCGACCCAGAATCCCATAGAATTAGAAGGCACATTCCCCCTGCCCGAAGCTCAGCTGGACCGGTTCTTGATCCGCATCCGAATGGGTTACCCCGATGAAGCCCAGGAAGGGGGAATGCTGGCCCGGTTCAATGGAGCAAACCCCCTAGCTGACCTGCGACCGGTGGCGGACGGTGCGGAGATACAGGAGTTGCAACACCTGGTGCAGCAGGTGTACGTGGACCCGGTTCTGAGTAACTACATAGTGCGATTGGTGCAGGCCACCCGCCAGCACGCCGATGTGGAATTGGGAGCCAGCCCCAGGGCCACAATGGGCCTTTACCGATGTTCACAGGCCCTGGCCGCGATCCAAGGCCGGGAATTTGTCGGCCCCGACGACATCAAGCTTTTGGCGCCCTACACCTTGTCCCACCGAATCATCCTGAAATCCCAAGCACGTCTCCGCGGTCGGTTGGCCGAAGACGTGGTAGCTGACGTTCTTTCTCAGGTTGAAGTCCCGGTCTGACCCGTCCACCTAACACCCCGCCTAAGGGCTGTCATGCTTAACGATTTTTGGATCCTCGTCAGCAGCGTCATGATATTGATCGGCCTGGTGGCCAGTGAGGGATTATTGCTGGTGGTGGGTTCCTTGGTCATTGTCTTGGCCTTAGCCGCCCGCGTTTGGCAGCGATTTGCCTTTCAATCTGTGAGCCATTCCCGGTCCATCAGCCGTCGTCGGGCGTTCATCGGCGACACCGTGGACTACTCAGTGTCTCTGGACAACGACAAAGTCCTCCCTCTCATCTGGGTCGATATCCAAGACTCCTTTCCAGACGGGTTGGATCTGACCGGGGCGACCATGCGGGGCACCGGGTTGGAGTCCAACCGGCAGCACACCATCACCACCTCGCTGCTCCCTTACCAGAAAGCCACCTGGAAATACTCCCTCACGTGTTCGGAGCGCGGTTACCACCGGATCGGCCCGGTCCGCCTGCGGACAGGCGACATCTTCGGGTTTAGTTCCGCCGAAACGCGCTACACCGAATTCAATCACATACTGGTTTATCCAAGGGTGGTTGATCTAACGGGGCTGCTTTTCCCGCCTGAGCATCCACTGGGCGATGTCCGGGGTTCTAGACCGCTTTACCACGACACGAACCGAGTGGTGGGACAGCGTGACTACCAGCCGCGAGACCCAATGAAGCATATCGATTGGAAGGCCACGGCCCGAGTTGGGCAATTGCAGACCAAGGTCTTTGAGCCGGTGGTGGCGCTGAACATGTTGATCGTGATGAACGGTTCAACCCGGGAGCATTCCTGGCAGGGCAGCAACCGCCGGCTTTTCGAACGAACGGTGACCGTGGCTGCGTCGGCGGCCAGTTTGGCCGATCACCGTGGCTACACCTACGGAGTGGTCAGCAACGCCGTGGCCAGCTACTCGGGAAAGTGGATCAACGTTCCCATGGGGGCATCATCCAGCCAGCTTCCAATGGCGTTGGAGGCCCTGGCCATGGCGGCCCCTTACGTCGTCGCTCCCTTGGCCGACGTGCTGAACTCAGGGCGTGACTCCCTTCCATCTGGAACCACGGTGGTTCTGGTATCGCCATCGCTGGGAGACACCCTGGTTGATCAGATAGCCGGTATAAGAGACCACGGTTTCCCGGTCATAGTGTTATACGCCGGGGATGGGCTTCCTGATCGGGACTTAGGTGACATTAGGGTAATCCCGATGGCCAGCATCTTGGACGCCGTGGAGGATCATGAATCAGTCATGGCGGAATAATTTTGTAACTGGGGTGACCCTGTTCCTGGAGTGCTGCGCCCTCTACTTCGCCTTCGTATCTGTGGCGTCCCTGATCGGCCAACCGGGTATAGTCCTGCCGTTTTGGCTGCTGCTGTTGGCGTTGGTCTGGTCGTTCGTGCTCATGTCTTACGTGCTTTCGGCCAACGTTACCCCTCGCATCAGGGGCCTGCTGGGTATCACGACCGGGCTCCCTTCTTTGCTGTTCCTGACGAGCCTGAATACAGAGGCCGGCTTCGTTCCTGTGGATACACTGATCTCAGGCGGGATAGAACTGGTGGTGGCTATCATCGGAACTGCGATCTTCATGATCGTCGTCTTCTGGCGCGGAAGCAGCCTGGCTAAAGAAGACATCACCCTGGACGCGGTGCGCTCTGCTTTCTTGTGGGGTCTGGGGGTTCTGTTCGGCACGGTGCTGGTTGATAGCATGGTGGAAGAACGAGTGGTGAACGGGTTCCTCGTGATTGGTTTCTTCGCATTCGGTCTGTTGGGTCTTTCTCTGGCCCGGTTCTCCTCCGAGATTGGCGAGACACACATAATGTCCCGGGAATGGGTGATGCCCATATTGGCCAGCATCGGCGCAGTCGTTGCTTTGGGACTGGTCATTAGCGCTATAGGAATGGGTGGCCTGGACGATGTGACCAGAGGGACCCTCAAGTTTGGCGGCTCAGCCGGGTTCTGGGTACTGCGGCCCCTCTTGTTGCTTATGGGGCTGGTGGCCGGTGTGGTGGTTGCGTTCTTCAACTGGCTGTCGGGCATGTTCGGAGGAGGCGATTTTACAGCGCTGATTGACGCTCAGGCACAGCTAGAAGCTTTCCACCAGGGCTTGAGAGAGCAGGCGGAAGGCAAAGAACCTTCAACCGCCCTATTCACTATCCTCAAGTGGTCCGCGCTAGCGATAGCAGCCTCGGTAGCTGGTTTCATAGTCTATCGTCTGTTTCGGTCCCGGCGATACACGAGGGGGCAGGACGATGTCGAAGAAACCAGAGAATCCTTGTTCACCTGGGGCCGCGCTAACGACGACCTGTCGGGCATGTTGGCCGGATGGTGGAAAACGATGTTCCCGGTGCGAGAACGAGGGTCTAGCGCCGGCAAAGACCCGGCCACGCCTAGAGAGTTCTACCACGGATTCCTAAGATTAGCCGCCCGGCTGGGTCAGCCTCGGCGGGATTGGGAGACCCCGAACGAACACCAGCGGGGCCTCTGGGGTTTCTTGCCGTCGGACCCTGTCTACCGGATCGTGCAGCGATTTCAGCGTTCCCACTACGGACAGGACGAACGGCAGGGGACGGATTTAACTGAACTGCAAGAGGACTGGGCGGAGTTAAACGAGTTCGTCGACCGGGAAGACCTTTAGGCTAATCGAGCCAAAGCCTCAGAGCTAAGCAAATCCGAGCCGAAACTCAAACCTTCCTCACAAACCAGATTTATTGAATAGGCAGACCGCGTTGCAGGGATCGGTTTGAAGCCCTGGTAGATTCTAAAGACCAAAGACCAAATGCGCCGAGGTGCCTTAGCTCTTGCTTCCGGCGCGCAGCGCTGCGATCACTTCTTTGATCTCTTCGAATGTTACGTAGCGAATGTTCCCGTCGAAGCTCGACGAGGTGACGATCGTTCCCAGGAATTCGCCGAATTTGTTGAATACGCCGCCTCCACTCATTCCGTTGGTTGCGGCGGCATCCACCTGACCGAGGGAATAATCGCCTGGAGTGATGTTCCAGATGGACCCGATGCGCCCGAAGGTGACCACCGGTGTGGCGTTCGAGATACCGGGGACGAACCCGATCAGCGCTACCTCGGAACCGATATCCTCTACCAATCTCTGCGATAGGTCGGCGAACACCTGGTTGGAGACCGGCAGATCGACGGTCCTACCCGCCACGGGGCTGTCCAGAGTGAGGAGCGCCAGATCGCGGCCGGTGTCGTATCCGGTGACAGTGGCTCCTTGATAGGATCCCCCCTCGACTGACACCTCCACGCGGTTCGCGCCCGAGATAACGTGCTCGGCAGTGAGAATCTCAGTGGACGAGATGCGGACTCCCGACCCCTGGGAGAAGCGCAGATTGATGAAGGTGACGGCGTTTCGCATGTCGCCGATAAAATCGCTGAAATCCGGCGGCGGTTTTCCCGGCAACCCTTCGGGGCCTCTGGGACCGGTGAATCCGGGGAATCCCCTCGGCCCCGGTTCGCCCTTGGAGCCTTGGTCACCTGTGGGGCCGTTTTCGCCCTGTATTCCTGCCGGGCCGTCGGGGCCTTCCGGGCCGATCTCTCCGACAGGACCTTGGCAGGCCAGCAATGCAAGCAAGGTGAAAATGGCCAAGACCGCCACTAACGGGCGAAGACTGGATCGCGCACCAAGATTGGCGCAAGCTCGGTTTAAGCTATACACTGTTCACCGATAATTGACTGTCGCGGGGGGACGTTAATGTCTTGACGCGGCGTTTTTGCGCAGCTTTTCAGTATACGATGACCAATGTATCGACTCGTAACTAGACTTCCTTTTTTCTACGGCTGGGCCATTCTATTTGCGGCCGGCAGTAGCATGGTTGTTCGAAATTCAGCCGCCAGTCTGACCCTCGCGGTCTTTCTTTATCCGATGTCAGAGGACCTGGGCTGGAGCCGGACCCTCATCGCAGGCGCAGCCAGTTTGGGCGGATTGTTGGCCACGGTGGCTTCTCCGGTGGTCGGTTGGGCCTTGGACCGGTATGGCGCTAGAGTAATTCTAACGGGTAGCGTCTTTGTTTTAGGGATCGCCACGGTGTCTTTGGCCTGGGCCACGGTGCCCATTGCATTCTATCTGGCTTACGGCACTGCGCGCGTTATATTTTCCAGCCCATTGAACATCGGTTCTTCGGTGTTGGTTTCCCGATGGTTCGTCAGAAAGCGTGGCCGGGCCACCGGAATACTGTTCTCGTCCCATTCCATCGGCATGATCACGTTCCCGTTGCTGGCCGGTCTGGTCGTCAAATACCGAGGCTGGGAGGACGCCTGGATCGTCTTGGGCGTGTTGGTCTGGGTCTTGGCTCTGGGGCCGGTGTCCATGCTGGTTCGCCAGACGCCCGAATCGGTTGGCCTGCTGCCCGATGGTGACCTGCCCGGCGAAACAGGGAGCGAGGCAGATGCATCTGCCGTACCGGAAGAGCCAAGCTGGACATTGCGAGAGGCCATGCGCACGCCCACCCTCTGGCTGTTGGCGTTGGCGACAGGCTCATTATTTCTGCTCCAATCCGGCACCAACATCCATCAGGGCGCTTATTTCCTGGATCAAGGACTGGGCGTGGGAGTTTCAGCGGCGACGCTGAGCCTGAACGCTGTGTTCACGGGGGTTGGCAGTCTCTTCTGGGGGTGGCTGGTTGACCGGGTTCCCGTTAGGTACGCCTATGCTGGAGTGGCTCTGATGATGGCGGTTGCCCTGGCGCTGTTCCCGATGGCTGATACCACCATCGAGGCGTTGGTCGTGGCCTCCATGTTCGGAGCAGCCGTGGGCGGCATCTTGGTGGTGCCGGTGGTGGCCTACGCCAATTACTTTGGCCGCCGCTCGCTCAGCGCCATCCGCGGCGTTACCGAGCCCTTCGTGTCCTTGGGCCAGGCCATCGGCGCTTTATTCTCCGGCATCATCTACGACGTAACGGGCAGCTACAAAGACGCCTTCATAGTCCTGGCGATCCTAGGCTTCGCCACCATCGCGATGCTGCTGCTGACGAGGGCACCGACGCGAGTGGGGGTGGAGTCTATGATGAAGGGCTGAAGTCAGAATCCAGCGAGCTAATTTCCGCCGATTGACACGAACAAAATGGGCGGTGGTAATCTCTAATTAGAGTTAGTGTTTGCGAGATACAAGTTGTGAGGTGCAATGGAACCCATATCAGTATCGCCCGAATTACGTGCTGCGGAAAGTGAGATTGATCACCACTATTTGATAAATCCGCTGATGCACCATTCTTTCGCAAGTGGAGCTTGGAATTTCTTGGCTGCCTGCGAAGAGGTTCATGTGCGCGAATTTGTCCGCCAAGCTGAGACTACCGCCCAAGAATCTGCTGCAATCTCAGACAACACGGTCGTCTACACCAAATGGCCGATGAGATGGTTGATCGAGAGCTGTAAAACCGGCGGAAAATTACCTAGGCAATACACTGACGCTTTGTATTTAGATGATTGGGAACTCCTACAACTTTCTTCAAGATATGTTTCATTCGAGTCCGCTTTGAGGTGGTATCGGTTTTTTAGACAGCTAGTTAAGAGAGGGTCCCGCTCCTAAGATGACAGAAATAAAG
>JAQBXL010000118.1 GCA_027624135.1 Chloroflexota bacterium
TCAATCGACCTTCCGCGCTACACACGGTTGCCATAGAGAGCCTGGTAGTCGCGTTGGCCATCCTAAAGGCAGGCGACGGGACACGAACGAGGGAAACTGACCAACGTCTCCCAGTAAACCGTGGACGACCCGGACAAGTGGGCCAATGGGTTGCACGTCATGCTGGACACTAACGGACTGGTAACGGTGAAGTGGGATCAGGTGCGAGCTAGTTGACCTCTATCTTGAGAAGCTGCTTGAGCTCCCGCTCATGAATCGCTGCTGACTCGACCTGCGCTTCGTTAGCTGGCGGACAAACCTGTGAGAGCATGATTAGTTCACGCGACACTCCCAATATCCAGCTCTTCGGGAAAACTAACCTAATGAATCGCCAGAGGCCGTATAGACGGATCGTTTGGGAATTGGCCATCAAAAGGCTTCCAAGGCGACGAAGTTCAACACTGGCCGCATCGGCAGCAATCCGCTCGTCTGTCTTGATTCTCTCGGAACCCGGTGGGTAATGAATGGCAGGCGATGCGGTGACGCGTCTAACATGCCCGTCATCCGCCAATGCTTCTAGGTAGAGCGGTCTGTACAGGGTCAACGCCTGTGCGACGTCCTCGATACAGCGGGCTTGGGTCCGAATTCTCTCTAAGAAGAGGACGACGATCACTTGGCCGATTACAAACACTGTAGTTCCCGAAACCACCGTCGCTATCACCGTAAGAGCGAAATTCATCTTTCTGCCTACTTTCAACATCTAAGTCGCAGAACGCCTTTCTACGTAATCAACTCCCCAGCCCAGTAAAATCCCACTACCGCCGCCACCGCGCTCCCTGAGGCGCCAGCCGCACCCCACCACCTGTCCCCCTTCCAGATCGCTACCATACCGGCCACGATGCCCAACGGCCCAAACACCACGGGCGCGAGAAACAACGACAGTACGGCGCAGACTAGGCTGGCGCGTACCCACACTCGACCGGGATGTGCGGTTGTCCTTTCACGGTCAATCATTCTAGCCAAGCTGTGGATTCTTCCCTTGTAGGCGGATCGGTCATCCAAGAAGTATCAGGCTCAGGGATAAGATGCGCATCTTCAACCGTGTACCAGCCGTTGCTAAGTTCAATCCGTTGAACGTTGCCTCTCTGGGACACCCACCGTAACCCCTTCTCTTGCCAGCATCGCTCTCCGACATCTAAGGTAAGCCTGACATCATCGGAGACATACCCCAGAACCTTTTCATATTCTCCGGCAGCCCAGAGTTTGGGAGCATCGGCACCCGTAATACCTTCCGTTTTTCCAGGTAGTCCCATCCCTTTCGCAGCTGTATCCAGTGCCAAGCGGTGCCCCCGGAGGCAGAGGACATTGAACATCATGTCTACGTGATCGTGGGCCAGGGCTTGGCATTCGGCAAGCAACCCGGATTCCTCAGCTAGTACCGGAAAATCGAACCCCAGACCGTTCCAGGTCAACAAGATATAGCGTTCGTCGTTGACCAACCTTACGAGCTCCCGAACCATCGCCTGGACCTCTTCTTGGCTCATCTGGGCAGCAGGAGTACCAGTAGAAGAGTGTCCGTACCAGGTCGTTACCTGTCGTGTATCAGAGGTAATTACAGCAGCGCACGAAATGCCAAATGGTTTGTGGGCAGCCCAGTCCTCTCCGTCCGGAATTTCCTTGGCGATCTCGATGTCAAATGCCAGGTACTTTGGCCCCGCGTATTGCCGGCGGATGACCGGCTGCGAAGAGTTAGACCCAGCAATAAGGTCAAGGAATTTTCTCAGCACGGTGTACTCTCCAGACCTTCCCCGAATCCCTTCCTGACACGTCCATGCTCGGCCATGCTCGGCTATTTTGTCGAATCAGAATACATTCTTGCAGTATCGGTGTCTATCCATTTCGAGAACCCGATTGGCCGGACCCATCTGCTTAATCCGAGTCGTGTTAATGTCAGGGGAGCGCATTTGCCAAGTCTATAGGTTTCATATCGTCAATAATTTATTGGCTCAGGAAAGGATCGACCGATGGAAGACCACGGATTATCCAGCAAACAACTCGAACGCGTATTCACATTTGAAGGGTTTGGTAATAAAGCCGGACCATACTGGTTTCTTGGGATAGAAGAAGGTGGTGGTTCAATTGAACAGTTGCGACTGCGGGCATCGATTCCGCCAAGTCGCAGTTGAACACCTCGGCGGGTGTCAGGTAGCCCAATGCTTGATTGGGCCTTCGGAGCAGTTGTAGGAGTGGAGGGGATATAATCTCAGCCTTGAGATCGGTATCCGAGTTCGCGAATGCCCTAACCCCTCATTAAGTGGTCAAAAAGACTTCCTTCTGACCAGCCCGATCCGGGGGATATCTCAGCTACGAATCAGCCCCAGGAATCCCATCCCCTTTTTGCCCACCCCTGACATGACCCAGCAGACGCCGGGGCCCTGCGCCAGTGATTGACCCTCGCCATGCGCGACACTACGATGCCAATTGTCTAACTCGGCTAGCTGAGCAAGCCTGATTTGGAAATAAGCTAGATATTGGTGTTCTGGTTTATTGTCCTTCTTGGAAACTTCGTTTCCGGACTGTCTCTTAGTACAAATTCGGAGTACACGCCTATACAGGAATTAAGGCGTTGAATATGAGGAGTGTACTCGAAGGTTCGGCTAACACGATTAAGCAATTGATGAACAATGGTCGCAACTTGTGGCGACTACTGCTCTTGCTGGTTTTGATAGGGTGTTCGACAACGACCACAGTGATTGAAACGGTGGTTGTAACCGCTACTCCGGAGGCGACCCGGATTCCACCTACGGACGCGACCAGCTCACCCGCTCTTACATCTACAGGACCCGCTACGCTAAGTCCACCGCCAACGGCAGTTCCAACCACGAAGTTGCCCCAGCCGACCGCCACTGAAACCCCGCAGTCATCGTCGCCTACCTCTACTGTTGGCAGCATCGCATTTACCTCCAACAGGAATCGCGATGATGAGATCTTCGTCATGAACCCCGATGGCTCCGGGCAAGTACGTCTGACGACGGATTCTTCTGACGAAAACCAGCCCGCCTGGTCACCCGACGGCACTCGAATCGCTTTCAGGTCCAACCGGACTGGGAACTACGAAATCTATACCATGAATGCAGACGGCTCTGATCAGAGCCGCTTGACCAACCATTCTACGTTTACTAGAAATCCTACCTGGTCGCCTGATGGCTCAAGGATCGCTTATGAATCACCTGGAGACAGCACCAACCGTTCCTATAATGCGAGAGAGATTAAGATTTACCTAATTGACGTTGAAGGAAATGGCTCGCCGGCATATCTGCACAGGGCTGACGCACTTTTATCCCTTACCAATATTTCAAAAGCGGACCGATATCCTTCTTGGTCCCCAGACGCGCTGCAAGTCGCATTCATGTCCACCAGAGACGGCAACGACGAGATCTACGTATCGAATATCGAAGGGAGGGATTCCAAGAATCTGACACGGAATCCATCTGACGACCGAACCCCCGTTTGGTCACCGGATGGCACTCAAATTGCCTTTAAATCCGACCGAAGCGGCGACCATGAAATTTGGGTCATGAACTCAGATGGTTCTCGCCAACAAAACCTCACGAACAACTCGGGTTTCAATACAAACCCCGCATGGTCTCCAGACGGCACTGCAATCGCTTTCGATTCGCCTGGAGACGGACGAAAGGCAGATATATTCATAATGAATGCCGATGGGTCCGGCCAGGTCAACGTCACCAACAATCCTGGATTTGACGACCACGACGCATCTTGGGGTCCTCAGATGGTAGTAACTCAGAGGGCGACATCAACCCCGACGCCAACCCCGACTTCAACGCCAAACCCTACACCTGTTCCTAGTCCGACACATAGCCCAACGCTAAAGCCGACGGCAGTTCCGACTCCAACTCCCACACCGCTACCAACATCTACCCCGCCGCCTTCAAGGTCGCTGGACCAGGCATACCTTGCTGCCGACGGAATTGAAGTGACGTTGAAGTCCTTGATTGTGTCTGAAGTCGGGAATGTTACAACTGTTTCGATTTCCTATTCTCTACGTAATACAACACTGGATCTCAAGGACGAAAAGGGGTGGAAGCTCTATTACCAAGGAAATGGGGGGCTGCCGCAATACGGGTTTTATGGACAGCTTCTACCTGACCAAACAATAAACCGAAGCTACACCTTCAATGTTGAGACACCTGACGAATCTTTGCTTGTGGCGTATCCTTCAAGATTTTTCGATAGCCGATGGGATTCGAGCGATTTGACCTGGAGTATCAATTAACAAGTTATCGGTATGTCACGAGACACGCATTTTGTTCCTGATTATCCCCGCCGTCATCGCCGTTAATCGTCAAATACACAATCGTTCCGCCCACCCCTGACATGGTCGAAAAAACGCCGGGTACTGCGCCGGTCTAGACCTACTTCTTTGGCGATGGCGGTGGCGGTGACGCTGACGGCTTTCTTTTCCCAGGAAGATAGGTGAGGCCGAACCATGTCCGCTATGGCTTTCCCTGGGACCATGAACCGGCGGCTTGAAAGAAGTCCGTTCACGTAAACCTGAAGTTCATTATCGCGTTCTGATCATTATCTCAACCGACAACTCGGCTTATCTCAAGCCGCCTATTCGTGGGAATTTCCCCTAAGACCCCATCTCACCAGTGATATTGCCCGATATGCCAAATGAAAGCGGCGCAGGCCGTGCGGGGCAGCGAGCCACACTTTTCGACATTCGTTCGCGACTCACCTACTGGAAAGCGGTTACGATATCCGAACGGTCCAGGAACTCTTGGGTCATAACGACGTGAAGACCACTATGATTTACACCCATGTCCTCAACCGAGGACCGGCTGGCGTTCGCAGCCCTGTGGACGCGCTGGGAGGTTATCGTGGAGGGGTTTAGGCCGACCCGTATAAGACGCCGTGATATAAGATGCCAAGGGACGCACTTGGCTGATTCTAAAGGGATTGTCGCTGATGGATTCACCGAATCAGCGGCGTGTTATATTGACTGGAACCCGGTGTTCCGGGTTTTATGCGGGTCAATCTAAACAATGTTAAGCACCACTTTTACATCTGGTGATTTCAATGAGCGATGTTGGTCAAGAAGGGCGGTCATACGAGAAGGTGACAGCCGCCGACTTGGAGCGTTTGGCCAGCCTTGAAGAGGCCGACCGCGACAAGTTTTTTGAGCGATATCCTAAATGGGCTGCACTCTATCAAGAGCGCTTTATTGGCGCGGCTCTTTGTCAAGGAGCGGCGCTCCACATGCTATGCGCAGATGTAGGCGTTCAAGACTTTGACGTGTATACATTTTATGCCCGTAATCCAGCAAAGGCATGGTATGCCAAGCGGCTACAACCCATGGATTTTGGCGACCCCAAGTTTGGAACATCTTTAGATAGTCCAAACTATATTGGAAGGAGAGTGGATCTGATGAGCCGTGCCTTGCCTGTAGAGCCTGGTCACGACATCGCGTTCGCAATCCAGGAATGGCTCGAATCCGGGCGCCCGAATAGCACGCCAGCATTCCTTGGAGATAAGGCTGTAGTTCTCCTTGCGCCTAGGAGCCGGTTGGGAGAGGTTGTCTGGCCTAAGCACTGTAAAATTTAGCTTAACAATTCGGTCAAGCGGGCGCTCGTACCTCGCGCCGCTTACCGTTTGCGTTATGCGAACTCAGTCTCTCCACATTGACAATCGTCACGTGACGGGTTACACTCGATGAGTGATCAAGACGTTCGCAGACAGGCACACGCAGGAACTGTACGCCACCGGCAGGTCGAGACGGTTCCCGCCGGACATCGCGCGACGGGCGAGGCGGAAGCTGGAGT
Source organism: Chloroflexota bacterium (assembly GCA_027624135.1). GTDB lineage: Bacteria > Chloroflexota > Dehalococcoidia > Lucifugimonadales > UBA3495 > UBA9611. The sequence goes on from JAQBXL010000118.1 coordinate 5,826, forward strand.
ACATCGACTTGGCAACGCACCTGGATGACCTTAAGGTTCCTCCCGGCAATCGGCTCCACCAGCTTGGAGGGGACCGGGAGGGACAGCATGCCGTCTCTATCAACGGCCAATGGCGCATCTGTTTCCGGTTCGCCGATGGTGATGCCTACGGTGTCGAGGTCACAGACTATCACTGAGACGGGGTGTGACATGAGTATTCCAAACACGGGGAACAGAGAGGCCCGGCCCACTCATCCCGGCGAGATGCTCCGGGAGGACTTCCTGCCCGACTACGGGCTCACGGTATCCGGTCTTGCTGCTGCGTTGGGCGTCTCGCGTCAGACGGTTAACGAGTTGCTCGGCGAGCGTCGGGCGGTGAGTCCAGGAATGGCGCTCCGGCTCTCGCGTTTGTTCGGCAACTCTGCCGAGTTCTGGCTCAACGCGCAGCGCGCGGTGGACCTATGGGATGCAGCCCAGGCCATCGGGAGCGACGTCGAACGCATCAAACCCTTGATCGTCGCATAACAACGGGATGCAGCCGACCGCGTGCCGCGGCGGCTAATCCCGGAGCGTTAGCAGGAGGACTCCAGCTCCGCCAGGCCAGGTGTGGCGAAATACTTAAGCGGGAACCTGTTACCCGCCGAAGGGAGTGGCAAGAGTGGCTGACGATTCGAGAATGCAAGAACGACGCGGTTTGGTTCAGGGTTCGAAATCCGTTGTCACCGCTACGACGGTAGGACTTTCAAAGGCCATGAAGAAGGCCAGCGGGTCGGAGTTTCGCGAGAATTGGCAAGAGTTCTCCGAATCGACTACCACGATTATCGTGGGCCTTCACGGAGAAATAACCGCACTCCGCGGGCGGGTCTCCGAGTTGGAAAAGCGAAGCTCAGCGCGGTTGGGAATCCTCCTCGGCGCCATCGCCCTCTTCGTCTCGTTGATCGCTCTCTTGGTGACCCTCATTTGAACCCGAGCATCGCGGCCATGGCATCATCCTACCCGCCCGCAACCCGCGAGCAACTAAACGCCCTGGCGCAGGTCTACGATGAGCGCCGGAGCCGGGAGGTCCTTGAGGTTGCCGCGCTGGCTGCGGATGTCTCGATTGATGACTTTACCACGCTCGGACTGGAGCCGGAGGCAAACCCCGAACTCTGGCAAGCCTTCCAATTGGCGTACCGAAACGTTGACCCGGAAAGCCTCGTCGGGCGTTCGCCCGAGTCTCTCAAGGGGTTCGTTAATGGAGTCAAGGGAAAGTATTTCGAGGTCCTTGTCGAGCGCCAGCTGAACCAAGATCGGGTGTTCGGTGAGCTTGTGCTTGAACCGGGCCAACGGGCCGTTCTCGCTGCTTCGCCCACGCAAAAGGGCTGGGATCTCCAGATTCTGAATGAGAATGGTTCCACTGCCGAACTCCTTCAGCTGAAAGCAACCGCTCGGTTGGGGTACGTCAAGGACGCACTTGAGAATGGATTTCCAGTCGCGACAACATCCGAGATTGACGCATCTTCGGAAGCTATTCTCGGGACGCCCTTGTCAAGCGGGGCACTCGGGGCGGAGGCCGGCGACCAAGTTGCCGAGGCAGCCGAATCGCCGCTGGAGGACATCCAGGACAATCTGGCCGAGGTCGGGTTTGATGCGGTCCCGCTGTTTGCGCCGGTGGTGATTCTGATCACGGAGGGAAAGGCGGTGCTCGCCGGCCGGTCCACAGTTCGCTCGTCGCTGAGTAGAGGTGCTCGCAGGATGGGCACAGCAACGGCCTTCTCGGCCATGGGTGCTGGCCTTTCCGCGTTGGATGCGGGGGTCATCTCCGTCCCAACGACTGTTGGCGCGAGGATTGCGTGGGGCCGATATGCGAACTACATTGCCAGGGGCGCGTGCCTAGCACCGCTGAACATGCGGCTTGCAGAGTTGCGGGAATCCTATGCCGCGTGAATCCTGGAACCTAAAGCAAGTCGTACTGCTAACATGTCGTTTCACCCGACCGCTCGGCTTCGCCTTCGCGGCGGGTGAACTCTACCGTTATCCGTCAAAGGACAGGACATCATGAAGTTTCAGCTTGAACTGCACCATAGAGATATTCCGGATGAAGAACTCCTTGAGGATCTCGTGCGCGTCGCAAATGAGCTGGAAAAAGACAAGGTAACGATTGACGAGTACAACGAACGGGGCCGGTTCCACAACACCACTCTTACTCGCCGTTTTGGGTCTTGGTTCACTGCCTTGGAAAAAGCTGGCCTGAAAAGGACGCGAAACCTTAACATTCCCGATGAAGAGCTTTTAAATAATCTCGTTGATGTTTGGACTGCCCTAGGTCGCCAACCGAAATATAGTGACCTTACCAACGACGTATCGCGATATTCCTCCCGCACATACGAAAAAAGGTTTGGTGGGTGGAGAAAAGCGCTTGAAGCATTTGTATCATGGGCAAACGAAGGTATACAGCCAGAATTTACCGAGACATCTGAAAAGGGTGCCTCAAAACGAACGCCGCGAAATATCAATTGGAGGCTGCGTGCGCTTGTGCTAATGCGGGACGGCGCTCGTTGTCAACTGTGCGGGGCTACCCCGCAAAATGGAGCAAGGCTACATGTTGATCACATCAAGCCTTGGAGTAAAGGCGGAGAAACTGTTATTGAAAATCTTCAGATACTTT
>JAQBXL010000119.1 GCA_027624135.1 Chloroflexota bacterium
CCAGTCCGGTAGGGCACCTGCATGGGGTGTAGGGGGTCGTCGGTTCGAATCCGACCACCCCGACCAGAACGAGAAAAGAGGCTGCTCATTTAGAGCAGCCTCTTTTTATTCGCGCTCTGTTGGATCGGCTCAGATGCCGGGCTGTCCGGCCCAGCGCTCCTCATCAGCCTAGCAGCCTGGAAGAAAGATACTTGGTCGCTAGGCGGGTTTCGCCACGTTGAACTTGGGCATGACCTCTTTTCCGAAGCGTTCAAGCTGCTCAATCATCACGTCCAGGGGCGCTCCCATGCGGTTGCAACCCACGTGCATGTATTCAAGTCCGGGGTACTTGTCCTGAATCTCCATGATTCGCTCGGTGATCTGCTCGGACGTGCCGCACAACCATGAACCCGCAGCCACTGTCTCTTCCAAGGTCGGCAGCCCGGCGGTTGGCGCCCGCTTGGGATCGCCCAAGGCGTCAATCATCTCGGGAGTGAAGGCGCGGAAGAAGCCCAGCGGGGCGAACATCTTCATGTCTTCTTCCAGATACTTCCGGGCCTGGTCGATGGCTTCTTTCTCGCTGTCGGCGATGAATGTGGGCAGACCTAGAACGAGCCTGCTGCCCATCTGAGCGTCGGTATACCCGTGTTTAACTATGGTGTCCGTCCAGCGTTTGATGACATCGTCATTGGGACCGCCGGTGACGGCGCCGCCGCCCATGATCGGCTGAATATCGTGTTTGGCCATGAAGTCCATAGCCCGCTGGCTGGCGCTGACCATTGGCTGCCAGGTCTCCACCGGCAAGTGCTTGGGCCGGGGCACCAGGGTGATCTCCTTCAGCGTGTAGCCCCGGTAGGGGACCTCCGGCGGGAGTGTGTAGTGCTTGCCCTTGAACGAGAATGACTCTTCGTTGAAGGCCTTCATGATGATCTCGATCTGTTCCTCGAACATCTCCCGGTTGGCTTCATTGTCCGAGTTGGTGCTGGGCACGCCAAAGGTGTCCACCTCACGGGAGTGATAGCCACGGCCCACACCAAAGATCACCCGCCCATTGGTCAGGATGTCTGCTGTCGCGTAGTCTTCGGCCAGGCGCAACGGGTGCCACATGGGGTTGATGTTGAACCCGCAGCCGAATTTCAACTGCTTGGTCATGTTGGCTAGGTGCACGTAGAGGAGCAGCAGATTCGGGATGGTCTCGTTGCCCTCGTGTTGGAAGTGGTGCTCCGCAGCCCAGAAGCTGTGATAGCCCAAGTCATCCATCACTTTGACCATCTTCTCGACTCTGTCGAAGATGGTGATCAAATGGTCGTTGTCGAATCGGCGGTCGTTGAGGGCCGTTGCCCCCAGACCGATGTCCCCCAAATCAACGTGTCCGGCGTACAGACTGCCAAATTTCGTAATCATGAGTGCAAACGTTCCTCGCTTCAGATTAGCTCCTGCCATTTTAATGGCGCGCCCCCGGTTGTCAATCGGAGGCGCCAAGGATAGACGCCGCGCATCGGCGCGTTTCGGTTGACGCTGGTTATGACCGCAAGTATCATCCAGCCCAACACCCAACGATTAGAAAGGGAGAGCGGATATGAAGTACGACACAATCGTTGTCGGGGCTGGCTCAGCCGGCTCGATCATGGCTTCCCGGCTCAGCGAGGACCCGGATCACTCGGTTTTGCTGTTGGAAGCCGGGCCGGACTACCCCGAGTTTGAGCAGCTTCCTGACGAGGTGAAGTTCGGTTACGCGACCGCCACCGACATCATGACCAGCGACCACAACTGGCAGTTCTGGGGCAAAGCCACGGAGACATCCCCTCCCATGATGGTCCCCCGAGGCAAGGTGACCGGCGGCTCCAGCGCGATCAACGGCCAAGTATTCCTCAGGGGAGTGCCCGAGGATTACGATTCCTGGGCCGCCATGGGCAACGACGAGTGGAGCTTTCCCCAGTGCCTCCAGTATTTCCGAAAGATCGAAACGGACACCGATTTTCCCGATGATGACTTCCACAGTTCGGAAGGACCCATCATAGCTCGCCGTTTCAAACAGGACGAATTATTGCCCGACCAATCGGCTTTCCAAGCATCCGCCCGTGCCGCCGGCTTCGCCGATAGCCCGGACCACAATCACCCGGAAGCTTCCGGAGTCGGCCCGGTGCCGTTCAACAACCCCAATGGCATCCGTTTTAGCACTGCGTTGGGCTATTTGAACCCGGCCCGGCACCGGCTAAACCTGACCATCCGTCCCAACTGCACCACCAGGAGGATCATCTTCGAGGGCAAGAAAGCGGTCGGGGTTGAGGTTGAAAGTGGCGGCGAGACGTTCATAGCCGAAGCTGACCAGATCGTGCTCAGTTCCGGCGCCGTCGGATCACCCCATCTCCTGCTGCTGTCGGGTGTTGGTCCATCAGCGCACCTTCAGGAGATGGGTCTGCCCGTGGTACACGACCTGCCCGGCGTAGGTCAGAATCTGCGGGACCACCCGATGATCTACGTGACCTTCAAGACAAAGCCCGAGTATCCCTTGGACGGCTTTGCCCCCAGGGTGCAGATGGGCCTACGTTGGACCGCAGAAGGATCGGACCTGCGCAACGACCTGATGATCTTGATGCAGTCCTATGCCACCGAGCGGATCGACCGGGGCGGGGAGCGCATGGAGCCTCTGGGAATCCGCATGCTGGGCGTACTGGACCTGGCCATGAGCGCCGGACAACTCACATTGACGTCCACCGACCCCAACGAGCAGCCGTTGCTGGACTACCGGTACTTACAAGACCCGTTTGACCGGCAGCGCATGCGGGAGATGGTGCGTACCTGTGCCAGCCTGGGAGAGGCCGAGAACTTCAAGGACATAGTAGAGTCACGCATCGAGCCCACCGACGCGGAGATGGCATCTGACGACACTCTGGACGCTTTCTGCGCCAGGGACGTTACCACAGGGCAGCACATCTCTGGCACCTGCAAGATGGGCCTCGCCTCAGACAACATGGCGGTGGTCGACCAACACGGCCGCGTACACGGTCTGGAAAACCTACGAATAGCCGACGCTTCGGTGATGCCCAACTGCATCCGAGCCAACACCAACGTCACCACCATGATGATCGGCGAGCGCATGGCCGACTTCATCCGCAACGGGGGATAGGAAGGGCGGGGAGGTAGCTCGCTCCGCTCATGGTGAGCCTGTCGAACCACCGACATTGGGACAAACGACGTGTCATGAGGCGACAAAATCCCCCTCGGTCCCCCTTTACGAAAGGGGGAAGGCCCAAGTCCCCCTTTGCAAAGGGGGATTTAGGGGGATTTCCAGTGCGATCAAGCTCTGTAGCTAGGGAGTCTAACCTACAAGCCCACCAACTCCCTGAAATTCTCGCCGAGGATACGCTCTTTGGCGGCATCAGGGATCGGCAGACTCTCGATGAATTGGGAGTCCTTGGCCATGTCGGCCAGGGGGAAGTCCGTGCCGAAGCAGACCTTGTCCGGACCGTGCTTGTTGATGATGGTCGCCAGGGTGTCTGTGCCTAACTCTTTCAGCTCAGGAGGCCAAGTCGTGTCGATCAGAACGTTGTCCTGGCCGATCAACTCCCGCTCGGATTCGTCCAGCATATAGAATCCTCCCAGGTGAAGGGCGATCAACTTCAGTTTGGGGAATTGGCGCACCACGTTCATGACACGGTTGGGCGGCGAATAGATAGTTTCACCAGGTTTGGTGTGGTTGAATCGCCCTGAGTGCATCTCCACCACCATATCGTCGCCCAGTTCCTCATACAGCGGGAACATCTTAGGGTCGTCGGGGAAGAACTGGTTGATCATGGGGTGCAGTTTTACGCCCTTGATGCCGGCGTCCCGAAGCCGCCGCACTTCGCCGGGCATGTCTTCCATGTCAGGGTGCACCGCGCCGAAGGGCACCAGCATATCGTCCTGAATGCTGATGAGCCAGTCGTTAGCCGGCTTCACATGTTCCAGGCGTTCGACCACCCCCAGCACTACAGACTTGTCCACGCCCGATGAGCGCATGTGGGCCTTGAGACCGTCGATGGTGTTGATACCCACTGCTGGGTAGCCGAAGGTGCTGGTCATGTTCTCCAGCACTGGCGCGGCGATGCGGTCAGGAGAGATGTGAGTGTGAACGTCTATTCGCATGGGATTATCCCAACATCTCCTCGGCCAGTTTCTCCAGTCCGTCCATCACTTCTCCTGGGGCGGTTGAGGGCAGGCGTACTGTCGCCATGTTGGCCCCGGCGTCTTCCATCTGCTTAATATCGTCTCGGCTGGATGCGCCGTAGATCAATATCTGGATGCTGTTAGGGTCGCGTCCAGCGGCGTCGGCCAGTTCGTCCAACGAGGCCCGGCCTGCTCTAACACTGTCGGGGGTGGCCCGCACCGGCATCCAGCCATCTCCATAGGTGACAACGCGCTTGAATACGTTCTTGGCCGCCCCTCCTAGAAACACGGGCGGATGGGGCTTCTGGATCGGCTTGGGGAAGACCCGGACCGGCGGGAAATCGAAGTATCGGCCATGATATTCGGCCTCGTCCTTGGTCCACAGCTCCTTCATAGCCTCAACGGCTTCGCGGGCCTGGGTCCAGCGGTGGTCGAAATCGCCGCCCATGATCTCGGTCTCTTCCTTCAGCCAGCCGGTCCCGATCCCGAAGATGAACCGCCCGCCCGAGTGGAAGTCCAAGGCGGCGATCTGCTTGGCTTGGACCAGCGGATTGTGTTCGGGTATGAGGCAGATGCTGGTCCCCAGCATGATCTTGCTGGTGGTGGCGGAGGCTATGGCCAGGGCGATGAAGGGATCGGCCATGTCGCTCATGGACGCTGGGATGCTGCCGTCGGGAGTGCCACCGTATTTGGAATCCGAATGCACTGGGATGATCGGGTGTTCGGCCATCCAGAGGGACTCGAACCCCAAGTCCTCTGCCTTCTTGGCAAATGCGCCGATATCCCGTGTGTCGCTGTTGGCGGCTACGTTTACCCCAACTTTCATCGCGTCTCCTCTGATTGGTCAACCTAATGGTGAGTCTGGTGAAAAAGTGCCCCGATGTTAACATGCCTGGCTGATTTGCTCTAGAGGTATTTAGCGCATCGACCCACCTTGAATCTGTGGTACATCTGGATCAGTGGTCAAAATGGACCATTGGCCTTCACTTTTGGAGAAAATCGGGAATCTCCAAGAATCCTCGGGAATCCCCAAGAATCCATAAGCACGAGCATTGCCAGCACGCCGATAGAGTATTAATCTAGACATCCGAATCAGCGATGGGACTGCCACATGAACTTTACCGAGTCTATTTCTTCTGGATTTCGTCGGTATTTCGACTTTCGCACTAGGTCTAGCCGGTCGGAGTATTGGTGGTGGACGTTGTTTACCATCCTGGTTTCGATTGCGGCTACGATTCTGGATACGATTATTTTCGGAGGGAGCGCCTTTTTCGACACTCTCTCCTCGTTAGTTCTATTAATACCAGGGTTGGCCCTAGCGGTCAGACGGCTCCACGACGTTGATCGATCGGGATGGTGGATTCTCATCGCGTTCACGATCATAGGAATCATATTCCCTCTACTCTATTGGAGTCTTAAGCGAGGAACACAGGGAACAAACAGACACGGGCCCGACCCCCTCATGTCGCCCGCAGATACATCGTCCGAGGGATTTGGCTATGACCAAGGGTCGCCCAGCGAACACAGATTCTGTTCTTCTTGCGGCTCCGCTCAGGAAGCAGACGCCAATTTCTGCCGGACATGTGGGACAGCTGTGTAAGTCATTTCATGCCCGACGCCAGAGTTTTCAGTCTCCAACTATGTGATAAGATACCGCCGTATGCAGGAAACACAAGAGGAACCCCTACATTGGGACGAACACCGGACCAAACTCAACCTGACGATTGGCTTCGCGCTAGTCGTGGTGGTGATTAGTCTATTCGGTGCGAATCCATTTCTGTTTATCATCGGGGTCGGTGTGGCCATCTACAGTTGGCTGACGAACGCCAAACAATACCTGATCTACAGAGACTCTTTGGTAATCATCTACGGACGGCCTAGGACTAAGTCCTACCCGTTCCAGGACATCGCCCATCTGGAGACGTTGTCACTGCCAATGGGTGAGCGGCTGAGAGTGCGATTCGTCAACGGCAGGCGCATCATGCTCATGACCAAAGACCCGGAAACCTTCCGGGCCAAGCTGGATGAGGCGCTAGAAGCCTTCCACGGTGAACAACGGGGATCGGACTACCGGGAGGAGACCCAACCCGAGCGTCTCCAGGGTTACGACCAAGAAGCCCAACCCGAGCTAGCCCAAGACTATGACCAGGAGATTCAGCAGGAGATTGAAACAGAGCTTCCAGAAGAGCCACGCCGGCAAGGGGAAAGCTCTGGCGAAAACGACAACGTTCCGTACTAGTCTATTAGACTATCTACCGGCGAAATGGCTGAAAAAGAAAATCCCGGCTCTCAATTGAGAGGCGGGATTTTTATTTGGCTTGTGAATTTTCCAGTGATTTCCCGGTTAACTAACGGTTCGCCGATACACTCTTTGCTGGGTCGAAGACCGGGCGGACCATCTCATAACGGTCGCTGGTGCGGCAGTACATGTTGCCTGCCATTCGGCCCGTGGCCATGAGTTTCGCCTGGTCGATGCGGTGTCCATCGATGATGTCGTCTCGGACGTGCATCAGCAGGATGGTGCCGATGACCAAGCCGTGTTCGTGTTCGCCGGATCCGATGGTCACCACCTGATCCAGCTTGCATTCGATGTTCACCGGCGACTCGGCGACCCTGGGCGCCTTGACCATCTCCGATGGCGCATGAGTGAGCCCGGCAATCGCGAACTCATCCACATCCTCCGGATACTCGGCGGCAGTCGCGTTCATCGCTTCGGCTATGGGGTCGACCACGATGTTGACCACGAACTCTCCAGTCTCTTCGATATTTCGCAGAGTGTCTTTGCTCTTGTTTCCCACATTACGGGACGAGGAGAAAACCACGTTGGTGTATGACACCGCGTTGAAGAATGAATACGGCGCCAGATTGACCACGCCGTCCGGAGACATTGTAGACACGAACGCGATGGGCCTGGGTACAATCACTCCGGTCAAAACACGGTTGAAACCTTCAAAGTTTAAAGGGTCGATCTTCAAGCTATTACCTCCGCCGAGGCTTCCCCGGCTGCTGATGGGATTTTCTTGCCTGGATTATATATACCTACAGCATGAACGCCAAGGACGCCAAGTTTTGACAATCCAAAGTCCCACTGTTATGTTGGTAGCCGCTCACGCCTGGGGTCATACTCGGGCTAGATGACCCGGCAAGACAATCCAGCTAGACAAACCAACTATACAAACCGGCAGGCCGGCAGGGCCAAACCGGCAGGCCAAAACGGGAGACACACAGATGAATTGGGCGGAAATCATCGTCAAGGCGCTCAAGGATTGGGACATTTCCCTCATTGCTTACGTGCCCGACATTTCGATAGACCAGGTAACCAGCCTGATCGAAAAAGACCCGTTCTTCAGGCTGGTCCCAGCAACCAGGGAGGAAGAATCCATCGGAATCGCCGTTGGCTCCTACGCCGCCGGCCGCAACGCCGCGGTCTTCATGCAATCCAGCGGGTTCGGCAACAGCGTCAATGCTATCGCCACCTTGTGTATTCCGGCTCGAACGCCGATCCCCATGTTCATAAATCTGCGGGGCGGGCCCGGCGAGTTCAACATCTCCCAGGTGGCCATGGGCCAGGCGGTTAAGCCAATCATGGACCAATTGGGGCTGGTGCATTTCACACTGGACGACGACCGGAACATGGAAAAGATCTTGGACGGAGCGATGAAGCTCTGTTACGCCAACCGGCAACCTTTAGGGGTTTGCCTGACTCAATTGCTGCACGGAGGCAAACTTGCGTAGGTTCGAAGCCACTCAGTTAGTATCGCGTTTGGCCGGCAATTCGCCCATCGTCAGCAACCTGGGCCCCAGTTCCGACGAACTCTGGCATGCCGGGCACCGGGACCGAAATTTCTACACCTACGGCAACATGGGCCTGTGCTCATCCATCGCATTGGGGATGGCCATGGCCACCGACGAAGAGGTCATATCCCTTGATGGGGATGGTTCCCTCTTGATGAACCTGGGAACCATCGCATCGATCGGTCGGGAGAAGCCAAAGAACCTGACGGTCGTCGTCTGGGATAACGAGAAATGGGGCCAGACCGGAGGCCAGACCAGCCACACTGGCATGGGCACCGACCTGGAACAGGTGGCCCGCAGCTGCGGCATCACCAAGACCAAGACGGTATCGGACCTTGAGGACCTCGAAGCGGCCGTATCTGAAGCACTAAAGACCGAAGGCCCCAACTTCATAGTGGCCAAGATCGAAGAGGCCGGGTACCTGCCGGTGGCGCCGGTGGAGCCGGAGTTCACGCTCTACCGCTT
>JAQBXL010000009.1 GCA_027624135.1 Chloroflexota bacterium
CTCCCCACCCCTAAGATGACTCTAATCCTACCATTGCCATCTCGCCTCAAATCAGATGCGATTGCCCTGCGCCGAACTTCCGCCCTTCTTGACATCCTCTTCGGCCAATCATAAAGTAGCCGGTGAGTCTAATAATAGCCCGCGAGTCCAATCTGCCGATCTGAACCCTCGGCGTCACGAATGCCGGAGGGTTTTTTATTTTCGTGATTCATCACATCTCTCAAGATATGCCTCTATATACGCCCCAACAGGATCTGTCCCCAACAGACAACGCCCAATGACCTCCGCTCAACACGATACCGGCGATGGCGGCACCAGAGTCACCATAATCGGCGTGGGCCCGGGGGACAATGGGTTCTTGACCCTAAAGGCGAAACAGGCTGTCGAAGAAGCAGACCTGGTAGCTGGTTTCGAGACCGTCCTGAACGTCGTCCGCCCCTTTGCCAAGAACGCGGAGCTGTGCTCCATGGCCTACCGGGATCAAGAAAAGGTCTTGGACTACGCCGTGGGCAAGGTGAAAGAGGGCAAGAGCCTGGTGGTCTGCGCCTGGGGAGACTTGAACGTCTCGGCCAAAGAACTTTTGGATCGGGTGAGACGGCGGGTCGACCATGTCGATCTGGTCCCAGGAATCAGCTCCGTTCAGATAGCTATGGCACGCTCTGGCCTGTCCCTGGAACATGTGGTATTTGTCACCCTGCATGTGCGGGACGGCGCGGGGTCTGCTCTGGAGGAGTTAACCCACTATCTAAAGGAGGGACGCCGCAACGTCATCCTTTTGCCCCGGCCGTTCGACCTGATGCCTGCCGGGATCGCAGCCGGTGTTATCGATCAGGGAGTTTCGGGTGACCAGCCGATAACCGTTTACCAAAGACTCACCCACGACGACGAACAGTCCTGGAGCGGCACGATCGCCGAATGTGCCGCCATCACCACCGAGTTCAGCGACCTTTCGATAATCGTATTTCACCGGCCCGCCTCTGAGTTAGCGCGGTAGGCCCAGTAGGCGCGACCTGACATGATATTTCACCGGCCTGCCTCCGATCTAGGAGACACCGGGAGGGACCGGTTTCAGTTTGATCCTTTTCGTCACCACTGCCGACACCGACCTGCTCACCGCCGACCGCGCGCTTGAGGCTCTGCCGGAGGATTTCCCCGAAGTAAGGGCCTTCAATCCGGCCAACTCCTCTACTCCAGCAGGACAGCAAGAGATCCTGGCCGCGGCCGCCGAGGCCGACGTTGTGGTTCTCCGCTTGTTGGGTGGCAAGCGGGCGATGCCCGAGATATTCGACCGATTGGTGCGAACGTGCCGCGAGAAGGGTACCCCGCTCATCGCTTGCCCCGGCCACCAGGAGTGGGATCAAGAACTGGTCGCCGCCTGCAACGTTCCGCCCTCCGAGCTAGACACCGTCTTCTCCTACCTTATTCAGGGCGGCGTGCCCAATTTCCAGAACCTGTTCCTCTTCCTTAGCGACTCATACCTGGGCTCTGAATACGGCCACGAAGCTCCGGCAGATGTGCCCTGGGAAGGGGTGTACCACCCCGATGAAGCGGAGGGCATGGATGCCAGCGACTTCATCCAGCGCCGGTTCCAACCGGGTAAACCCAACATAGCGGTTCTTTTCTACCGGGCTCACTGGATGAGTGGAAACCTGGCCACGGTTGACGCTCTAGTTCGCCGGCTGGAGGAGTTGGGGGCCAATGTGCTGCCGGTCTACTCCTTCAGTCTTAAGCACAACCCAGAGGGTGACGGGCAGGTCAACCGCACGTTTTCGGAGATACTTTGCAACCCCAGCGGCGAAGCCAGGGTCCACTGCATCGTCAACACGATGGGCATGTCCATGACCGACCTGAATCAAGAGGGCGCGACGTTCGCTTCCGGACCGCAGGTTGATTACTTGGACCAGTTGAACGTCCCGATCATCCAAGGCATCTTCAGCACCGGAAATGAGACCGATTGGGCAGAGAGTTCATTGGGTCTGGGGCCCATCGACACCGCCATGAGCGTGGCCTTGCCAGAGTTCGACGGCCGGATTATCACTGTCCCCATCTCATTCAAGGAAGAGGTTTCTTCGGGAGTCACGGGAGTCACGGGAGTTAATGGAAGCAACCGAAAGATGATCGCCCGGCTCCAGCGGAACCTCCCTCGTCATGACCGGGTGGACTTTCTGGCCCGGTTGTCGGTGAAATGGGCTGCACTGAGGATAAAGCCCAACTCGGAAAAGCGCATCGCAATCATTCTCAGCAACTACCCCACCAAAGACGCCAGGATCGGTAACGCCGTGGGTCTGGACACCCCAGCCTCGGTGGTGAACGTGCTGAACGCCATGAAAAATGATGGGTATCACGTGACCGACATCCCAGCCGATGGTGATGAGCTGGTGCACCGGATCATCGAGCGTTGCAGCAACGACACCGATACCCTCACCGAAGAGCAGCTCAAGCTCGCGGTGGGGCATGTGAGCGCCAAGGAATACAAAGAGTGGTTCAGCGCCATGCCGCAGCAGGTGCAGAGCGAATTGACCGAGGCTTGGGGGGAACCGCCGGGGCAGGTTTACCGTACCGGCGACAACCTGGCCATTGCCGGAATCGACTTGGGCAACGTATTTGTGGGGGTGCAGCCGCCTCGGGGGTTCGGGGATAACCCAATCGCCATCTATCACAGTCCTGACCTGGCCCCTACCCACCACTATGTTGCCTACTACCGGTGGGTTCGGGACATTTTCAAAGCCGACGCCATGATTCATGTGGGCAAGCACGGCACCCTAGAGTGGCTGCCGGGAAAGGGTATTGGCCTCTCCAACGCCTGCTATCCAGAAGTGACTCTTGAAGACATGCCTCTGTTCTACCCGTTCATCATCAACAACCCTGGCGAGGGCGCTCAGGCCAAGCGCCGTGCCCACGCTACCATCGTCGACCACCTGATACCGCCGATGACCACGGCCGACAGCTACGGCGATATTGCGCGGCTTGAACAACTGATGGACGAGCACTATCAATGCCAGACCCTGGACCCAGCCAAGCTGCCAGTGCTTGAAGGCCAGATATGGGACATGGTGCGACAGGCCGATCTGGACCGGGACCTGGGCGTGGACGCGCTACCGGAGGACTTCGGCGAATTTATCATGCACATAGATGGGTATCTCTGCGAGTTGAAAGATGCCCAGATCAAAGACGGCCTCCATATCTTGGGTGAAGTGCCGCCCAGTGAGTATATGACCGGGCTTCTTTCGGTATTGACCAGGTTGGATAACGGAGGGATACCCAGCCTGAGGCGGTCGCTGGCCGAGGCCATGGGCCTGAATTACGCAAGTCTGCTGGATGAACCCGGTCTGCCGGCTCCCGAGTCGATACCGGCGCCCCTGGCACGCGGCGTCAACGGAGATGATTCGCCAGTCCGTACCCAAGGAGACCTTTTGGAACGGCTGGAAGACCTCTCCCGCTCGGCCTACACAATGCTGGATGCCAGCGGTTTCAAGCAGCAGGCCGTGGCTGGGACCGTTGACCGACTCCTCGGCAAAAGCGACGCCCAGACCAGCCAAGTCTTGAACTTCGTGACCGACACCTTGCATCCGGCCCTGCTGCGTACTACTGACGAGATTTCCAATCTGCTGCGTGGGCTGAACGGTCAGTACGTGCCCGCCGGACCCAGCGGCGCGCCCACTAGAGGCATGGCCAATATCCTGCCCACCGGGCGCAATTTCTACTCGGTGGACCCCAGGACCATACCATCGCCCACCGCTTGGGACATGGGCGTCGGTCTGGCCGACGCTCTGCTGCAGGTGTACCTGGAGGAAGAGGGTGGATACCCAGAGATGGTCGGGCTGGTCATTTGGGGCACATCGGCCATGCGGACCCACGGAGACGACATCGCCCAGGTATTCGCCTTGCTAGGCGTGAAGCCAGTCTGGCAGCAGGAGAGCCGGCGCGTCACCGGACTCGAGGTGATACCCCTGGTCGAGTTGGGCCGCCCCCGGATCGACGTCACTGTGCGGATCAGCGGGTTCTTCCGGGACGCCTTTCCCAACCTGATCGACCTGATTGACCAGGCTGTGCAGCTGGTGGCGTCCCTCGATGAATCTCCGGATGACAACATGATCGTCAAGCACCTGCGAGAGGACCAAGCCGAAAAAAAGGCCGATGGCCAAGCCGGCGAAGACATAGCTCAGTCTGAGAGCAACCCGTCTCTGTACCGAATCTTCGGCAGCAAACCAGGCACATACGGTGCAGGGATATTAGCCGCGATCGACGAACGCAACTGGGAGAACGTCCAAGACTTGGCCGAGGTCTACACCGCTTGGGGCGGCTACGCCTACACCCGCCAGGACTTTGGTGTTCATGCCAGGGACCAGTTCCGCCGCCGGTTCAGTCAGATCGTGGTGGCGGCCAAGAACCAGGACAACCGGGAGCACGACATATTCGATAGCGATGACTACATGCAATACCACGGCGGCATGATCGCTACCGTGCGGGCGCTGACCGGCAGCAACCCGCAACAATTCTTCGGGGACAGCTCAGACCCAACTCGGGCGAGGGTCCGCAAGTTGGAGGACGAGGCCCGTCGGGTTTTCCGAACCAGAGTAGTGAATCCGAAGTGGATCGATTCCATGAAGCGTCACGGTTATAAGGGCGCCTTTGAGTTATCAGCCACCGTGGATTACATGTTCGGCTACGACGCCACCGCCCAAGTGATTGAAGACTGGATGTACGAGAACGTAACCGAGTCATATGTGCTGGATCCAGCGATGCAAGAATTCTTCCAACAGAGCAACCCCTGGGCGCTTCGGGACATCGTGGAAAGGTTGCTTGAGGCCATCGAGCGGGGCATGTGGGAGAACCCGCCGCCGGAAATGAAAGAGAAACTCCAAGAGATGTTTCTCGACCTGGAGGCCGACCTAGAAGCCCGCCAAGAAGGCCCGCAGAGCTAACGACCGATCGACTACACGGAATAACCAAACAGCATTTTAGGAGGCCCGACGTGGAAATAGTTATGGAACTGCTCCGTGAACTGGCAAAAGACGAAAAGAAGATGTGGGTTATTGGCGGCAGCAACGTGTCGAGCGAGAACAGCTCCAAGGGGATGAAGGAGCCGGAGGTCTCAGGCAAGTACGTCACAGTCGAGGCGGACAACTGGCATTTTCACATGGACCTGGACCTCGTGACCGGGATCCAGTTCGTCGAAGCCGAAAGCCATGGTGACATGCACTCCTATTACGTCCGGTTCTCCGGCCCGGGATATGAGGATACGTTGGTCCGCAGCTACTTCCCCAATCCCAATCTGGATGACGCCGAGAGCCGGACAGAGTTCCAGCCCGACAAGTTGAAGGCTTTCGAAGAGTTTCGGGACCGGTACGTTGGCCGTGAGGGAATCGTGTTCGTCACAAGGCCTCAACAAACCGTTTGACAGCCATCCACATAGTCGCTTCGGGTAGTCGCTTCGGGCATCCGAAATCAAATTGTCAAATTGCGATTGATACCTATTGACCGTCCCTGCTCAATGGAATATAATCACCTCGATTATAGCCATCATGGGCTGTCATTCGATTAACAATTTAAAATCTGTTCATAGGTGGTCCTTCCGGTAGCGGAAGGACTGAAAAGGGAAGCCGGTGAGATACCGGCGCGGTCGCGCCACTGTAACTGGTGTCATCCACCCCAATAGCGAATCGCCACTGGTCCACATGAAACGGAATACGGACCGGGAAGGCGGGGGTACTTGACCAAAGCCAGGAGCCAGGAGACTTGCCTATGATTTGACTTGATGCACTTCGCAGTTGAGGGTGTGAGTCGTCCTATTGATGTATAACCTGACTTTCGAAGTCGGGTTTTTTTTTACCCAAATCTTAGCGTCCGAGGGTTTCACGATGCATTCGCGTGCAAGGTTCTTAGGACTCATCTTCGTCACCTTGATCCTGGCGATCACGGCGTGTGGCGGCCCGGCCACGCCAAGCACGTCCGGAACGACCGCCGCCCCAGTTCAGGATCGTGTCTTAAAAGTCGCGATGACTTTCCTAGACGAGCCCCCCGACCCTTATCAGGCGGGCTGGTTAGCGGTTCCCACCGGTCTGGCCGAGACCCTGTTTCGGTTGGGCGATGACCTAAAGCCGGAACCTTGGCTGGCGACCGGAGCCACCCGGGTCGATCCGACGACTTGGGAAATTGGCCTACGGGCGGGCGTCAAGTTCCATAACGGAGCTGTGATGGACGCTGCCAAGGTGAAGGGATCACTTGACCTGGCCCTGTTGCGTCGGCCCGGCACCAGGGTGCTGCTGGATGTCGACCGGGTTGAGGTCAAGGACCCATCGACCGTGCTCATAATCACCAACGCGCCCAACCCGACTCTGCCCGGCTTGTTAACCAATCAGAATACGAGCATCGCCGATCCGGATACCGTGCCCACCTCGTTGGAAGACTCAGCGGAGCGTGCCGCGATGACCGGCCCCTACAAGCTGATGTCCTTCAACGCCGACCAAGAAATGACGGTGGAAGCCCATGCCGATTATTGGCAGGGGACGCCCGCGATGGACCGAGTTGAATACGTGGCCTTTACTCAAAGTGACACTCGTCTCATCGCCCTGCAAAGCGGAGACGTTGATATCTCAGTCAATCTCTCCCCCCAGGGAGCGGTGGTCGTGGGCAACGATTCCTCACTAAATGTTAGGACCGCTCCCCCTTCGGGAATGCTGTTCATGTTTGTGAACCACGAGAGTCCGGCGATGCAGGACCCGTTGGTCAGAAGGGCCATTGCCATTGCAGTGGACCGGAATGCGATGGCGGAGGGTGTGGCGGACGGCAACGCTGTCCCTGCGGAGAGCTTGTTCCCGCCTGGGTTTATCTCTTGTCAAAACAACGCTGGATATAGCTACGATCCGGAAGCAGCGCGGCAGCTACTTGTTGAAGCCGGTTACCAGGATGAAAACGGCGACGGCATAGTGGAAAAGGACGGGAAGGCTTTGGAGCTGGTACTGCAAACCTACCCAGAACAGCCACTATTGCCGCCGATGTTAGAAGCGTTCCAGTCGATGTTGCGCGACATCGGCGTGGGCGCCAAGGTGCAGATCGTGGAATGGACTCTTGCCAGCCAGGGAGGCTACGACCTGTTCGGCTACAGCAACGGTACAATCACCACCGGTGATCCCCAGTGGGCGCTGACCCGGCAATATCTGACCGGTGGCGACGAGAACCGGGGTAATTTCAGCAACTCCAGAGTGGACGAGCTCATCGGCCAGTTGTCCGCCGCGTCCGAACCCGCCCAACGGCAGCAGGTTGCCTGTGATGCCCTTCAGGCAGGTCAGGAAGAAGTTGCGTTGATACCGGTGATGTTCCCGAACCAGCTCTACGGAATCTCGGATTCTGTAGTTTGGACGTCGGGACCCCATGCCGTCCAACTTTATTTCATCGACCATCTGATCGGCCTGAAGTAGCGTGGGCGCTTACCTGGCCAGACGCCTGCTGACTCTGCCGTTGCTGTTGGTAGGCATCTCTATCATCAGCTTCATGCTGTTGAATTTCGCCCCGGGAGACGCCGCTGAGATCACCCTCCGCCGTCAGAACGGCGGCGTCACACCACCCCGGGAGGCAGTGGTGGAGTTGCGCCAGGAATTGGGGCTGGACGACGCTCTGCCGATACGCTATGGAAGGTGGGTTTCCAGCGCTGTGCGCGGAGACTTGGGCGATTCCTACCGCTCCGGCAGTTCCATTGCGGGTGAGTTGGCCCGCCGATTACCCGCTACGCTTCTGCTGGCGTCGGCCGCCCTTATCATTGCCGTGGTGGCTGGCATCCCGTTGGGAGTGCTCGCCGCGGTGAAACGGGGTTCTTGGGTGGACTCGGTCTGTCGGCTATCGGCCTTGGTGGGCGCAGCAGTCCCTAGCTATGTTTTGGCCCCCGCGCTGATGCTGCTCTTCGCTGTTAAACTGGACTGGTTGCCGGCTATCGGCTACGGCTCGCCCAAAAACTTGGTGTTACCGGCTTTAGTCCTGTCCTTGGGAACAATGGCCCAACTGATGCGCCTAACCCGGGCCACACTGCTAGACGTGCTGAATCAGGATCATATTCGCACGGCCCGAGCAAAGGGCCTGACCGAGGGTTTGGTGGTGTGGCGTCATGCCCTTAAGAACGCCCTTTTGCCGGTAGTGACCGTTCTGGGAACCAGCACTGGGTATCTGCTTGGCGGCGCCGTCATCATAGAAACTATTTTCGGGTGGCCCGGCGTCGGCCAGTTTGTGGTCGTCGGCATATCTCAGCGGGACTACCCGGTGGTGCAAGGGTTTGTACTGTATATGGCCGTAATATTTCTGGTCGTCAACCTGGCCGTCGATATCTCTTACCGCTGGCTGGACCCACGGCTCCATTTTGGGGGGCGGTTCAACTGAAGGAAGGGATGTCAGATTGGACACTTCAACGGCCAAAGCGGCGCCTGGGCATTCTCCGGCCCTTACGGGCCGACGTAGGGGCCGCTTTGGGGTTTGCCATCGTGTCTGGGATTATTCTAGTGGCGGTTCTCGCCCCCCTGCTCCCTTTGCAAGATCCCACCGAGTTGGACCTACAGAACCGTTTGATTCCTCCGTCCAACGGGCATCTCTTGGGCACTGACCACCTGGGCCGGGACGAATTGAGCCGCCTCATATACGGGGCGAGAACCACCCTGATGATGTCAAGCGTGTCCCTGTTAATCATCATGGGCATTGCCTCGATAGTAGGCGCGCTTTCCGGCTACTATGGCGGCTGGCTCGACACCGGATTTATGATGGTCGTGGACCTGTTGTTGGCTTTCCCTTCACTGATTCTGGGGATAGCCGTAGCCGGCGTTTTGGGACCGAGTCTAGTCAACGTGATGATTGCCGTCTCAGTTGTATGGTGGGCCAGCCACGCCCGTGTCATTCGTGGCATGGTTCTTTCAGCGCGCCATCGAGATTACGTCGAGGCGGCCCGGTCCATCGGCGCGGGTGATGGGAGAATAATGGCCTTTCATATCGCACGCAATATCATGGGGCCTTTCGTGGTGTTGGCGACCCTGGATATGGGTTGGATCATCCTGGGCATCGCCGGTTTGAGCTTCCTGGGGCTTGGCGCCCAGCCACCAACTCCGGAATGGGGGGCCATGCTCAACGATTCGCGTTCCTATATGCAGACATCCCCGAGTTTGCTGATCGCCCCGGGCATCGCCATTTTCCTGCTGGTGTTGGGCTTCAACCTGTTGGGCGATGGGCTAAGGGATATGCTTGACCCGACCACTTATCGCTGACCGCCTCACCGTGTAGAATGCGTTTTGTTGAAGTGGCTATCGATGCTATTGACCAATCCCCGGCAAAGGGGCTACTATTTGCGGTGAAGTCTGCCTCAATTGTTTGGTCTTCGTTTAACAACCTAGAAAAGCTGTTCGGTGGTCCCGTTAATTCGGGACTGAAAAGGGAAGCCGGTGAGAGTCCGGCGCGGTCCCGCCACTGTAACTGGTCAGCCCGCCTTCCACAGGGAGTGGAGCCACTGTCCTGCCCCGGCAAGATGGCAAGGCGAGTGGGGCAACAAAAACCAGGAGCCAGAGACCTGCCTTCGGCTTGACTTCGAGACCTTCGCGGAAGGGGGTATGAGTCAGTATGACGATTCTGCCTGACCCCGCCGGTCGGGCTTTTTTATTGCCCGGCTGGATGGATGGCCAGACAAAGTACGAAAAATTGAATCCATAGGTTGTTTGGTGGTATTGGCCAGTCGGATATAATCCCGCTGGAAAACTCGGCAAATATAGAATGGCGGGTTGGCCCGCCAGTTCGTTACTCGAAAAAATCTGAAACAGGTATCGCAAGGATCCTGAGGAGGATGAGATGGTACAGGTGTTTCGGCAGTCCATAGCAGACAGAGGCGCTTCCAGGTGGCTGCCCGCCGTTCTTGCGGCGACCGTTGCTTTGTATTTCGTTGGGTACGTGGACGGCACGGCCCAGGGTTTGTTCCTTGGTGGGAACATGGCGTTTGTCCATGAGGCTTTCCACCACGCCCGTCACGTTGCCTTGATGTGCCACTAGGATAGGGGTTCGCTCCCAGCTGGCACCCTAACGGCTTCCAAAACAGTAGATTCCCGCAGTCTCCATCCCGGAGACTGCGGGGTTATACAGCCCACTATCCCGATGTCCCCCACGCATCAACCGAGTTGATTCTCATCCGGTGTTACACCGTTTATCTTCATGCTGCGCCCATCATGGCGAACTCCTCAGCAAATTTGCCTTGGGCATTCGCGTCCCGCCCTTGGGCATCCGCGTCCTGCGATGAAGCTTATCCAGACGAACTTTCACTTAACATATAAGAGGTTCAATCATGCCTAGAATCTTGATCATTGGGTTGGTGGCCGGTTTGGTTGCCGGCCTGCTGGTGGGTGGTTTCCATAACCTATTTACCGTGCCTGTTATTGAACGGGCGATCGACTATGAAGAAGCTCAGGCAGTGCTGTTAGATCCCAACGCTCCAGACGAAGACCCATTAGTATCGCTCGGCGCTCAACGATGGGGCATGGCCGCTGGCACAGGGATCTACGGCGCTATATTGGGCGTGGTGTTTGCCGCTGGTGTCACCGTCTTGCGGAAAGTGGCGCCGGATTGGAAACCCCTGGCAATCGCCGTGACCGCCGCCGCTCTGGGGTTCTGGGCCTTGTCGTTGTTTCCGTTCATCCGCTACCCGTTGAATCCGCCTGGTGTGGGCGAGTCGGATACATTGACCTACCGGCAAGGTCTACAGACCATGTTCATGATCCTCTCCGTGCTTGGAGTAGGCGTCCTGCTTTTTGCACTACGTGAGATCAATAAGCGTTTCCAAGAATCAAGGGTGAGGCTAAAGATGTATGGGGTTGCAGCGTTGACCTACGTGATCTTTGCGCTGGTGATGTTCTTTGCCCACCCGGCCAATCCAGATCCGGTGCCGGTGCCCATAGACCTGCTGGAGCTGTTCCGAACCCTGACCATGGTCGGACAATTCCTGACCTGGGCGCTGATGGCCGCCGGGGCGGTGGCGGCGATGTATTGGTACAAACGCCGAGACGAAAAAGCGGGCAACCTCTTTGATCCGGTCACGGGATCGCGAGTTAGCTAGTGACCCAACCGAATCAAGCAATAAGTTCCGAATCCCGGTTCCCGTTCACGGCCATCGTCGGTCAGACAGCCATGAAACGGGCGCTGCTGCTGAACGCCGTCAACCCCAAGATAGGTGGCGTATTGGTGCGCGGCAAGAAGGGCACCGCCAAATCCACTGCGGTCCGCTCCCTGGCGGCGTTGCTACCGGAAGTCACGGTGGTACAAGGATGTCCCTACAATTGCAGCCCGGACGCACGGCAGGGGTTATGCAGCCGCTGCGAACCGAATAACGAGGGATCACAGACGGTGCTTCGCCAGATACCCATCGTGGACCTGCCCGTGGGCGCGACCGAGGATCGTTTAGTGGGGTCGCTGGACATAGAAGAGGCCATCAAAACCGGCAACAGGGTCTTCGAGCCCGGCCTGATCGCGGCGACCCATCGGGGCATCCTGTATATAGATGAAGTGAACCTGCTCAACGACCACCTGGTTGACATATTGTTGGACGCCGCTGCCATGGGCCGCAACTATGTCGAACGAGAGGGAATCTCGATCACCCACCGTTCGGAGTTCATCCTAGTGGGGACGATGAACCCCGAGGAAGGCGACCTGCGGCCCCAGCTTCTGGACCGCTTTGGACTTGCCGTCGAAGTCGACGGCCGGTTCACTCTGGAAGAGCGCAAAGAGGTGGTCAGACGCCGCATCGACTACGAGGCCGACCCGTTAGGGTTCATGGCAAAATGGCAACAGGCAGAGCAGGAGGAACGGGACCGAGTTGTGCGTAGTCAACGTTTGCTGCCCAACGTGCAGGTGAGCGACGAGATACTGACGCTGATCTCCTCTATCTGCTCTGAGTACGACGTGGACGGGATGCGCGGCGATATCGTCATGTACAAGACTGCCAGCACCATTGCCGCCTACGAGGACCGAACCGAGGTCAACGCTGAGGATGTGCGGGAGGCGGCCAACCTGGCGCTCCTGCATCGGCAACGGCGGCAGCCCTTCCAGCAGCCAAACCTGGCCACCGACCAATTGGATTCCATGGTCGAAGATTTTCAAAGCCAGGATCATCAGCGGGAGCAGCAGGACAATTCGCAAGACGGTAATCAAGGAGAGGGCGATTCTAAGCCCTCGGATTTAAGACCTCCAGAACCTGACCCGCTAGACCCCGATAACGAACCGGACGACCCCGAAGAACCGGGCGACGTTGGCCCTGGCGCCCTTCCCCAAGAACAGCAGTTTGAGGTGGGCGACCCCTTCGCGCTTCGGCCACTAAATCTGACGCCACCAGACCAGCGGTCCCGTCGCGCCTCGGGCCGCAGGAACGTTACTATATCCGACTCCTCGGCGGGGCGTTACCTGCGATCCCGTCAGCCCGAGGGCAAAGCATCGGGGCTAGCCTTGGACGCCACTTTGCGAGCAGCAGCGCCTCATCAGGCCGAGAGAAGATTGGCGTCAGAGTCTGGCAACGCAGTGCTGGTCGAGCCATGGGATATCCGTGAAAAGGTCAGAGAAAGCAAGACCGGCAGTCTGGTGTTGTTCGTTGTCGACGCCAGCGGCTCGATGGGGGCGCAGCGGCGGATGGCGGCAGTGAAAGGGGCCATCATGTCCCTGTTGCTGGACGCCTACCAGCGGCGCGACCGGGTTGGGCTGATCTCCTTCCGAGGGACCAAAGCTGGTCTGCTGCTGCCTCCGACCAATAGCGTCGACCTAGCCCAGGTGCACCTAAAAGATATGCCCACCGGAGGGCGGACGCCGCTGAGCGCCGGTCTGTTCAAGGCCTTGGAGGTCATCGAGACGGAGCGCATCAAAGACCGGAATGTGCTGCCATTGTTGGTGCTGTTGTCCGACGGCCGGGGCAACGTGTCCCAAGGATCGGACTCGCCTCTGGACGAGGCGTCTGTCGCGGCCGGGATCATCGGCGAAAACAAGATACCCTCCGTGGTGGTGGACACCGAATCCGGGTTCATTAGAATGGGAATGATTCAGCCGATAGCGACGGCGATGGGGTCCCAGTATCTGAAGCTGGAAGACCTGCGGGCCGACAATCTGGCCGAGGCCGTCCGCCGGCAAATGCCGGTTATTGGTGATGTCCCGCCCCACGTTGATTGAGGGTAATCGCCTTTCCTGGTCTGCCAGCCCCGTTTACATCTCCAACCGGAGTTGGTAACCTCGACTGTGGCCCAATCGATGAGCTGCTGCGCCGAAGGAATCCATTTCTTGAGCCCTTTTATGGAAACCCGGCGAGCCGGCTAGGAGGTACCCGCTTGGCCCGCTTTATGCCCTATGCCGACATGGACAAGATGATGTCTCTGTCAAAGCGCCGGGGTTTCATGTTCCAGAGCTCCGAGATCTACGGAGGGCTGGGTTCCACCTGGGACTACGGCCCTCTGGGAGTCGAACTCAAACGCAACGTCAAAGAGGCTTGGTGGAGTTCGGCGATCACCGGGCGCGACGATATGGTGGGCCTGGACGCCGCCATCCTGATGCACCCACAGACCTGGATCGCCAGCGGCCACGTGGAGAATTTTTCCGATCCCTTGGTCGAGTGCAAAGAGTGCAACTCCCGGTTTCGCCAGGACCATCTTTTGGAAGCAACGGGCGTGGACCCAGAATCCCCGGAAGCGGCAGCCGCGCTGAAAGAGTTGCGCTGCCCATCATGCGGCGGCGAACTGACCGAACCGCGCCGCTTCAATCTCATGTTCAAGACCTTCATGGGTCCTGTGGAAGAGACGGCGAACGAGGTATTTCTTCGGCCCGAGACGGCTCAGGGCATCTTCGTCAATTTCAAGAACGTTCTCGACACGTCGCGAAAGAAGCTGCCCTTCGGCATCGGGCAGATCGGCAAGTCGTTCCGGAACGAGATAACCCCCGGCAACTTTACCTTCCGAACCAGGGAGTTCGAGCAGATGGAGGTGGAGTTCTTCGTAAAGCCCGGCGACGACGACGAATGGCTGGATAAATGGGTCAAAGACCGCTTCCAGTGGTACATCGACTATGGCATACGACCTGAGAATCTGCGTCTTCGCAAACACGGCGACGACGAACTGGCCCACTACGCCAAGGCCTGCTACGACATAGAGTACCGTTTCCCCTGGGGCTGGGCCGAACTTGAGGGCATCGCCAACCGAGGAGACTTCGACCTGCGCCAGCACCAGGAAACCAGCGGCCAAGACCTGACCTATTTCGACGACGCGGCCGACGAGGGCGGGGAGTCGCGCTATCTGCCATATGTGATTGAACCTTCAGGCGGCGTGGACCGGGCCATCTTGGCCTTCTGGCTGGACGCATATGATGAGGAACCCGATGGAGATGCGGTGCGCGTGGTATCCCATATCCACCGAAACCTGGCGCCCATCACCGTCGCCGCTCTGCCGTTGAGCCGAAACGAGAAGCTGCTGCCCACCGCACGCAGGGTTTACGACATCCTACGCAAGAATTTCAGAGCTCAGTACGACGACGCACAGAGCATCGGCCGCCGCTACCGCCGCCAGGACGAGATCGGCACTCCGTATTGCGTGACCATCGATTTCGATACTATCGACGACAACCAGGTGACGATCCGAGACCGGGACACCATGCACCAAGCCAGGGTTCCAGTTTCGGAACTAGTAAACATCCTAAAAGACAAGATAGAACACGCCTGGTAACCCGCCGGCACAGCCGGGTTTTCATATTGCGACTATGTTTCGAGTTAGACTTGCCTTTTGAGCTTGTTGATGGCAACTCACAGGGATTCCATGTGATGGTAGGGTTGCGAATTATCTATGCCTCCTAACCTGGTTGCTGCTACTGTTCGGCAGGGGTTGTTCACTCGCATAATTGGACGTCGGCTGCTTTACTACCCCGAGTTGTCTTCCACTATGGATGAGGCGAAAAAGTTGGGAGAAGGCGACGCCGAGGAGGGCGCGGTGGTGGTGGCCGAAGTGCAGCGGGCGGGCCGGGGACGCCAGGGCCGAAGTTGGGTATCCCAACCGGGCAACCTGCTCGTTTCTGTGCTGTTCCGCCCAACCCTGGAAGCTCTGCCGTTCATCAGCATCATCGGTGGCATAGCCGCCGCACGAGCCGTCCGGAAAGTCACCGGCCTCGACCCGAAGATCAAGTGGCCCAATGACCTGCTCATCGATGGCCGCAAAGCTGCTGGTATCCTGGCGGAGAGCGTCATCGCCGGGGATACCGTATGGTATGCTGTGCTCGGCGTAGGCATGAACGTGAGCCTGGACGCCGAGCAGACCGAAGAGATTTCTTCATTCGCAATCAGCGTCAATGCCGCAGCCGGACGGGAAGTGCCCCGGGAAGACCTGCTCCGCCAATTCCTCATGGACCTTGACGCTCTTTACCTGTCTTTGGGTCAGGGGAAATCCCCAATTTCAGAGTGGCAAGACCTGCTGGAGACGACGGGTCGGCGCTTGGTGGCAACCTGGGGAGAAGACACATTCACCGGCGTTGCCGAGGGTACCGATGAGTTGGGTAACCTACTCCTGCGGCAAGATGACGGCACTCTGCTCACCTTGACCGCTGGGGACGTAACGCTAAGCCAAAACTGATCATCAAGGCGCCTAGAGGAATAGATGCTGGAATCACTGAGCCTAGAAGGCAAATCGGTCGTCATCACGGGTGGTGGCACCGGACTGGGTTTGGCAATGGTCCGGGCCATGGCCCGAGCCGGAGCGGACCTGGTTATCGCCGGACGCCGTGCTGGCCCAATCGAAGAGGCTGCCACAGAAGCGGAGGGCTTCGGCGTCAACGCTGTTTCCGTGGTTACTGACGTAACCGATTCATCCCAGGTCGCCAACCTCATGAAGACCTGTTTGGACCGGTTCGGCAAGATTGACGTGCTGCTGAACAATGCCGGGGCAGTCTCTGACAACGTCCGCAAGCCCATCTGGGAACACACCGACGAGGAGTGGGATCGGATCATGCGGGTTAACCTCACCGGCGCGTTCTACTGCTCGCGTGAAGTCTCCCAGACGATGGTCGACGAGGGGCACGGCAAGATAATCAACGTGGCCTCGGGGTTCGGTCTGCGGGGCGGCCGCGAGATTTATATGTATTGTTGCAGCAAAGGTGGGATGATCCAGCTAAGCAGGGTGCTTTCCTTCAACTTGGCCCGCTACGGCATCACTGCCAACACCATCGTGCCTGGATTCGTGCCTACGGGAGCGACCGACACCATGGCCGCCAGCTTGCCCAGGGGCGGGGAGTTTCTGCCCACCGGAAAGCTGGGCAAACCCGAGGACTTTGGCCCGCTGGCCGTCTATCTCGCGTCCCCGGCCTCGGATTACATGACCGGCGAGATGTTCATCGCTGACGGCGGCGGCCTGGCCGCAGGGATCTACCCCACCGGCCACGCTCCAGTCATCCCCCTGGAAGCTTAATCAGAACTCTCTCGGACGTGTGGTTTTACATCCTTCCGCGGAAGGACACCATGAGCGGATGAGCACTAGGTTCCGCTCATCCTGAGCTCGTCGAAGGACTGTTCAAGTTGTGCTTTCGGATATTGAAACAGAACAAGATTCAGCGGAGCCCCAACGATTCCAGAATCAGGAGAACTTAGATGCCGGTCCTACCCGAATATGACCTCTCCGGCAAGACGGCTATACTCTCGACCTCTGGCGGCAGCGAAGCCCCATTCCTGGGGCAGGCGTTGGTTGAAGCTGGGGCCAGTGTGTTTGCCGTGGCCCGGACTCAGGCGCTGTTGGACGCGGTTTTGGCCTCCCTGCCGTCAGGCTCCAGCGGCGCGGTGATGGATGCTGGCGTTTCCGGTAGCGCCGCGAGCGCCATGGAGCAATTCGACCGGTCCCACGCGAAAGTGGACATCCTGGTCAACGACCACCGCAGCATGTACGCCAGGCCCTTGGAAGAGATCAGCGTCGACGAGTGGGACGCCGTCCAGACCCGCAACGCCAAAGCGCCCTTTCTGCTCTCCCAACAGGTGCTACCCCGAATGGCCAAGGACGAATATGGCCGGGTGGTCAACATGATCTCGGAACTGGCCGAACGGGGTATGATCAACGGCTCAGCCTTCGCCGCCAGTCAGGCCGCTGTGCTTTCATTGACGCGATCCCTGGCGGTCGAGTGGAGCCGGTTCAACATCCGGATCAACGCCATCGGAACGGGATTGGTCGACACAGAGGGACAGACGCTCGAAACCCAGCAGGAAGAATTGGTGGTCCGCTACACACCTCTCAGGCGAAAAGGCAAACCTAGCGACATCGGTCCGCTGCTGGTCTACCTTTGTTCGGAGTCGTGCGATTACTCCACCGGGCAGCCCGTGTATGTTGATGGCGGCCTGAACGCTCACCCTTAGGCTTGCCGGAGCGTGAACACGCCTTCCTGAATACCCGTCCGTTCCCGGCCATTCTTGGAAGTAACGCTTGGGCTGATGTACAATACCGAGAGTCCCAAGGCGTCTCAATCTGTTCGAGGCGTCCTTGTTTATTTGGCCTCTTTTCGGCTACCCGCGTACCGTCCATTTGCTTATGTACCGCCAACCGGCCCAATCCACCGATACCGTCTCTCGCCTCCAGGGTATGCGAGACCTGTCCGAAGAATCTTGGCATCACAAGATAGGACTGCAAGACCGGCTGCGCAATCTTCTCAGCGGCTACGGATACCGTCTGCTGGAAACCCCTGTTCTTGAGCCAACCGAGCTTTTCTTGAGGAAATCTGGCGGGGAATTAGCCTCCCATCTGTATAGCTTCACCGACGCTGGCAGTAACGCGGTGAGTCTGCGTCCGGAGTTCACATCGCCCATCATGCGGCACTATTTGGAGAACGCAGATAAGATATCGCTTCCGGCCAGGTGGCAGTACTGCGGACCTGTCTTCAGGTTCGACGTCTCACACCCGGAAGCCAGCGGCCAGTTCACTCAAGTAGGCGGCGAGCTCATAGGCTCTTCGGAGATCACAGCCGACGTGGAACTCCTGAATCTCGCCGTCGGCGTGTCGACCCAATTAGGACTTGATGGTTGGAGTCTCCAACTCGCTGACTTGGAGATCCTGGATAGCCTTCTGGACCCAGTGGGCGTTTCTGCCCGCGCGCGCTCTTTCATAATCCAGAACATGCCGCGGTTAAGGGAAGGGCGTTCCGCCGTGCCCAGATTGCTCGAAGAGGGACGCCACCTCCATCTCGTCGGCGGGTCAAACGGTAACGGGGACCCAGAAGACGTTGCTTTGCGCCAGGCGGTACATGGCCTGGATGACGCCCAGGCCAGATCGGTATTGCTCGGACTGTTGCAATGGAACTCGGCCGACCAGCTTGGCCAGCGTACTCCCGAAGATGTGGTTGAGCGATTGCTCAGCAAGATTCGGGGAGCGGATAGCGAGGAGAACTTACGCCGAGGATTGGAACTGGCCAGCGATCTGGCGGCGATCAAGGGCGAGCCTGGACAAGCGGTGGAGTCAGTCAGGAAAACCCTGGCTTCAGCCGACGCCAACCAGGATGCCGTCGACCGGCTGTCGGAAGTGGTGGGCCTCATTTCCAGCGGGCCGGACGCCCGAGGACGAATGGTGTTGGACTTCGGCCTGGTTCGCGGTATGGCCTACTACAACGGAGTCATTTTTGAAGTGAGTCACCCTGGCTGGCCAGGCGCGCTGGGCGGCGGAGGCCGGTATGACACCCTTTCCCGGGCACTGGGCGGCGGCGAAGCAGTCCCAGCCCTGGGATTCGCCTATAACCTGGACGCGCTCATCTCCCTTGGGGCGAGCTAGGTCAGAATAGTGACGGCACAGAAACAGAACAAGGCCCACGGACAGAGTCCGCTGCGTATAGCCCTGCCCAGCGACGGCGCGTTGTACGACTCGACCCTTGGCTTCATGAAGGCCTGCGGTCTGACCGTATCCCGCCCCAACGCCCGGCGCTATACCGGCTCTGTTCCTGCGATTCCCGGCGTTGAGGTGCTATTCCAGCGGACCGCCGACGTTACCAAAAAAGTGGAAGAAGGCAGCGCAGAACTGGGCGTGACCGGCCTGGACCGGGTATTGGAATACCGGAACGACGAGGCGCGGGCTTCTGTGCTGATTGAAGACTTGGCATATGGCCGCTGTGAGTTCGTGATGGCCGTGCCGAATTCCTGGATGGACGTAACGTCCCTCTCCGATCTCGCCGACCTGGCCCTGGAGTTCCGGCAGGAGGGCAAACAGCTTCGCATCGCGACCAAGTACCCCCGGCTGTTGCGTGCCTACCTGTACGAGCGGGGCATAAATTATTTCACGTTGATCCCTGCCAGCGGCGCCATGGAAGCGGCCCCGGCGGCTGGATATGCCGACCTGATTGCCGACGTAACAGCCACCGGAGCTACCCTTCGGGAGAACCAGCTTAAGACCCTCGATGAGGGCACGATACTGGCCTCTCAGGCTTGTCTGATAGCAAATCCGGTTTTGCTTGCCGAGTCCGGAGAGGCGCTGGCTTTGGCCCGCTCCATCGTCGAACTGATGGAGGGTCACCTAAGGGCCGAACCCTACTACCGCGTCACCGCCAATGTGCGGGCGTCGTCGCCCGAAAAGGTCAGTTCAACGGTGCTGGCGCGTCCTGATCTGGCCGGGCTGCGCGGTCCCACCGTTGCCAGGGTCTACAACGTTGAAGAGCAGGACTGGTACAGTGTGAGCCTGCTTATTCAGAAGGGGAAATTACTGGAAGCGGTGGATCACCTGCGGGATTGCGGGGCCCTCGATGTGGCCGCGTCTCAGTTGAGCTATCTTTTCAACGGCCATTCCGAAGCTTATAGGACTATTTTCGGCGATGATAGGCGATGATAGGACTGGCAGCCACTAACCGGCTTAACGGGCCTTGATACGTCTGGTCTTGAGATAATGCCAAACCTACCGATGCACATATATCTGGCCGACCAGGTTGCGGAGCAACTGGACCGTGGCTACGTCTTTGATCACCTGGGTAGTTATTACCTGGGTTCCACCGCCCCCGATATTAGGGCGATGACCAAATTGCCCCGGGAGCAGACCCACTTTGCCCCGCTGTCGGTGGAAGAAGTTGGCACCGGAACCAGGACCATGTTCCAGATGCACCCGGAGTTGACTAAGGCCATGTCCCCTGCCTCCCGGGCTTTTTTGGCTGGCTACATAAGCCACCTGGCCGCAGACGAGATCTGGATCACCAGCGTGTTCCGGCCCCATTTCGACACCTCCCAGGAAGATAGCAGGTTAACGGACGATCAGGTCGAAGCCAACATTTGGGACCGGGCGATGCAATTGGATATGGACCGGCAGGCCTTGCCCCAACTGAACGGTGAGAAACGAGTCAAAGAGTTGTTGGCCTGTTCTGATCAGGACGTGTCGATGCCCTTCTTTGAAGAGGGCCTGCTGACCGAGTGGAAGGACCGCGTCGGGCGGTTTCAGGTCTGGGAGTTCACATGGGACCGGTTGAAAGGGGCCCTGAACCGGATGTATCGTGATGATGAAGATGTGCAGCAGACGGTGGAGCGCTTCATAGAGGGGATGCCTCACAGTCTGGAACAAGTCTACGAGAAAGTCCCTGAGGCCGAGGTGACCGCCTATCGGGAACGGGCATTGGCCGCCACCATGGAGCAGGTCCGAGCGTTCGTTCCGGACTAATTTCCGAGCCCAGACCAGCAAAAGAAAAGTGGAGAAACCCTTTGGCGCTTAACGTGATACATGGAGTCCAGAACGCCGAGAACGTTCTGGTTCGCATCGACCCCCTGGACCTGGACTCGCTGCCTGAGTCGGTGCTGGCCCGGACCGAAGAGGCGTTCGGTAAGGGAGTAACCGCCGAGCAGTCGATCATTCAGATGCTGGGCGACGTTCGCCGAGATGGCGACTCTGCGGTCATTCGCTACGCCAAGCTGCTGGACGGTTCAGATCTGGAAGATTTCAGAGTGACCGAAAAGCAGATGGCCCAGGCCAGGGCATCGGTCAGCAAGGCACTGCGCGAATCCCTAGAACTCGCCGCTCAGAGAGTGCGGAACTTCCACGAGTCCACCATGCCCAGTGAATGGGTGGACCGCAAACAGGGTCTGGGAGAACTGATCCGGCCACTGGATCGGGTCGGCCTCTACGCTCCCGGTGGCAGCGCAGCCTACCCTTCGACAGTGCTGATGACTGCTGTCCCGGCGCGGGTGGCCGGAGTCCGCGAAGTTATCCTCTGCACGCCGCCCCAACGGGGACAAGAGTTGAACCCGGCAGTGATCGTCGCCGCGGAGATTGCCGGCGTGGATGCCCTCTATCAGGTGGGCGGGGTTCCAGCCATCGCCGCGATGGCCTACGGCACCCAGTCGATCCCCAAAGTGGACAAGATATGCGGGCCGGGCAATGTCTTTGTGGCCTACGCCAAGAAACTGGTCCAGGGTCAGGTGGACATCGATGGTGTTTTCGGCCCCACCGAGACCATTGTTCTTGCGGACGGCACGGCCAACGCCAGCTTCTGTGCCGCTGACCTGATCGCTCAGGCGGAACACGACCCACTTGCCACTGCCATCATGATCACCAACAGCCAAGACCTGATCACTCGAACCGAAGCGGAGGTCGACCGCATGCTGGCTTCCCAGCCTCGGGGCGACATCGCCAAAGCGGCGCTAGACCGCCAAGGCCGGGTGGTGTTGGTCGATTCCTTGGAAGACGCCGTCGATCTGGTGAACCGTATCGCTCCGGAACACCTGTGCTTGGTGGTCGACGACCCCTGGTCTTGGGTTGGGAAGATCAAGCATGCCGGCGGCCTATTCCTGGGTGAGTACTCACCCGAGGTCATGGGAGATTACATCGCCGGGCCCAGTCACGTGATGCCGACAGGAGGTACCGCCCGGTTCGGGTCCGCGCTCAGCGTGCACCATTTCTTGCGGACCATGCCGGTGGTCGGCCTCAGTCCCGGCGAGTTTCAGAACTTGGGCCAAGCCGCCGTCCACATCGCCAACGCCGAGGGGCTGAGTGGACACGCCAGCGCCATTCAGGTGCGGCTTGATGAGATCGCCAAAGGCGCTTAAACCATAGGCCTAAATCATATCTGAGCCAGGCAATAAGAGATGACCCAGAGTAAAGAAACCAAAACGATGCTAGCCATGCCAAAGATGCTGCCCCACATCCAAGCATTGGAGACCTACGAAGGCGTTGACCCCATGGAGGTCATGGCTGAGCGGGCCGGGATTCCTCCGGAGAAGATCATTCGCCTGAACGGCAATGAGAACCCCTATGGGCCGTCGCCGAAGGTGGGCGAAGTCCTGGGCAGCTACCCGAATTTCAACTACTATCCAGACCCCGGACAACGCAACCTGCGCCGGGTGCTGTCGGGCTATCTGAACGTGGAACCGGAAAAGATCGTGGCAGGCAACGGCAGCGATGAGCTTATCGATCTGCTGCTGCGGATGTACGTCGGCGTCGGCGACAATGTGATCATCCCAACGCCAACCTTCGGCATGTATTCATTTTCCGCTGGCATCTGCGGTGGTGAAGCCATACCGGTCGAGCGAGACGAGAACTTTGAGATCGACCTGGAGGCTATGAAGGCGGCCATCACCGCAAAGACCAAGGTCATTTTCCTGACTTCGCCGAATAACCCCACCGGAAACCTGGTCCCTGAGGCCCAGACCAGGGCGCTGCTGGACACCGGGCTGATCGTGGTCATGGACGAAGCATATTTCGAGTTCTGCGGCGAGACCGCAATTCCCCTCTTGTCTGAGTACAGGAACTTGGTGGTGCTACGGACGTTCAGCAAATGGGCCGGACTGGCCGGACTGCGGATCGGAGTGGGCGCGATGGACCCGGAATTATCCGCTACGATGATGGCCATGAAGCCGCCCTACAGCGTTAATCTGGCGGCTGAGGTAGCTCTGATCACCTCTCTGGAAGACACCCCCAGACTCTTGGAACGAGTTAAGCAGATAGTGGTCGAACGTGACCGAATGATGGGAAAGTTGCAACGAGTTCCGGGTTTGACTCCCTTGCCGTCCCGGGCCAATTTCATTCTATGCCAAGTGCCCGAAGGACGAGGGCAGGTGATTTTCGATGGTCTGTGCAGCAGGGGGATATTCCTGCGCTACTGGGGCGGAGGGCGGTTGAAAGACTATATCCGGATCAGCATCGGCCTGCCCCATGAAACCGATGCCGTGGTGGCGGCTTTCGCGGAGTTGTGTGCCGAAAAGGGTGGAGAAAAAGATGCCTGAAAATAGCAACCGGACTGCGACGATCGAGCGCAAGACCGGCGAGACCGATATCAAGCTGACCCTGAACCTGGACGGCACCGGCGTTTATGACGTGGACACCGGCAACGGGTTCCTGGACCACATGGTCAGCCAGATTTCCCGGCACGGCCTGATTGACATAACGTTGCACGCCAAAGGCGACATCCACACCGGCTGGCACCACTTGGTCGAGGACGTGGCCATCACCCTGGGAAGGGCTTTCAACGAGGCCTTGGGCGAGGCTAGGGGAATACGGCGCATGGGCCACGCGTTTGTGCCTCTGGATGAGACTCTGGCCATGGTGGCTTTGGACTGCAGCGGACGTGGTTACGCAGTGATTGAAACTACCCTGGACGACACCATGGTGGAGACCCTGCCCGGCTCGTTGGTGAAGCACTTCTTTGAGTCGTTCGCCCTGGAAGGGAAGATAAATCTCCACGCTAAGATTATGACCGGAGTCAGCCCGCACCACAAGGCCGAGGCGCTCTGCAAAGCCCTGGCCCGGTCTCTGCGCGACGCCCTGGAGCCAGACCCCCGCGCCCCCTCATCGATTCCCAGCACCAAGGGGACTCTCAGCGGGTAGGGTTTTCCTGGGGCGATAGGTGTACTTTGCCCTCCATGACGATGGTTGTGCGAACGTGCGGCTTGCTGCTTCCACCCGAACAAATAAGTCAGAATAACTGTTCTGTGTGCAGGATCGTTGTTATAGTGAGACAGCAATTCGCGGACAGGTCCTCACCGATCCTCGAGGAATACAGGATCCTCACTTAACCTTGTTCAAGGAGTAACTATGTCTTCTGAAAAGGCATCCACCCTAGTCTCATTATCTGATGATCCGTTGTGTCGAGAGTCCACATTAACCTCTCTTGACACCTGGATCACTCCTACAGAACGATTCTATATCCGCAACCATTTCTCCGACGTGCCGAAGTTGGATCGCGCGACGTGGCGTCTAGTGATAGATGGAGAAATCCGACACCCGCTGACCTTAAACTTCGACGATATCCTGGCGTTGCCCAGCCATGAGTTAGTCATAACGATGGAGTGTGCGGGCAACAGCCGTTCATATGTAACTCCCCCTGCGGAGGGTCTGGCTTTTCGTCACGGGGCGGTGAGCACGGGGCGGTGGAAGGGAGTACCCCTTGACACGCTTCTGGAGCAGGCCGGATTGAAGGATACCGCCGCAGAGGTGATGTTTGAAGGGGCAGATCACGGCCAAGAAGAGGAAGATGGGATTGCTTTCGACCTGAACTACCGGCGGAGCCTGCCGCTGGAGAAGGCGCGGCATCCCGATACATTGCTGGCATACGAGATGAACGGTGAAGGGTTAACCACTGATCATGGATTTCCACTGCGGCTGGTGGTGCCAAGATGGTATGGCATGGCGTCGGTAAAATGGGTAACACACATCAATGTGCTGGCCCAGCCGTTCGATGGCTTCTTTCAACAGCGTCGCTACGTGATGATCAACGAAGGGCCGGAGGATACACCGGATAGAGAGCCGGTCGCTGAGTTGAAGGTAAAATCGCTGATCGCCAATCCCAGGCACGGTGAGGTGGTTCAGCCGGGACCGGCCACAATTCGGGGTTTTGCATGGTCGGGTGTCGGAGACGTTACCAGGGTAGAGGTTAGCTCAGACGGAGGTAGTAATTGGCAGGATGCCGCGTTGCTGGCAGAAGCGATCCCCAACGCGTGGCGCGAGTGGGAGTTTGTTTGGGAGGCGTCCCGACCAGGCCATTTTATTTTCATGGCCCGGGCCACGGACTCGAGGGGCAACACCCAACCGAATAACATACCTTGGAATTTCCGAGGCTACGCCAATCACGCTATCCACACCATAGCAGTTGAGGTACCTACTTCAAGGGCAATTCCTTCTTAGGCGATGGGGGCAGGCGAAAAAACCCATGATCGGTGGCGTGCTATCGTTCAGTGCCGCCTCGGTGTGCACGTCATTTTTCTATTAGTCTACGGCCCTCGTTTTCTGGACTCCTGGCAACGCCACTCAAGTTCTCCCCGATCTGTATTAGGCCATCAGTAAAGAAACTCGGTAAATGATCTAAGACCGGCAATGGACAGGATTCACGAGTTTCTTTACTTCTATGAAGCCCGTGAAGCCCGCTTTTCGGCCTGACACTTTAGTATTGATAAAATATGTTATCGATACTACGCTCGCCCCTTCCTGGCTATGAACTCTGGGAAGGCGTCCTCTACTCCGAAGCCTTTGACCACTTTGGTGTAGTCCTTCTCGTTCTGCCACATGCCGCGTAGGTCGGCGGTCATGTCCTTGATCAGAATCTCCTTGATCCCCTTCACCGAGCCTTGGTGGTTCTTGGCGATCAGGGTTGCCATCTCCATGGTCTTGGCCCTCAGTTGGTCTGCAGGGACAAGATGGTTCAGGAGACCAACCTGGAACGCTTCTTCCGCCTCCACGACCCTTGCGGTGAAAAGGAACTCCTTGGCCTTGGGCCAGCCCACCTGGTTGGTCAAGGTCCAAGTGCAGTTGATGCGCCCGTAA
This sequence comes from Chloroflexota bacterium, assembly GCA_027624135.1. Lineage (GTDB taxonomy): Bacteria > Chloroflexota > Dehalococcoidia > Lucifugimonadales > UBA3495 > UBA9611. Next base: position 25,716 of record JAQBXL010000009.1, read on the forward strand.
GCCACGGCCAGGAAGCGGAACTTGGTGTTTTCGCACCCGACCCGGATGTCGAGACACGATGCCAGCACCGCGCCGCCGCCGTAGGCCAGACCGTTCATCATGCCGATGACCGGCTTGGGCGAGGACGATATGTCATACATGCACTGTGAGTGTTCCCCTGAACGGACGTCCCGGTCCTCTTCGGTCCGGTTGCGGGCGTCTTCTCGCTGTTCGTGGATATCGCCGCCAGCGGAAAATGCCTTGTTGCCGGTGCCGGTGATCACGATGCAGCCGATGTTGTCGTCGGCGTTGGCCGCCATCACCGCACCGTGGAGTTCCGAGGTCAACGTGTGGTTCATGGCGTTGAGGACCTCGGGGCGATCCATGGTAATCACTGCCACGCCTTCTTCATTCTCCACCGAGATATGTTCGTAAGCCATCTGTCCCATCCTAACCTTCCTCGTCCAGCGGGAAGGAACTGTCTAAAGATTCCAAACTTGCCCATCAGATTCTAAGGTTGGGGCGATGTCCAGTCAATTTGAGCGAGAACGGCTCCTGCTTATGGTAAACTGCCATCGAATACGCAGACACGCTCAGGCGTGTTACAAGCGATATACAGACCATAGTTGATCGGAGGTGCCCGGATTGGCTCAGAAGATGAATGCAGGCGTGGCGGTTATCGAGATGCTCCGGCAGGAGGGCGTCTCCCACATCTTCGGTATCGTTGGCTCTTCTTTCTTGGACATACTAGACCCGCTTTATGACCGCGACGACATCAGGTTCATCGGCGTCCGCCACGAGCAGGGCGCGGCGCTGATGGCTGACGGGTACAGCCGGATCTCCGGCGCCCCCAGCGTGTGTCTAGTGACCAACGGGCCCGGTGTGTTGAACCTGACCTACGGTATCGCTTCCGCCTACGTGGCCCACTCCCCCGTGGTAGTGTTGGCCCCATCCGCTTCCCGCAGTCACCAGAACCGGGCCTCAACCCAGGAATTCGACCAGGTTGCCCTCTTCAAGCCGATCACCAAGGCGGCCTTCGCCATCAACAAGATCGAGGTGCTTCCGGAGGCCCTGCGCCACGCCTTTCGCGTCGCCACCTCTGGGAAGATGGGACCGGTGATGATCGACATACCCAGGGACCTGCTGCCCGGAGCGGAGATCGAGCTTGACCTTCTGTCACCTGACGCCTACCGTCCCGGCCAGACCCGCTCAAGGGGAGACCAAGGATTGATCGACAAGGCTGCCGCTGTACTGTCGGCGGCCCAGCGTCCCGTTATCCTGGCTGGCGGCGGCGTCCAATGGAGCAACGCCGGTGACGAAGTCTGCCGCATGGCCGAACTGACCGGCGCGGCGATCGTCACTTCCTACGGCCGTGCCGACGCCGTGCCCAACGACCATCCAAACTACCTGGGCCACCTGGGCCGGCTGGGCTCGTTGGAAGGGATCGAAGCGGTGCGCCATGCAGACACTATCTTGGCCGTGGGCACCCGTCTCAGCCAGTCGACCACCTTCTACGACAACCGGTTCATCCCCGAAGACGCCAAGATTATCCAGATCGAGATCGATCCCCAGGAGATCGGACGCAACTACCCGGTGGCTGTTGGTATCGAAGGCGACGCCAAGGCGGTGATGGAAGGATTGCTAGAGAAAGTAAGGGAGCGGGAGCTGAGGCCCAATCAGCAGTGGGTCTCAGAGATCAGCGACTGGGTCGCGCGCCGTGCCTCACGCCTGCAAGACGAGGAAAAGTTGTCGGGGTCGCCCATGAAGCCGCAACGGGTCTACGCCGAACTGCGGAAGGTCATGCCGAGGAATGCCATAGTGGCTTTGGACGCCGGCTTGGCCCCCAACTACGGTCAGGACCGGTTGAACTACTACGAGCCTCGCAGCCTCATAACTTCGCTGGACCTGGGCGGATTGGGGTTCAGCTTCCCAGCGGCCATCGGCGCCAAATTCGCCGCCCCCGACCGGCCCGTGATCAACTTCAACGGCGACGGCGGGTTCCTATTCAACGCCCAGGAATTCGCGACGGCGGTGCACTACAACTTGCCGGTGGTCACCGTTATCATGAACAATGGTATCTGGGGCTCGGAGAAAGCCTACCAGCGCTATGCCTTCAATGAACGATACGTTGGCGCCGATACGACCAACCCACGCTTCGACAAATACGCTGAGATCTTCGGAGGCGTCGGATTCTATGTCGAAAGGCCCGAGGATATCGGAAATGCTCTGGTCGAGGCCCTGAACTGCGGCAAACCCAGCATCATCGAGATACCCACCGACCCCGACGAGATGCCTCGCCCAGCCCGGTTGGCCGAGGTCCAGTCCCCGACGTAATAAGATACCAAAATCTCCGGCGGCCCAGCCGCGTTAAATCTAGCTAGAGAATGAACAGATGCAAGAAGTAATACTGCCCGACTCCATAAATATGGAAGACGATGCTGTGGTGATCCTATGGGAGGATGCCCACCGCAGTCCCTTCCCCCACCGCTACCTGCGCCTGCGCTGTCCGTGCGCCAACTGCGTGGATGAGATGAGCGGAAAGCGCACGCTAGACCCGGATACGGTGCCCGCAGACGTGAAAGCGGTGGACCAGATGCCCGTGGGCAAGTACGGCGTCCAGTTCCTATGGAGCGACACCCACTACACTGGTATCTACACCTACGAGGTGCTGCGGGCGGCCTGTCCCTGCATCATCTGCGGCGAGGCCCGGGCCAAGGTATCGAAAGAGAATGGTCCTTCGACAAGCTCAGGATGAGCGTGAATCGGTGGGTTCCCACCGATTGTGAGCCGCAATAAGACCTTCGCCCGCTCACGGTGAGCTTGTCGAATCGCTAGTCAGAGTTCTTGGTCGGCTGATTATCCCGGGCGCGCATGGGCTTTTCCAGAGAGGCCCGGAATTTGGGGGCGGTGAAGGTATTGGACTTGAAAGCAAAACTGGAGAGTTGCCGCTCGCCCGGCTTGCCGCAGGTTCCGCAATTCGCCGGTTCGTTCAACCGGGATACTGAACGCATCACTTCGTAGTCGAGACCACAGCCAGCGCAGTAATACTCATATATGGGCATGAAAACCTCCTAATCGTCTATTCATTCTAGACCCCCGTCATTTTAGACCCCCGCGGAACGGGACGCCACAGAAAGGAATGATATTAAGTCCCTTCCCCATCGCAAGGGGGAAGGTTAGGATGGGGGATCCCTGTGCCCGGCTGATGCGTCATTCCCAACAGAAATCCAAACCCAGGTGACATAATCATGGCCGAAACCACAGACGTAGCGATCATTGGGGGAGGGGCGGCGGGCTGCGCCGTGGCCTACTACCTGGCCCAATCAGGAGTGAGATCGACCATCATCGAGCGGGATGGCTTGGGAAACCAGGCCTCCGGGTATTCTGCTGGCGGGCTGAACCCGCTGACCGGCATCGGTATTCCCGGACCCCTGGGTGCATTTGGGTGGGAGTGTTTCCAGTTACACATCAGGCTGTACGACAGTCTCAAGGAACAGTCCGGCATTGACTACCAACACCGGACGGTGGCCAAGTTAGACCTGGCCCTGCTGGAGTCGGAGGTTTCCGGACTGAAAGCCTCGTCGGCGTTGTTCGAGGGCGTCGAAGGTTTCGACGCCCATTGGCTGGAACAAGAAGAGATCGCGAAGCTTGAACCCCGAATCTCACCCGACGTCCTCGGCGGACTCTATGACTACGGCAACAACGCGGTCGATAGCCACAACCTAACCGAGGCATTCGCGGCGGCGGCGGAAAAGATGGGGTCCACCGTCCGCGCCGGAAACGTCAAGAGTCTGGAGGGTAGCGGCGGCAAGATCGACCGCGTGATCCTGGCCGACGGCGAGATATCCTGCGGCCAGGTGGTGCTGGCCATGGGTCCGTGGTCGCGCCGGGCCGAGGCTTGGCTGGGGGTCTACATCCCGGTGGACCCGCTAAAGGGCGAGATCATCCGGTTGGAGAACAACGGTGAGCCGTTCAAGCACGACATCGCCGGCGGCGGCGGAACCATCTACCCGAAGCTGGACGGCCTGAACTGGTGCGGCACAACTGAGGACTGGAAGGGTTTCGACCGGGAGCCTTCGGAGCAGGTTGCCCGCGAGATTAGACAGCGGGTCGTTCGGTTGGTGCCCGATTTGGCCGATGCCAAGTTGTCGAAACACACCGCCTGCTTGCGGCCGGTCACTCCAGACTGGTTGCCGGTGTTGGGGCGGGCGCCTGGCTGGGACAACGTTTATCTGGCTACCGGCGCGGGCAAGAAGGGCATCTTGCTGGCCACTGGGATCGGCAAGTCGGTCGCCGATCTGATGACCGCCGGTGAGACTACCCTTTCCATTCAGGGCTGCGCTCCCGAGCGGTTTGCGACCCAATTGGATTAGCTGGGGAATGGAGAATCATGGCCAGAAAGATACGCATCACGGCCGGCAGCATTGTGGTTGACGCCGAGTTGAATGATACCCAAACCGCTAACGCCACATGGGAGGTGCTGCCGATTCAAGCCGACGGCGATACCTGGGGCGACGAGATATATTTCAGAATCCCTGTGGATGCCGACTTGGAGAACGGTCAAGAGGTGGTGGAACTGGGCGACCTCAGGTATTGGCCTCCCGGACAAGCGTTCTGCCTGTTTTTCGGCCTCACTCCCGCCAGCCAAGGCGACGAGATCAGACCGGCCAGCGCGGTGACCGTCATTGGAAAGATATCGGGCGACACAGAAGCGCTGAAGCGCGTTCCCTCGGGCAGTCCCGTCACCATCGAAGAGGTCTAATGGAAGGGGTCTAACGCCCGAATTGGGCCGCCAAGGCGCTATCCCCGGAGACCCCGATCCGCCCCTCTGCCATTGCATCGTCGAAGTTGATGCGGCCGTAGACGAGCAGAACGAATGTCTGGGTGTCACACCCGAGAATGGCGTCCGGGCGTTTGTCGCTGGCCGACTCCATCAGTGCTTTTTCGCCCCCGCCGGCGACGATGTCGTGACTCCCCGGAACGGCGCCGGTCAGTTCGAATCTGAACCGCGATGGGGCTGGCAAACTCGATCCTGGGTGGAATAACCTCCCGACCACGAACACCGGAAACATCTCCATGATTGCGGGAAGGCTATCCGGAGAGAGAACGGCCGCCGGGTCGAGCCTTGAACGGAAATCCCATTCGTGGACGATCAACTCGGTGATCCTCAGATTGAGATAGGTCTCCACCGAGATCGTCCCGGCTGCGTGGTAGCAGGGTTTGTCCTTGTCCGCCTCCACCAACCCGGACAAGTATTCATCAAACTTAACCGAGCCGTGGTTGTAGGCGGTCAACACGCCGTCTCCCAGACTTTCTCTGAAGTCTATGGCCACCTGGGCATTGGCCCTTAACCGGGCCTCCATATCCCCAACTCCAGCCGCTGGAAGTCCCTCAGGCGCGGAAGCATCCCCCGCGACTCCCCGGAGGATGTTGGGACCGAATCTCTCGACAGCTCCGGTCAGATGGGCTACAACGTCGCTGACCTGCCAAGCGCCGCAGGCGCTTTCGGTGGACCAACCGTCACGCGATAGGGTCTTCAGATACTCTCCTATGCGTGCCGACTCTTTGCTGACCAATGCGACCTTTTCGACTATCGAGTCCATCTCATCCACTCCTAGTTATGGGCTGGCGTTCCGCTGTAATCCCCGCTCCGTTGGCGGTATTATAGTGGCCTGTTGGCGTTTAACAATCCCGATTGGATAATCGCGACCCAGACCGATCTTCAGGAGGCGTAAAGTGGCGCTAGGTTGGGCAATAATCGGCGCGGGAATGCACCCGCAGCAGAAGTTGGCGCCGGCCATTGGGCTCACCCCCGATGCTGAACTCATCGCCGTGCTGAGCCGCGACCAAGGCCGGGCCGACGCTTTCGCCGAGACCCACGGGGCCAAGGTGGGGTATTCCAACATAGACGACCTGTTGGCCGACTCTCGCATCGATGCCGTTTTCGTGTCGTCGCCCAACGCTTCCCACGTCGCACACACGGTTCAAGCTGCCAAGGCCGGGAAGCACCTGCTGTCTGAAAAACCGATGGCGACCTCGGTTGAAGACGCGGTGACCATGGTCCGGGCCTGCAAAGACAACGGAGTGAAGCTGGGGTTGGGATTTGAATTGCGCTTCCACCCGGCCCACATCCTGGCGCGAGACTTGGTGGCACAGGGCAGCCTGGGCCGCGTCCGCCTGCTCCAGGGACATTGGGGCCGGGGAGAGAGGGGAGAACCCGAGCATCTGCCGCGCTCCGGTCTGCGCGGCTGGTGGGAAGACCCGGAGGCGATGGCTGGCGGCTCGGTGATCATGGGCTTGGGCGTCCATGTGTTCGACCTGGTCCGATTTGTCATGCAAAAAGAGATCACCGAAGTCACAGCCATGACCGACGGCCAGACCGATGCCCAACCGCTGGAGCATATCGCGACCATGGCCCTGCGGTTGGATGACGGGACCATCGCGAACATCAGCTGCGGCAGGATGCTGCCCGACACACTGAACAACTTCACGGTTTACGGGACGGACGGCCGCTTCACAGGCACCGCCACCGTCTGGGAAGCGCGAATGGGCGCTGCGGAGGTGGTCAGCGAGACCGTCAATCAGACCGACAGTTGGGAATACGACTACTTGGCCAATTTCGTTGCCGAGTTAAGTGATTTCCACGCCGCTTTGAAAGAAGACCGGGAGCCAGCGGCCACGGGAATCGATGGCTTGCGCTCAACGGAGATAAACTCTGCGGTCATCGAGTCAGCCAAGACTGGCCGCGTGGTCAAGATTGAGCATCGGGCGGTCTCATAGGGCTTTGGTTGACTGCGCCTTGGCCCGTTGCTACGATTCCCACGCTCACTATTAGATATTCTTGGATTTCGAGATAACGAGGGCTTTTCTATGACGACCACAGAGCGGACCCCGGCACAGGGCGCACTTACTGGCTTGCAGGTTCTGGAGTTTGGACAATACATCCCCGGACCGATGTTGGGGATGCTGTTAAGCGATCAGGGAGCTGACGTGATTAAAGTCGAACGTCCCGGCGGAGACCCCGCCCGGAGCGAACCGGCCTTCGCCACTTGGAACCGGGGCAAACGCTCGGTGGTGATCGACCTGAAAACGCCAGAAGGACTGGCCTCCGCCGTGGCACTGGCCAAGAAGGCCGACATAATCATCGAGAACTACCGCCCTGGCGTTGTCGACCGCCTGGGTATCGGCTACCAAACCCTCTCCAAAGATAATCCTGAACTAATCTACTGCTCCATCCCAGGTTTCGGAGAAGACAGCCCCCACCGCAACGAGCGAGGCTGGGAGAGCATCGTTTCCGCATCCACCGGCACCTATCAACCCTATGACGAGAGCGAAGAGCCGCTGTTCTTGCCGCTGCCAACGGCCAGCACCTTCGCCGCTATCGTGTCTTCAGTGTCGGTGACGATGGCCGTGGTCGCCCGAGACCGCACTGGCAAGGGTCAACGCATCGAAGTCCCCATGCACAGCGCCATGTTCTCTGCCATCGGGCGTCATCTGGTCAAGCTGTACGACATCGACCCACCCGACTTGTTTACCCTGCCCCGCAACGTCATGGCTAACCAATACAAGTGCGCAGACGGCCGGTACATCCAAACCCAGGGTATGTATCAGGTGTTCGTAGGCCAGTTGATGACCGCCGCCAACCGTCCCGAATGGATCGAAGACCTGCAAAACCTCTACGGCGCAGAGGTTGCCCCGGAGACCGTCGCCATGTGGAAGGACCGCTTCGAGAAGATGTTCATGGAGCGGACCGCCAAGCAATGGGAGGACGATATCGCGGCAGCCAACGGTGTCGGAACCATCTGTAAGACCATCGAAGAATGGTTGGTGCATGAGCATGCCCTCGAAAGCAAGATGGTCACCGAGATTGATGACGCCCAATATGGCCGGATGAAACAACCTGGAGTCCAGGTGCGGCTGCGCGGGACACCCGGAGCGATCCAAGGGCGCGCCCCCAAGTTGGGGGAACACACGTCTGAGATTTTGGCTGAGGTCGATAACGGACCAGGGCGGGCCGTGACTTACCCGGCTGGCAGCGAAAACATCAGGCACGCTTTGGATGGCATACGGGTGCTGGACCTATGCATCGTTTTGGCCGGTCCAACCTGCGGGAGGACCCTGGGCGAGTTCGGCGCCGATGTCATCAAGATCGATGATCCGTCCCGGCCTTACGACATTTCAGGAAACACCGACGTGAACCGGGGCAAGCGCAGCATCCAGATCAACCTCAAGACCAAAGATGGTTTGGAGGTTTTCTACAAGCTACTCGAAACTGCTGATGTGGTTGTGGAGAACTCCCGGAAGAGCAGCCTGGCCCGATTGGGCATCAGCTATGAACAGTTGAAGGAGCGTAAACCAGACATCATCCACGCGTCGCTGAACGCCTTCGGCTACGACGGTCCCTGGTCAGAGCGGCCCGGCTGGGAGCAATTGGCCCAGGCCACCAGCGGCATCCAGGTGCGGCGCGGCGGCCGAGACGGGACCCCCAAATTGCTGCCCTACCCCATGAACGACTATGGCACCGGCCTCATGGGGGCCTACGCCGTGGCGTTGGCCGTGCACGAGCGCAACCGCACGGGCAAGGGGCAGACGGTAAACAGTGGCTTGGCATTGACCGCAGGTTTGCTGCAATCACCCTACTTTCTGGACTATGAGGGTTATCAGCGGGACGAACCGGAAGGACTGAGCGTGCGCGGATTCTCCGCCAAATCTCGACTCTACAAAACCGCCGACGGCTGGATGTTTTTCCACTGCCCCAGCGACGAAGCCTGGGAGCGGCTCGCCGCGCTTTCTGAGTTTGCTGGGTTGGGCAAGAGTGGCGATGAGGCGCTGACTCAGTCGCTGACGAAGGTACTGGCCAGCAAGCCTCGATCAGAGTGGGCGAAGTTGATCAACCCCACCGGAGTAAGCGTCATGGCCAACCGCTTGGTGGAAGATTTCCGGGACGACGCGGACATTCGCAAAGCCGGCCTCGTCGTTGGCCGGGACCATCCGGGCATCGGAAACGCAGACCATCTGGGCTCGGTGGCCAAACTCTCCGAGACTCCCATGAGGGTTGGCCGGCCCTCACCACTTTTAGGCGCGGAGACAGACGAGATCCTCAGCGAGGCCGGATACAACGGAGAGCAGATAGAGTCCTTCAAGTTGTCCGGGGCGGTGGTTCAACACCGATCCTAGGAGAATAGCCGTTGGAAGATATATTCTCCCTTACAGCCGCTGAGGAGATAGAGATCGCCATCAGACTGGTCTTGGCGACTCTATTCGGCGCTGCGATTGGGTATGAACGCCGCAACGCTGACAAGCCAGCCGGACTAAGGACGCTGTCATTGGTGGCAGTCGGTTCAGCGTTGTTCACCATAATCTCCGCCTTTGGGTTTGATACGTCTGACCAGTCAAGGGTCGCTGCCCAGATCGTTACCGGAGTCGGATTTCTCGGCGCGGGAACGATCTTGCGCAGCGGCGTCAGCATCTCCGGGTTGACCACCGCTGCGACCATTTGGGCTACTGCGGCCATCGGTATGGCGGTTGGATCAGGGCTCTACATAGCTTCTGTCGCGGGCACCGTCCTGATTCTGATCATCCTCTACGTTCTGTCTCCTGGCAGGGGCCAAGAAAAATAAACTTCAAAGATCTAATCCCGGCAAATAGAAAGGTCCGGCCCTTCCGTCGCTGGAAGGGCCGGACCTTTCTATTTGCCGGGCTCGAATTCTATTCGATTGGGTCCAGACCCAGGGCAATCCTGCCGCTGAACCGGTGTTGCCTTTTTTCCTGGATCGGGTGAAAGCGGGCAGCCTGAACGTCTCTGAACCGGCGCTCCAACCCCAGTCCGCGGAAGTATGCTTGGCCCCCTGCAACCGCCAAAGACTTTTCAACCGTGCGGATGGCGGCATTGGTGGCGATGGTCTTGTGGCGGGCTATCAGATTGGACTGCTCCAAGGACGGCGGGTTGTACTCGGTGGCCATGCGGATCATCTCTCCGATGGATGTCTGGGCGATGAGCAGTTCGTTGTCCAGTTCCCCTACCTGATCTTGCACCATCGTGTCATCCCGCTTCTTTCCAGCCTGGTCCACGGCGATGTCCCGCGCAGACTCGGCGATTCCCAAATAAACGGACATTATCAATGACAACGCTAGGGGAGAAATCACATCGAAGAACCTGTGCCACACTCCCTGGGGGCGGGTGAGCGAGATTCCTCCCTCTGGGACGAACACATTTTCAATCTGGACGCTGTTGGAGCCGGTGCCTCGCATGCCCATGGTGTCCCAATCTTGCATGACGGTTACACCAGCGTCATGCATGTTGACGGCGAAGTGCATCACGCTGGGACCGGCTTCCAGGTCGTTGTAAACGCCCGTAGTGAGCAGCAGGTCTCCGGCTGGAGAACCGCTGCCAAATATCTTACGTCCGGAGAATTGGTAGCCGCCGTCGACCTTCGTTAGTTCGCCTGAGCCTTCCAGCCAGTCTGAGCCGCCAGTGCTCACGAGAACCAGCTCCTCCGTAGCGATCCTTCGTAATGCTGGCTCGGACGAGGGCTCCATGTTGTTCCTCACCCGGAAGTTCAACGTGGCCAGCAGGTGGGAGTGCATCGAGAAGGACAGCGCCGTGGCCCCGTCGTAGCGAGCCAGTTCCCGCAATACCTGGCACATGTCCGCATGTGAGGCGCCGCCACCGCCGAGTTCGACGGGTATGGCCGCCGAGAAAAGTTTGTGCTCCCGCATCTCTTGAAAATTCTCGGCAACGAATGTGCCATCGGCGTCATGCTTAGCGGCCCTGCTGGCGAACTTTGGCCCCAACTCGGCAATCACCGCCATCGAGCTGTTGCCCGCTTTCTCCGTGTTGTTTATCGTGGTGGTCATTGTTCTCCTCCATTCATTCCGTTTTTATTTTGCTGTGATGGTATTGTGAACGGTCAGGCCGTTGGGAATCAGTCTAATATCTGGAGTATTTTCATCTAGAAATGTTATATTCATGCTCCAGATCATGGACCGGGTGGCTACGGCTGCTCTTGCACGTTGTCATATTAAGCTGGTCCATTCTAACAAATCAGTCCAACATCTGAAGTAAAAAGAGAGCTTAACTATGAAGACCTACGGACAGTTCTGCCCTATTGCCAAAGCATCCGAGATATTCGCCGAACGCTGGACGCCGCTGATCATTCGGGAATTACTGATGGGCTCCAGCAGATTCAGTGAGCTGGAGATCGGGATGGCCCACATTCCCAGGTCACTGTTGACGCAACGTCTGAGGAGCCTTGAATAGGCCGGAGTTGTTGTGCGGAAGGTTGAGGTAGGTAGCAAGCGGGCGATCTATCATCTAACAGAGGCCGGAGCCGACCTATTTGAAGTGGTGAAGGGGCTTGGAGACTGGGGCCAGAAATGGGTCAACCATGATATCAAACCTGAAGATGTGGACCCGAAACTGTTGGCCTGGGACATGCACCGCAGGGTTAACGTCGACCTTCTCCCACCGAAAAGAGTGGTGGTCCAGTTGACCTTCCGTGGCGCCGCCAAGGGAGATTACTGGCTGGTGTTGGAACGTCCCGAACCCTCGGTCTGTATGCAAGACCCCGGGTTCGACGTCGATCTGTTCGTGAGCACGGACACCATAGCCATGCACAAGGTGTGGCTGGGCATGGCTGATTTCTCCTACTGCGTTGCTGAGGGCCTGATCCAACTCGACGGTCTGTCGGCGCATGTAGAAGCTTTCCCCGCGTGGTTCAAGCTAAGTTTCTTTTCGGATGTGAAACCGGCTGTTACTAGGGTCTAGATCGACCCATTTAGCGGCCGCATGTTGAATCGGGAGGCGAGCCGGGAAGAACTGTGTGGCAGCCGCCTTTGGAACGTGCTAAACTGGCGCGGCGTCATAAATCGTAAACTTCAGACGCGCAATTTCAGCGCAACCTCAGGTAGAAGAGGTCCTTTTGCTCCACATCTACAACACCCTGGCAAAACGGATTGAAGAGATTCACCCCACCACGCCAGGGATTATCCAGATGTACACCTGCGGCCCTACTGTGTATCGCGACGCCCACATCGGCAACCTGCGCACCTATCTCATGGCCGATTGGGTTCGCCGGTCCCTGATTCACAGCGGCATGCAGGTAACGCACATAAAGAACATCACCGACGTCGGTCATATGCGCCAGGAATTGGCCGAGGCCGGCGGCGACAAGATGATTATGGCCGCCCTGGCTGAAGGAAAGACGATTCAGGAGGTTGCCGACGTTTACGCGGGGCGATTCTTCCGCGACGAAGCCCGCCTCAACATCATGGAGGCGACGGTATTCCCCTGGGCCAGCCACCACATCCCTGAGATGATTGCGATCAACGAATCCCTGCTCGCCAACGGGAACGCCTACGAGAAGGGCGGTAACCTTTACTTCGATGTTCCCTCCTTCGAGGGCTACGGAAAACTCTCCAACAATGTTGGCGGCGATCTGCTGGAAGGCGTCCGTTCCGAAGCCGACCCGCTGAAGCGCGACCCCCGGGATTTCACCCTCTGGAAGGCCGCCGAGCCTGGTAGAGACGTCAAGTGGGATAGCCCCTGGGGCCCAGGATTTCCCGGCTGGCACATAGAATGCTCGGCAATGGCCTCAAAGTATCTTGGTGAGAGTTTCGACATCCACACCGGTGGCGTCGACAACGTATTCCCCCACCACGAAGACGAGATCGCCCAGAGCGAGGCCGCCTTCGGTAATCAGCATGTGAACTATTGGATCCACGCCCAGCACCTTTTGGCCGACGGAGCCAAGATGGCGAAATCTGCGGGCAATGTTTTCCTCATCGAAGAATTGATTGAACGGGGATTCTCGCCCCTTTCTTTCCGCTACCTATGCATGACCATCCTCTACCGCCACCGCATGAACTTCACATTCACGTCGCTCAAGGCGGCGGAAAAGGCCCTGACCGGCCTGCGACAGCGGATCTGGCTCTGGAGTCAGGAGACGGAGGTAGATGGATACGCTACTGAGATCGAGGAGTACCGGCGGCGATTCTGGGCTGCCGTTGAATCCGACTTGGATCTGCCCGGCGCTCTCGGCCTGACCTGGGAGATGGTCCGTTCCGAGATGCCGGGGCGCGCCAAGATGAACCTGCTTCTGGAATTTGACGAGATATTTGGCCTGGACTTGGACAAGGCCCCGGCAGAGAATGCCGTGGAGGCCGAGGTAACCGATGCCATCAACGTCAGGGGAGGCCACCGGGAAAAGTCTGACTACACAACCGCGGATTCCCTAAGGGGTCAGCTTTCATCGATTGGATACATGGTTCAAGACACGCCGGACGGCACGCGGGCGCGGCCCAAAACACCCCTGGAATTACGTCAAGAGAAGTGGGTGTCGGTGTCTTCGTCTCGCGAAGTGGAGTCTTACTTGGACCGGCCACCGGAACTCGATTTTTCGTTCATATTGAACGCGTACGGGTACCCCAGCGACGTCCGGCGCTGTGTGGAGAGCATGCTCCGCCACTCCGGTAGCCACACAGTGGAAGCGATCGTCATCGACAACGGATCTACCGATGGCACCGGAGAGCTTCTTGAAGAGATGCAAACTCAGCATCCTAGCCTTCGGGTGGTCCACTGCGACCACGTCATCGGAGACGCTGCCAGCAAGAATATCGGCCTGATGCAGAGTCGCGGGCGCAACATCGTGGTCATGGACGGCTCGGCTGAGATCACAGGGAATATCCTAGACTCAATCTCCGAAAAACTGGCCGACGAGACCGTCGGTATCTTTGGACCTTGGGGGCTCAGCACCGGCGACATGCAGCACTTCCACGAAGAGGTGGAAGACGGCGACGCCGATGCCATGCAGGCCTATTGTATGGCGTTTCGCCGTGATGCTGTGAACACCGTCGGGCTGATGCGCGAGTGCTTCCGGTTCTACAGAAACTTGGACATCGACTACTGCTTCCAGTTCAAAGACAAGGGTTTCAGGGTGGTGGCGGATTCTACGCTGCCCTTGGTCCGCCACGAACACCGCCAATGGACAGAGTTGGACGACAACCAACGCGACGAGCTTAGTAGGAAGAACTTTGGGCGGTTCCTAAAGCGGTGGGGCAACCGGCCTGACCTGTTGATCGCGGCGGATGCCTTGGGATTTGAGAACCAACAACGGTTCCACCATTAAGCAGGTCTTAATCGTCCTAAGAATATTCCAAATACCCTTGCATCTGTTTTTGGCCCATGCTTTCCCCATCCACTCATATGTATCATCGGCGAATCTCCGCGATTCCCGTCCTACCCGTCTATATTGCCCCTGATCAAGTCGTTCCGCTTCGTTCCGAAATAGAGATGCAGAGGGTAGGGTATCTGATCTGTTGCACGTAGATTCTCGAGTACAGCTTATATCATCTCACCGACATCTGACCAAAATGCATACGCCATGGAAAATTAGTGACATAGTCACCATGCGATATTTCGCTTCATTGATTATCCAACACTGCGTCTTGACCCCGTTATGGGCAAATGCTAGATTTCGATTCGTCCACGCACTGGATTTCTTGGTCCTTCGCACCGTCCGGAAGGTCGCCTAACCGATGTCAGAGATCGCCGAAAGACTATTGGCAGGCGAGCAAAGGGCGCTTTCAAGGTTAATCACTTTGCTAGAGCGGGGGGACCCGGCGGCTGCCGAGGCGATGAAGGTAGTTGACGGCCATACTGGAAGGGCTTACACGGTGGGGATCACCGGCCCGCCCGGTTCGGGAAAGAGCACCATTGTGGACCAACTGACGCAGCTAGTGCGGCAGACAGGCTCAAAAGTGAGCATCATTGCTGTCGACCCCACCAGCCCCTTTACTGGCGGCGCCATATTGGGCGACCGTATTCGGATGCAGCGCCATTATCTTGATCCCGGGGTATTTATCCGCAGCGTGGCTACAAGAGGACAGGCTGGCGGATTGCCTCGAATCGTCAAAAGCATGGCCCGGGCGCTCGATGCCGCTGGAACCGACCTGATACTGGTCGAGACGGTGGGAGTCGGGCAGACCGAACTGGGCATCGTCAGTGTGGCGGACACAGTGCTGGTAACGTTGAACCCTGAGTCGGGGGATGCGATCCAGACACTGAAGGCGGGAGTGATGGAGATTGCCGACGTTTACGTCGTAAACAAGGCGGACAGGGACGGGGCAAACCAGATGGCGTCCGCCATCACCGGCATGCTCCACCTGTCTGCCGTCAGCCCCGAATGGAGCCCGCCCGTAATGCTGACGGCGGCACACACAGGTCAGGGGATCGAGGACCTGTGGATGAAGATACAAGATCATCGCGAGTTCCTCACTGCTAGTGGTGGTCTCGAAAACCGGCGAGAAGCGCGGCGCAAACGAGAATTCTTGGAGGCTGTGGAAGAGGCGTTGGCGCAGCGACTTCGTGATAAGGTGGGGAACGATTCAGACCTTAACAACACTCTGGAAGAGGTAGCAAGAAAGGAGATTGACCCCTACTCCGCGGCACTGGAGTATCTGGATTCTTCTCTGTTTTCGACTGACTGGCTTAATTCAAGATAACTTTCCCTTTAGCGCTGGTGGAGATGTTCGGCCAAGATGTTCAGTGGAGATGTTCAGTCCCACTGTACAACCACCGGAGACGGCTAACGGGGAGACCAATGTATTCGATCCACGGAGGGGGATATTCTTAATGTCGGTATTAGGTATTGATCTGCGGGCTTCTGGCAAGAAGCCTTCTGCGGTTGCCATATTAGATTCTGGCTCTCATCTGACCCAACTAGGAAGCTGCTACGAAGACAGCGAGTTGACTGATCTGATCGACGAGGTTCGACCGGACCTTATCGCCATCGGCGCTCCGTTGAATCTGCCGTCTGGTTTTTGTTGCTTGGACCAATCCTGTGATTGCCACTTCTCGGTGCCCGGCAGGAAAGGCCGCCTGCTTGAGCGCGAATTAGCCAAGATGGGCATCAGTTGTTTCTACACGAATAAGGGTTCCATCATCAGGGAACTGATTTACCGTGGGATCCGTTTGAGCCAGGACCTAAAGGAGAAGGGATACAATGTGATCGAGGTCTATCCCCACGCCACCAAGATGCTGCTTTTTGGAGACAAGCTTCCGCCAAAGAACAGCGCAGCCAGCGTGGCCTATATGATCGGTCATCTGACACCTCTCGTCTCAGGGATGGACGACCACTCAGACGACCTGGACCAAAATTCATGTGACGCTATCATCAACGCCTACACCGGACAGTTGCACTCCCGATCAGATACCGATGTCCTCGGAGACCCGGAGGAAGGCATGCTGGTCCTGCCAAAGCTGCCGACTTAACCTCGCGCACCACATGTCAACCGAATGGCCCGGTAACTCTACAAGACCAAAAAAACCAAAAAATCCGGCAGCTGACTTGAAAAGGTTGGCTGCCGGATTTTTTGGTTCAGGGCCAGACGGCCCTGAACATCGGGGTAATTTGAGTCTTGTCGATTGGAGCATCCGATCATAATGTGTAGTAAGAAGAAGTCCACAGACTAGAAACGTACCCGTCTGAGTCCTCTGAGGAGGTGTGAAATTGGATCTACAGATATCTGGGCGCAATCTGGAAATCTCCGATCAGACCCGAGAGCATGTAAGAAAAAAGCTGGACCAGATCGACCGCCGCTTACCGGGGATCGCGGGTGCTTCAGTGGAGTTGGCCTACGAGGAAACGCGGTCCAGCGATGATCGGATCGTGGCCCAGGTGACGCTTAACGTTGGTGGCACGCTATTAAGGGCCCAGCGAAGGGCCGCCACTACCAGTGTCGCGGTAAACTCGGTGGCCCGGGCGCTGGACCGGCAGATCAAACGCTACAAGAGCCACGCGTACCGAAGCGAACGCAGCCGTCAAGGTGGCCGCGCCGCCAACCAGGAGACCGAGGCGTCATATGCCAGCACCGGCGGGCCTGATGAAGGAACAGCAGTCGGATTGGAGACGCGGGACGGCGGGTCGAAGATGGGCAAGTTGTCCGGGTGAAAGAGTTCGATATGGATCCAATGAGCGTGGATGAGGCTGCCGTTCAGTTGCAGTTTCTTGGCCATTCTTTCTACATGTTCTTGGACCGTGAATCAGACAAGCACAGCGTTCTGTATCTGCGTGGCGACGGAAATTACGGGTTGATACAACCCAATTCCGTTTAGAAGAATCAAGAAGGGCATCCTTCCACAGGTGGAAGGATGCCCTTCGTTCGTTCCAGGTATGACGCCCCAAAAGACTTGGTATCCGGAGACTTGGGTTTAGTCGGTTTTGCCGTCTCCGTTGCTCTGGCCGGATCCCATACCCAGGAAATTGCCCAACATGGACGTGAATTCCATGGGGAATATCCATTTTGTCGATGGACTGTCCCCCAGGGATTTCAGAGTCTCAAAGTATTGGAGACTCATTGTTCGTCCGTCAGCGTTAGACGCAACGGCATTGATGCGTTCAAGTGCCTCGCTGAAACCCTGCGCCCGGAGCACCGCTGCTTGCTGATCGCCCTGCGCTTGGAGGATGTTCGATTGGCGTTCACCTTCGGCGGTTAGAATGGCCGACTGTTTCTCACCTTCAGCTCGGTTGATCTGAGATTGCCTGGCGCCCTCGGATTCGGTGATCTCGGCGGTCTTGATCGCGGCAGCCGATTTCTCCCGTTCCATGGCCGCTTTCACGCCGGGGGGCGGGTCGATCTCGTTGATCTCCACCTGGGATATCTTGACACCCCACCTTTCGGTGACCTCGTCCATCCGCAACTGGAGAGCGTCCCTGATGCGCTCCCTTTCCGCCAGAGCATCTGAGAGCGTCGTGGCGCCGATAACCGCCCTTAATGTGGCGAAGGCCAGATTCACCACCGCCAGTTCAAAATTCTGGACCTCCAGCACCGCCCGCTCCGAATGGTCCTCCATCACCCGGTAGTAGATGACGAAGTCCATGTCCACTACCACGTTATCGGCAGTGATGTATTTCTGGGTCGGCACCCGGGTGACCCTCTCCCTCAGGTCAACCTTGGTCCCGTGGTAGACAAATGGAAGGAGGAAGTGTAGCCCCGACCTCTTGATCCCGGTGAAGGTGCCAAATTTTTGCACTACCATACTTTGGTATTGTTGCACCATTATCAATCCGACAGCCATATGATCCTCCCCGAGTGATGACTAACTATGTTTCTAGGGTTTTGCTAGGGGTTTTTATGTTACGAGATGCCCCATGATATTACGAGTTCTCTTCCTGTTCCGGGTCACTTTTGCGAAAAACAGTCAAAGTCAGGCCATCCACACTCCTGACTTCAATCAGTTCGCCCGGTGGAATCACACTATCATCTTCGCTAATCGCTGTCCATGTTTCGTTTTCCACCAAGACGATGCCTCTCGGGTCCAGCTCATGTGTAACGGTTCCGTGGCTGCCGACCAAGACCGACGCCTTCAACGGAGGGACTTGCTTCCGCGACTGATAGGCCAACATCGCCACGTAGATCACGGATAAAGAGGCGACCACGCCGGTGCCAACCAACAACCAACGATTTACCGAGACGGAAGGCAAGGTAGGCGAGGGTGCTCCGAACTGTGTGAACAACAACAAGCCGCCAACCATAAGGCTGACGACGGCGCCGACGCCCAGTATTCCAAACCCCGCCACCGCCACTTCCAGGGCGATCAACACCATTGCCAACAGAACGAACACCACCCCAGCCCAGTTCACCGGTAGGTTGCCCAGGGCCAAGAAAGCCAACAAAAAGCAGATCACACCGACGACACCGGGAGCGATGAGCCCCGGATTGAACAACTCGACCATGATCCCCAGGCCGCCCACGGTCAGCAGGATGAATGACACGTTGGGGTCGGAGATGAACTCCAAGAAGTGCTCTAGGATGTTCTTACCGAAGGACCGGGTCTCCAGGCCCTGCGTTTCCAGCACAACCGTGCCCACCGAGGTTTCCGCGCTTTGGCCGTCGAGTTGTGCCAGCAGGTCATCTAGATTATCGGCGATGAAATCCACCACATTGAAGTCAACCGCCTCCAGAGCCGAATAAGAGGCTGCCGAACGGACAGTCTCTTCAACCCACATTTCCCATATGGCTAAAAACTCTGTTCTGTAATTCGTCTAACTGATTTTGATCTACCGCCTAATCAAGTGCCATTTGCCTTTAGTAAAGCTATAATTACTCCATAGTATGTCACTTTGCAGTAAGATGGCGTAAGCATTATGGAGGCACCCAGTGGGTGACAGCGAAAAAACGTCCCTCCGGCTCCGGTTCAACCCCAAAGTCCGCCT
>JAQBXL010000120.1 GCA_027624135.1 Chloroflexota bacterium
GAGCCAACCAGATACCGCAACTCGCCAGCATCATTGAGGAGCGGGCTAAGGAACTGAACCTGGGTGCGTCTTGGGCAACTGCTTAGCCCTTACCCCGAATTATTGAGCTGATACCACTGTGCTCCCCACTGTACTCCCTACTGTGAACCCCACTGTGTACCCCACTGTGAACTCCACTGTGAACTCCACTGCCCGCCGCTGCTGTAATCGTAGCTAAATCCCAGTAAATCTGCTGCAGCGCTGGCAGGCACTGGGGGGATTGGCTGCTGGAGGCGGCTTCCCAGGGCTGATTTATCGCCTGCCACCGGTCGGTGTAATAGTCGAAGACCTGAGAAACCCTCCCGCAGTTGTAGCCGTACTGCTGGTCCAGACTGATAACCCCGTCCATTCTGGCCGCGCGTAGCCCCAGTTCCTCGGCCACCCCGAACCAGGGGAGGTCTTCAGGGCGATGATCTGCTCGTGGCTGGGTACG
Source organism: Chloroflexota bacterium (assembly GCA_027624135.1). GTDB lineage: Bacteria > Chloroflexota > Dehalococcoidia > Lucifugimonadales > UBA3495 > UBA9611. The sequence goes on from JAQBXL010000120.1 coordinate 473, forward strand.
CTTGCTACCCGGCGGCGAGGGAAGTCTAACAACTGCCATTGGACGAACCTGCTCCAGGCGTCAACCGCCGGAATCAGGGCCCGGGGCCGTGTACCTGGGTAAACAGCATGGCGTGGGGCAGAATTACGTTGAGCGCCAGCAGACCAAGGTAAAACCTGAAACGCTTCCAGAAGGACGTGGTGGCACGCCGGCTTTCACCCTGGTCCGTGATAGCGTCCTTAACCAGGCTGGCGGCGTGGGCCACCTCCACGGCGAGCCGGCGTTCAAGGCTCGTTCTCGCCGTTCGCCAACCGCCATCATTCCCCGCGGGGTCTGCCGCCCCGTGCGACCTGGGCAGCCATTTCCAGCAGTTTGTCCTCGTATTTGGAATGGATGTTCGCGGCCCGGGAATGTCGCCACTGCGGAGACCGCACGGTCAAAATATTGTTCCTCCATACTGGGCATATCGCTTCAGTAACCGTAGCTGAATCACAGTAAATCTGCTGCAGGCCTCCCGGGGTCAGTCGTCGGCCGCCAGCGGCCCAGCTCGATCCCACCGTTCGGTTTCGGGTTCGTACACTAACGGGTCGAAGCCCGCTTTCGGCCGCAAGTGATAGCGGCCGGTGTAATCAGAGTAAAACCGCTCCCAGTGCTCCTCGGGGATTAACCGATCCAGCTGATAGAAGCTTTCGAACTCGCCGTTGAACGGATTGATACCTCCGCCGTAGTGGTACTCATCTGCTGGGTTGCCCTGGCTGCCCATGCCGCCCGAAGCCTTTTGGAACACCCCGACTCCCTGCACCAGCTTTTTACCTTTGACCGCTTGATACCAGGCCTGGAATTCATCGGTGGTGTCCCAGCTGAATTCGGTCGCCACCATCCTTTTGAAGCATTCCAGCGCTCTACGAAGGCGCTTCTCCTGGTCAGTCAGGTGCTCCCAGCGCAGGGTCTCCACCGTAACATCGTAGCCGACCTTGCCGGAGAAGTACGTCTTCAGATCAGAAACGGCCCGGTCTTCGTGGTTGGCCAAGAGTACCAGCTCCAGGGCCGCCCAGCCGGCCCGTACGGCGACCCGCAGGAGATACACGTGGTTACCGGCCACCCGAGAATCCCGCTTGAGCGATATCTTGTAGCCTTTAAGCAACTTCCTCGCATCGGTGTAAAGGGCCTGGAACCGGTCCCACATCTCGGCAGGGCTGAGGCCCACGTACCTGGCGCCCAGCTTGACCCGATAAATGGCCGGGTCAGTGAGGTTGTCGAAGGCCTCCTGCTTCTCCTCGATAAACTGGCCCATCTTGAGGTAAACGCAGTTGGGACAGAGGCGGCAGTAGCAGTGGTTGCGAATACCCTCCTGGTCTCCGCTGTCCCAGATCCGGAGCCGGAGTTGGCGGTAGCAGGTCTCCATATCCGACGCCGCCTTCCCCATTCTTGCCGCCAGGTAGCCCTGTCGGGCCCGATCTCGGACGTCGGCCAGGACATCATTCTGCCAACTGGGCACAATAAGCAATTCCTCTTGAGGAGTACCTTGTGCCCAGTTATCAGCCTCTGGCTCGACCGCTGGCTGCCACCAGCGCCGGGCCTGCGTAATTAGCTGGTCCATCTCGGCCGGGAAACTCGCTCCGGCTTGCGCCGCCAGATCACAGGGGTCCTTGGCGTCGGCCGGCGCGGTGATGACCCGAAGCTCCGGGAAGTCCCGGGCCAGCTTACTGGCCAGGAGCTCGCCGGCCGCGCCGGGTTCTTGCCAAACGTAGATATCCAGACCTCGGATGTGGTGCGCCCATTCGGAACGCCAGTTGCCGGCGCCGGGTACCGCCAACACCGGGTAGCCAAAGGCCGACAGTGCCGCGAAGTCGGTCTCTCCCTCGACGATGATGACGTGGCCGGTGGGTTGGATCCAGTCCAGAGTCCAGAGCCCGTAGAGTCGTACGCCTTGCCCCTTGGCAAACTTCTTCCACCGGAACCGGTCGTCATCGTTCAGGCCCACCCGGTACCGGATCAAAGGGCTTCCGTTGTGCTCGTCCGGGTAGGGTATCTCGATGGCCGGAATATTCCACCAGTGAGTGTCTCGCCAGCCAAGAGAGTCTCGAAGAAAATCCGGATCCCGGCCTCGGGCCTTGGCCAGCTGTGCGATGGTTACGCCGGTGGGTCGGCTGCGTCTTCTTTTGACCTTGACATGTGGGGACTGCGAGGCCGGGGTCTTGGGTTTTGGCGTGACAACCGTTTGGTCAGACCCACCCAGGATCTGCCGGAGTTGGTAGGAATTGCCCCGGCCGTCGCAACCAAAGCACTTGAAGAGCCGTTCCGTCTGGTCAACCGAGAACGACCCGGAGTGGTCCGGGTGCTCCCGGTCCCCCTCGTGCCCGGGGAGGGGACACCGCATGGAGTAGCGGTTCCTGGGGTTTTGATTAGTTTTATAGAGGCGGGGAGCGTATCGCTGGACCACTTCCAGCACCGTGAGACCGTCTGTTCTGCTGAGCCGTCTGGAGTCAGTCATCGCCGACCTCCCCAGACGGGGCTGGAACAGAGAAAGTGAGTCTTCATCATTCTTTCCCCTGTTCTTGAAGTCCCGCCTGGGTCTGTCCCTCAGCGAGCCGCACCAGAGCGATGGTGGGTTTCGCGCCTGGGTTGCTCCCTCAGCGCCTGGCCCCGGCCGAGCCAAAGCCCGCCGGGGCCAGCTCAGGTGAAGGGAATTGGGAAAGCATTGATGATGTCAGCGTAAGTACTTCGAGTCGACGAGAGGATCAAGCCTAGCCAACCGGCAGAACCAGGTGTTCCGTGCCTCGACCCGGGAAAGGATGTTTGAGCCTGTGCCACTCTTATTACTCCTGGTCTCGTCAGAGGGCTTACCTATACCCTCGGGGAGATTCTCGGTTGACGGAAAATCGCTGGGAGGACAAAAAAAGCCGTGCCCTGAGGCACGGCCAGGATCGAGTTAAGTAAACGGCCAGCCCGCCCCGTTGGCAGCGTTGGCGGCATTCTGATGGGTTTCTTTCGCGGGAAGATTATTTTCAGAGGGTGTCTCCAGGACCTCGGCCAGCCGCCTCAGGGCATCGGCTGTGTCAGCCAGCGACCGTAACGCGTCCGCTAGAGCCCGGCGCGCGTCAGGCCCCCCCTGTCCTGGAAACAGAACTCCCCCGTCTGTTAGACGAGGGAGATTGAGGTGATTATTTTGGTGGAGACGGGGGAGGCTCTATCTCCCACAACTCCAAACTTCTCCGGTAATTATTCCTCACCGCGTACCTCGATCCTGGGGCGCTTATACCGTAGCTTGGGCTGCCTAGCCGCCTGACTCTTTGGGCGTCGCCTTCCCTAAAGGAAGGTGACCACCCCGTTGAATCCATCCTACATAGCCCCAACCCCAGATCCGGAGGCCGTCAAGCCTTTGGAGACCTGGGTGTCGGGCACTCTCGACACCCAGTACCAGGAAATCCGCACCCTGCAGAAAGTTGGGGGCGGCAGTAAGAAGTTTTGCCGCCTGTCTGGTCTGCGCCAGGTGGGCGATGAAACACCACTGCCCGGCTACCTCGAAGGCCGGGAGAGCGTCTGCTACGGTGTTGCTCCTCAGTATGAACCCCGTCAGGCTGAATCGAACACCGACCTTGGCGACCTGGTCAATCTGGCCACTACCCGCTGGCAGCATGAAATAAGCCGCCCACCGCCCGATCTGCCTCCCTGCTCCTGGCTGGTCGAAACCGGCTTGGGATGGTGGTATGAAGATGTTGCCCCCGGTCCGAGTGCCCAACTCCTGCCCGAAGGTGATGGTGATAAGAACCGCGGTGACGGTGGCGAAGGAACGCCGGGGTGTATCAGCACCCCAACGCAGCCAGGCACCAAAATACCATGCACACTAACACAAGGATCCGGCTCTGACGTTTCGTATTCTATCGAACGCAACGCCAGTGCCGCAACGGTCGGCGGGGGTTGCTGTGGGCATACATAGCAACGATCCCACCGCTTTTTGCACCCAGCCGGTCTTTCCGGTCAAGCCAAATGGGAAAGCCCCATTAACCAAAAATGGATTTAAGGATGCCAGTGCCGACCAGACACGCATCACGGCCTGGCAGAGTCAATTCCCCAATTGCAACTGGGGGATGCCCACCGGCCAGAGGTCCGGCATCGTCGTGCTGGACCTGGACACCAAGACGCCGGGAGCGGATGGTCTGGCGTGGTGGGAGTACCAACAACATAAGTGCGGGCGGGTTGACACGTTCGAGGTATGCACCCCCAGCGGAGGCGTACACCTTTACTTCCAGCAACCAAATGGCGTGCGACTGCAAAGCAATGCCGGCGTCCTGGCCCCTGGGGTCGATTGCCGGGCCGAGGGCGGCTACGTCGTGGCGCCCGGCAGCCAGATTGACGGTAACCACTACGTTCCCATCAATCCTGATTCGGAGATCGCACCCCTACCTAACTGGCTATTGGCAATCTGGCCAAGGGCGGGCCAACGGAATTCTAAGAATCGGAAAACCGGCGGGATCACCAGACCCCACACCGCCAGTAGCACCCGGCAAAGCAGTCGCATAGTTAACGGTATAGTCCTCGGGCAAGGCCATCGAAACGACGGCTTGACCAGAGTCGCCGGGCGGTTCTGGCATTCCGGCGTCGCTCTGGAGCAACTGATTGCCGATCTGCTGGACTACAACCAGAGGTGGTGCGCACCGCCACTACCGGATTGGGAAGTGCTGGCCATCGCGAACAGTGTCTCACGGTACGAACAGACTACCAGGGCTGATCTGGGCGCTGGCGGGTCACTAGGCGACATCCTGACTTACGCGGACATGGCCGAGTCCCTAGGGTCAGACCTGCCCAAAGGCACCATTTTCAAAGCTGGCAATCCCAATGTCCGTAAAACGGTACCAAGTTACGGAGTACGTAATACCGTTTTACGGACATCTGCCAAAAAACGCCTTGGCCCCCGGAACAAATCGGCTCTTTGGGAATTAGCGGTTAAGCATTTTCCGATGCCGTCGGGAATTAAACCCAGGTGCAAATCTTCAATTCTACACTCTATGCGAAAAGGGGCCACGGCGGTGGTGGATCTGCTATCCAATAGCTGGCGCAATCCGGCTAACGCGATGTGGAACCGGCGACGGTTTTTCTTCAATGTTCTGCCACGAATAACCCGGCCGGATGCCCTGCTGTACTACAAGGAAATTCCGTCAGACGATTGGACGCCGAAACTAAGGGATAGCCTGGGCAAACGGGTCAAGCGTAAAGGGGCTGAGTGGTTATGGATTGATAACCGACTCCGGCATGGGTACGTGCCCTGCTTCTCCAACACTTTGGTGGATGATACCTGGTCTGAGATCACTTCTGAAGCTGAACGCCTTTTCGTGGCGGCCCTAGCGGGCATTGAGCCCACTTTCAACTCCAACCCAGACGACCAGCGTAAACCCCACTACTACGGTGGCTCAGAAGGCTGGGCGGATAAAGCCCTGAGCGGCGTCGACAAGAATGAGAACCAGTGGGAGTTGGTGGCCCAGTCCCACCAGCCTACCGATTTCGCACTGGTCGAGGCCTCGGCGGTGATGGCTGGCTTCAAAACCTCTTACGACAGCCAATATTGGCGGGGTCAGGCGGGCAGCACTCTAATCGTGAACACTGGCTTAGACATTGGCAAGGCCGAGGACTTGGCCGAGTCCCTGGGCTACGCCCTCATGTCGAAGCTCAGGGAGACGTCCTCATGAGCCAATGGAATCACTACACACCAGGCGGTTGGTCAGAATCGATGGGACGGAGCTGAAATGGGTGAGATAAGAGCAGCCATCTGGGTTAGAGTGTCCTCCGCCCCCCAATTCACCGAGAACCAGTTGCCCGACCTCTACGCCCTGGCCGAGCGTCGCGGAATGAAGGTTGTTGAGGTTTACGAGCTCCATGAGTCAGCCTGGCGTGGCGCTCACAAGAAGGTGCTCAGCCAGGTATACCAGGATGCGCGTCTGGGCAAATTCGACACTCTGCTGGTTTGGGCGTTGGATCGGCTCAGCCGCGAAGGCATATCCGCTACGCTGGAAATTGTTGATCGCTTGGGACGTTCCGGAGTTAGAGTTATTTCCCTCCAAGAAGGCTGGAGCGAAGTTGACGGACCACTCCGTGAGCTATTGCTGTCAATTGTAGCCTGGGTGGCCCGGATGGAAAGTGAGCGCAGATCTGAGCGTACCAAGGCCGGTCTGGCCAGGGCGGTGGCCCAGGGTAAGAAGCTGGGACGCCCCAGCGGCAGCAAAGACTCCAAAAAGAGAAAACGCTCTGGGTACTTCGCCCGGTATGCAAATTAGCTGTGATCGACCAGTAAACAATCGGGGTAGCGAAATTAGCCGCTACCCCGTACTTGATTGACTCTCAATTTCTACAACAAACAATCGACTGTTTGTATCCGACTGTTTCAAGGCTGCATTGATCTCGCCAGCAGCATGCAACACGAATTGGCATTGGGTAAGGACTTGCTCCAGGAATGCCCGAAGCAACATTGCATCCATTTCGAGGGTCTTTGGTTCATCTGGCATAAATGACCGCCCTAACAACTCCTTTTATTCGCCGGGTGGTAGGCCATTTAGGCCCAATGCCCCTACTACTGGGGCCTCAAAAGTATCAAAGGTGGGGTTCTAAGATTCTCGAATCCTCACCGCAGGCAGCCTGCCCCGTCCCTCCTGATACCCTGCTGGGCCTCAAGGTATTGACTTCAAGAAGCTGATCCCGGTATTGTCAGTTCAGTTTGGCATTGAAGCCTAATGGAGCGGACCAATGGAGAATCAGCGTAGGCCGTAATGCATCAACAACTCATCCTTGAACTTAGGGCCTTTTGTTTTGTCCAAGTACCATAGGTTACTCTGCCCGATTCCTCCCTTTTCTCCCTTTGCTCCCTTATTAACTGGGACTTGTATGACCCGCATACCTACTGGTAATAACCTGCAATTTTCCTCATCTGCGACTGCGAAATATTTAGCTTGGTTACCATTAGGTTGTTCTCTATTCCAAAAACCCGGAGGAGTCTGTCTGTCTTTATGGATTTTAGCGTTCTTATACCAGCCAACCACCACAAGTATGCGGGTAATTGGATTACGAGCCACCCATACAACTAGTATTTCTGAAACTTTGCTGCTTGTTTTGGAAGCTCCAAGGCGGCCAATATTGATACTTTTTGGTTCAGGTGAATAGCCGGGTTCAACAAAGCCGTACATTTTTCCTCCGTATGGGCGAAAGTTGAAGATTTCCGAACCGTACCCATTCGCAAGTATGAACGCACCTCCTCCTATTGGCGGATCGCCTACTATACCGTTGTAATTGTTCATCCAGGCGACGCGAAACACAATAATTGCCATTCAGTTTCCTCCCGTTGTTAAGTTGGTCAAGCCGACATTTCCTGGTTCACACTGATTTCTCCGAACAAGCGACCTTCTGGGATGCTATGACAATGCACGGCACACTTGGTCGAAAGCCATTCCACGATGGTAAAGCCCTTGGCTCGAATCACATATGCCTACATACAGATATATCTACTTACTATATTACCTGACTGCATTAAGCTCAAGAGTGGAAGCGCATCCACTGAACAAGCGGGTATAATAAGGCAACCAATGGGCAGAGAGTTCCTTGAATGGCAAGTTAGCCGCAGGATGCGAGAAGTACAGATGAGCATGAAGGGCCTGAGCGAAAGCGACATCTGCGCCAAGTACATCACACCGGCGTTAATCCAGTCCGGTTGGGACGAAGCCACACAAATTCGTCGCGAAGTGTTTTTCACCAAGGGTCGCATTATTGTGCGCGGCAAACTAGTACACTCTGGGCTAAATATCTCGGTAGTTTAGCTCACCGAAATTAGCAGCGATGAGCATAT
>JAQBXL010000121.1 GCA_027624135.1 Chloroflexota bacterium
CCACTGCTTTCTCGCCCCAGAACCCCCCGAGAGGGGCCGCACCCACCGCAGGCGGTGGATCTGGGGTCCCGTTTAATACTGCTACAATCTTCCTCTGGCTCTGATTTGAACAGCAGGCTATCGAGCGGCCACTCCTGGCATGATTTAAGCCTGCCATCTGGTTCGCCGTTCTTGGTTTATCACCTTCCTTGGACTATAGTATCCACGAGCCTATGGAGATTGCAGAGCGCATCACACAGCAAGGGGACCGAGTCACCCTGTCGTTAACTTCGTGGGGACGACTGGGCGAAGCCATGGCTGAATTTGACGGACATAACGTGTTCGTAGCTGGCGGCATCCCAGGGGAACGCGTCGTTGCCGAGGTGGTCAAGGTCCACCGAAAGTACGTTTCCGCCAAGGTGGTAGAAGTCCTGGAGGCGTCGCCCGACCGGGTAGAACCCCCCTGTCCCTACTATGGAGAATGCACCGGATGCCAATGGCAGCACCTTTCCTACGACGCCCAACTGAAGACCAAGCGGGAGAAGGTGATCGACGCCCTTCAGCGTGTTGGTGATTTCGAAAATCCTCCCGTGTCCGAAGTAGGACCCTCCCTGGACCAGTATGGCTACCGAAACCACGCCCGATTCACCATCAACCGGGAAGGTTCGTTGGGGTTCGTCAACCGGGAGACCCGGAAGTTCGTCCGTATCGAAAAATGCCTGCTGATGCATGACGGCGTGAACACCCTATTGGAAGACCTGCAGGACCACTGTGACCAGACCACTCAGCTTTCGATCCGAGCCGGAAAATACTCCGGGGATTCGCTGATCCAACCCTATTTGGTGCACCCGGAGATTAGCGTTAAAACGGGCCAGAAACATTACACCGAGACAGTGGATGGCCACGATTTTCAGGTGTCTTCCCCGTCATTCTTCCAGGTTAATGTCGACCTGGCCGCCGCTGCCGCCCATGCCGTGCGGGACCGGCTGCAACTGGGGCCCGACGACGTGCTTTTGGATGCCTACACCGGCGTGGGAACCTTCGCCATCTTGCTGGCGCCGTCTGTGAAAAAAGTGATTGCGGTTGAGGAATCTTCCGCAGCGGTGGCCGACGCCCGGTTGAACGGCGCTGGGCTGAATAATCTGGAATTCGTGTTGGGCCGTACCGAGGATGTGCTAAGAAACTTGCCGGGGAACCTGTCGGAAAAGCCCGACGTTGTGGTGTTGGACCCACCCCGTTCCGGCTGTCAGGCCCGTGCGCTTGAGAGCTTGATCGAGATGGCCCCTCCCCGTGTGGCCTACGTCTCTTGCGATGCCGAGACGTTGGGGCGTGACCTTAAGATACTTTGCGAGGGGGGGTACCAACTAGATGAGGTGGCGCCTCTAGATATGTTCCCCCAGACTCATCACGTGGAGTGTGTGGCCTTTCTTTCTCGAAGCGGGGCGGGGACTCCCTCTAATTCTGACCATTCGGCAAAGGGCGGCCTGACATTGGCGTCAGCCTCGCCTCGCCGCCTAGAGTTGATGACTACTCTCGGTTTGGAATTTACCGTCAAGCCCGCTGACTTGGCTGAGGACGCGATCCCTGGAGAATCTCCTCAGCAGATGGTGGAACGGCTGTCTCGAGAAAAGGCCCAGGCCGTTTCCGCAAATATGGATTCGGGACTGGTGATTGGCGCTGACAGCACGGTGGTGTTTGAAGGCCAGGCCGTCGGCAAACCCGTGGACGACGACGACGCACGCCGGATGCTGCGTCGATTAAGGGGCACCACACACCACGTTTCTACTGGAATCTCCGTCGTTGATGCTAGAGATGGCCGGACCCTCAGCGACTCCATGACCAGCGAGATAACCCTGCGCCACATCTCCGACGAAGAGATCGAACACTCGATCGCATCTGGCGTGACCAAGGACAAAGCCGGGGCCTACGCAGTTCAGGACACCGAACTTCGTCCGGCCATCGACTGGCAGGGTTGTTACAACAACATAGTTGGATTGCCCGTCTGCCGGCTTTTGGAGATGCTGGAGGAACTTGGCTACCAGTTGCCGGCGGGTTGGACCGTGCCCAACGACCTGATTTGCGGCGAAGACTGCACGATTGGCAGCGCTCGTGCCATCAACGCCGATAATAGGGCCGACAATAAGGCCGGTAATCAAGAAGTAGAGTCCCTATGAACTTGATGGGCATGGGCATCCCCGAGGTTGGCGTGATCATGCTGGTGGCTTTCCTAGTGCTGGGCCCCGGCCGTTCCATCGACATGGCCCGCAATGCTGGGAAGTTACTGGGTGATCTGCGGCGTTCATTCAATGACGTGACTCGCGCTGTTACCATCGAGGCCGATCAATTTACCTCGACCCAGAGCAGGAACCAAGATCCAGCCACGGAACCGCCCCCTGGGGTGCCCGTCCGCCCGGACACTCCTTCTCAAGAGGAAGATGAGTCCGATGGTCTGAGTCCCGATTCCGCCCGCCCCCAGTCTGAAGATAAGGGATGAGATCCCGGGAACAACCCTTGCTGCAGCACTTGGGCGAGCTGCGGCGGCGAGTCTTTATCTGCGTGGTGGCGCTGCTTATTGGTAGCGCAGTCTCATTCTTTTTCTTCGAGCAGCTCATCGAGATATTGGTTAAGCCGGCCAGGGATCTGGATGTGGGACCTGGCGGCGAGTTGATCTACACCGAAGTTACCGAACTATTGACCACCGCGATCAAGGTTTCCTTTGTGTCCGGGCTAGTCCTAGCCTCTCCGGTGATCGTTTTCCAAGCAGTGATGTTCGTTGCCCCAGGGCTGACCGGGCGGGAGAGGCGTTATCTATTTGGCTTCATGCCGGCAGTGACAATGGCCTTTGCTGGCGGAGTGGCCTTCGGTTACTACGTGCTCACACCGCCGGCTCTGCATTTCCTGCTCACCTTTGGCGACGATGTGGCGGTGCCGCTGATACGAGTCAGCAATATCATCAATCTGATGATTCGGCTGCTGTTCTGGATGGGACTGGCCTTTGAGACTCCAATAGTTATGTACCTGCTCGCCCAGTTGGGTCTGGTAACCGCGCGGGCTTTCGGCAGGTTCCGCCGTTACTGGGTGGTAGTAGCTTTCATATTAGCGGCCATCATCACACCGACGGTCGACCCAGTTAACCAGGCCCTGGTAGCGGGACCACTTTTGGTGCTCTACGAGGTGGGTATACTGTTGGCCCGCATCGCCGGGCGCAGCAAGAGAAAATCCACGGCTATATCTTCGACTTAGCCCCTCGCACATAAGAATTATCATCAAAACAATAAAAGGCCGGAGAATTCTCCGGCCTTTTATTGTTTTGAATAATGTTAGCTGGCTTTAGGTTTAGGCGCTGCTGTCGTCTTTTCCGGTTGCCGCTTCTTCCTTCTCGTCTTCGCCCATCAGCGCGGTCTTGAAGGTTCGAATCCCTTTGCCCATGGATGTGCCAATCTCAGGCAGGCGGCGAGCGCCGAAGATCAAGAGGATGACGACTACGATTATCGCCAGTTCGGGTATGCCCAATGGCCCAACTCTCATGTTTTTCCCTCCGGACAACGATTGCAGACGCCGGTCGGTGCTTGCCCGCTTCACTTAGACTGGTAAATAGTAGCAGAAACAGCATGACACGACAATAAACAAAGCCTGCAAACAAAACCTGCCAGGCCCGCCTATCGTCGCGAAAACCCAACCTCGCCCGATAAACAGACTTAGGCGTGGAATACCACGTCTCAAAAATATTGTATCGATAGTGGGCCGACGCTATAATCTTAAGTTATGTTAAAACGGGGTAGCCGAGGCAAGCAGACCTACGTCTATCTCGGGTAACATAGCTATCAGGTGAAGATGGAATCGAACTACGACTTGATTGTGATTGGCTCAGGACCGGGCGGGTACGTGGCTGCGATCCGGGCTGGTCAGTTGGGCCTGAAGACGGCAATAATCGAGAAAGAGGCGTTGGGTGGAGTGTGCCTGAACTGGGGTTGCATTCCCAGCAAATCGTTGCTGAAGAACGCCGAGATAGTTTCCTACGTCAAGCGCGCGGACGAGTTCGGTCTCAAGATGGATAATTTCCACGCCGATTATTCCGTGGCTATAGACCGCAGCCGCAAGGTAGTTGAGCGTAACACCAAAGGCGTGGCCTTCCTTCTAGAGAAGAACAAGGTTGAACTCATCCAGGGCACGGGCAAGATTGTTGGGGCTGGCAAAGTGGCAATAGAGCCCGGCGGCAATGTGATTGAGGCGAAGAACATTATCGTCGCCACCGGCGCCCGCCCCCGCAGCATCCCTCCTCTCCCCATCGATGGCGACAAGGTCATCACCAGTAGGGAATCCATTGTGCTCAGCGACCTGCCGTCCTCGATCGTAATTGTCGGCGGCGGGGCGATCGGTGTGGAGTTCGCCTACATATATAAGATGTACGGTGTTCAGGTAACGATCGTTGAGATGCTGCCCAGGTTGGTTCCAAACGAAGATGAAGACATCAGCGCCCAACTTGAGCGGGCGTTCAAACGCCACCGCATCGATTTCTTGACCGGCGCTGGAGTGACCGGAGTGGACACCACGGGGCCTGGAGTCAAGGTCACCGTCGACAAAGACGGCGCTACGCAGACTCTGGAATGCGATAAAGTCCTAGTTGCCATCGGCGTCCAACCCAATGTGGAAGACCTAGGCCTGGAGACTGTCGGCATCGCCACTGACCGGACAGGCATCATAGTGGACGATAAAATGGCTACTAACGTCGCCGGTATATATGCTATTGGTGACGTCAACGGCAAGATGCCGCTGGCCCACGTGGCGTCGGCCCAAGCTGCGATAGCGGTCGAGACTATCGCAGGTCTAGAGACCCAGCCGTTGGACTATACCTATATGCCCCGCGCCACCTATTGCCTGCCCCAGATCGCCAGCTTCGGCCTGACCGAGGCCCAGGCAAGAGAACAGGGCAAAGAGATCAAGACTGGGATATTCAACGTTCAGGCCAATGGAAAAGCTCTGGCGATGGGCGAGACCGCCGGTATGGTGAAGCTTGTTGTAGACGCCAAGCACGGAGAGCTACTAGGCGGCCATATGATCGGTCCTGAAGTAACGGAGCTCCTGGGTGAACTGACGTTGACCCGCATCTTGGAGGGTACTGTCTTGGAACTCGGCTGGGCGGTCCATGCCCATCCGTCCCTCTCTGAGATGCTCAAAGAAGCTGCGTTGGGAGCTCAAGGCCGCACTATTCATATGTAGGTCATCTAAAAAGGCAAACACAGTGAGGCTCGGCTTCCAGGGTCTGGATCGCGTGGGCCACCAGAACAATCGATAACCGAATCTGCCGATGGGATTACCCAAACCTGACGGAGCACCGCCTAAAGGGGACACCGCTTAGGGGAATACCAAGGGAATACCGGAAAGAATACCGGGGGAAGGAGCGGACCAAATGGGGTTGGGAACTTACGATTTCGCACTGGCAATAGGCGGCGAAGCGGGCCAGGGCATCGCTACGCCTGGAGATATTTTGGCCCGGATTATCGTCCGGCGTGGGCTGAACTTATGCACCTACAACGCTTACCAGTCCATCGTCCGGGGCGGGCACATCTTCCTGACTATGCGCATCAGTGATGCGGAGATTCAGAACCACGGCGATAAATTGGACCTGCTGCTCTGTCTCAACCAGAATACGATGGACCGCCACCAGCGTTTGATGGGGCCTGGCACCAGGATCGTCTACAACAGCGATACGATCAATCCTGGTCCGGAAGACAAAGGCGCTGAGCTCTGCGGACTGCCGGTGGGAGAACTGACTCAGAGCAGAAACCGGTTGATTCAGAACACGGTGGGCATGGGCGCGATCGCGTTTCTGATGGGGATCGATTTCTCCGTATTGGAAGAGAGCTTAACCCTTAGATTCCAAAGGCGTGGACAGGCGATGGTGGACGAGAACGTTAGCGTCGCCAGGGCCGGGCACGACTACGCCAAAGAGCATTTCAAACCCTTTGAGCAGCAACCGCCGGACGGAGGCAAGCCACTGGCCGTGTGGTCGGGTAACGAGGCTCTGGCCATGGGCGGCGCTGCCGCAGGCGTCAAGTTCTACGCAGCTTACCCCATGAGCCCAGCAACCGGGGTGTTGCATTGGATGGCCGCCAACGCCCGAAACCTGGGGATCATGGTCCGTCAGGTTGAGGATGAGATTGGCGTAGCCAATATGGCAGTGGGCGCTGGTCAAGCAGGGACACGCTCCCTGTGTGCTACCTCTGGGGGCGGGTTCGCCCTGATGACCGAGGCCATAGGAGCGGCCGCAATGATGGAGATTCCGGTGGTCTTCATCATTGTACAGCGCGCTGGCCCATCTACCGGCGTGCCGACCAAGACAGAACAGGGAGACCTGTGGCAGGCATTGGGCGCCAGCCAGGGTGATTTTGAGCGGATAATCGTAACGCCGACTGACTCTTTGGATGCCTTCAACACCATGCCCGAGGTGTTCAACCTAACCGATAAATATCAGTGCCCGGCCATCGTGATTTCGGACCTCTATATCTCAGAGGGCCGGTTCAGCGTGGACCCGGACAAGATTGACATGCACCCCTACATCGACCGCGGAGAGTTGATAACCGAACCATCGGCAACTGACGGGTATCTTCGGTACAAGAATACTGACAGCGGCATATCTCCGAGGCCTGTTGTAGGACTTGAGGGGTACGTCCACCTAGTGGCCACCGACGAACACGACGAGGACTCGACCCTATTGAGCGACGAATTCACCAACCCCCACAAGCGCCGGATGATGGTGGAGAAACGGGCTAGGAAGTTTGAGTTCATTCTGGAAGATATTACTCCGCCCGCGATGGAGGGACCGGTTGATGCCGATGTGACCCTGGTGGGTTGGGGATCGACCCATGGAATGATCACGGAGGCGGCAGCAGCATTGAATGCCGAGGGGATCTCCACCAACAATCTGCAAGTGAAATGGATGGTCCCATTCCATGGCGATCAGATCCTACAGATGCTTTCAAAGGCCAAACGTACGATAATAGTAGAAAACAACTACTCGGGCCAGTTCGCCCGCTATCTGCGCAGCGAAACCGGGTTTGCGGCCCACGGTCACATTCGTAAATATGACGGCGAGCCCTTCATGCCCCATCACATCGTAGATGGTGTGAAGGCCCAGGTCAGCGGAGAGACCGACAAGTACATCCCGTACCAGGAAATAACTGTCTAACAGGTAACGTTAATCAGGCTTCTGTAGCCTGTTTAGAAGAGGTGAGATCATGGCAACCACAGCAATAAACCTGACTCCCAGGGACTTCAAGGGAAAATCAGACCCGGACTGGTGTCCCGGGTGCGGCGACTTCGGTGTCCTGAACGCTATTCAACGAGCGGTCTCCGAATTGGGTCTGCGTCCCCACGAGATTATGGCGGTTAGCGGTATCGGCTGCTCATCCAACCTGCCGGGATACTTCAACTCCTACGGCATGCACACCCTCCACGGCCGGTCTCTGGCAATGGCCACCGGATTCAAGATGGCCAACCACGAGATGACCGTGCTGGTTACCGGCGGAGACGGAGATGGTTACGGGATCGGCGGCAACCACTTCACCCACACAGCACGGCGTAACACAGACCTGACCTACATTGTGATGAACAATCAGATCTACGGTCTGACCACCGGCCAGGTCTCGCCTACGAGCAGTATCGGAATGACCACCAAGAGCACTCCCTTCGGCAACGTGGAACAGCCCATCAACCCCATAACGTCGGCAATCATGAACGGCGCGACATTTGTCGCCCGGGCTTTCAGTGGTGACGTAAGGCAACTTTCCAGCCTGATTCAGCAGGCTATCAAACACAAAGGATTCTCAATAATCGACGTGTTCAGCCCCTGTGTGACCTTTAATCTCGACAACACTCACGACTTCTTCAAAGAGCGTATCAAGAAGTTGGACGATGACGGCCACGACACCAGTGACTGGAAGACTGCCTGCGAAAAAGCGATGATGTTCGGGGACACGATCTACACAGGACTGTTTTTCGAGTCGGACCGCCCCTCATTGGAGGACGTTGAGCCGGTCCTGAAGACCGGCGGACCGCTGTCCACCAGAGAGTTGGGTTTGGATAAGGACCAAGCGCAGAAGATCATCGACCGTATGATGTAGCCCGGCGCCTAGATAAGCGATCGGGCATTCAGAAGGCATCTAACATGAGTCATCCCGGAGTTTGGTAAAAAGCTAAAACTCGTATAAATATTGCTTGCAAGAAAAGACCC
>JAQBXL010000122.1 GCA_027624135.1 Chloroflexota bacterium
GGACAGGCAGGCGGGCATCGCCGCCCTGACGTCACACAACCTAGGGGGGTACCCCCGGGACGGGTGGACTGGCCGTATGCTACCTATACAAGAATACGCACATATCCTCATGCGCTCCAAGATTGCCCTTAACTTTTGCACCGTTGGGGACGACCCCTCAAAGCAGATAAAAGGTCGGGTGTACGAGGCCACAGCATGTGGTGCAATGCTGTTAGAGGCTGAAGGAGACGAGACAAGCAGGTGGTTTGAGCCGATGGTTGACTATGTGCCATTCTCTGATGAATTGGATCTGGTAGAAAAGGCGAGGTATTATCTGGAACACGACGAAGAACGGATGGAGATTGCAGCAAGAGGCCATCGGAAAGCGAAGGAACAATACAACGGCGAGATGTTCTGGAATACCATTTTCAATAAAGTCCGTGATACGTCGGATTGGCGATTCACTCCAGGTAATTATCCTTGGTAAAGAGGAAATCACCGTTTAGCCCCCAGCGGCCAGCTGGACGGCATACCAGACAAGCTCTCTGAGGGGTTCTTTCACTGTTTCGGACGTAGGATTAATTACGTTAGATTCAAGGTCAAGAACCCTTTTTATTGTCGGTATTAGTGGTCCCTTCTCCGTCTAATAACATGGACTCTACACCCATATACCGCGCCCTACCCACGCCTGATTCGTAGGTCGAAAAGATGTACAAAGAATTCTGGCAGATATTCGTGAAAGAATACGGAGGTCTCCCCACCGGTGGATTGATTGGCGTCCTCACCGCCATCGTTTCACTCTTGGAAGGAGTGAATATTGGCCTCCTGGTGCCGCTACTCGAGAACCTTGCCGCGAAAGACGCGCAGAACGGCCACTGGGTCTCCCGGGTGGCTGGAAATCTATTCGAGTTAATCGGAGTGCCCTTCAATCTAGGCACGATTCTGTTGGCTCTAGCGATCCTCGTCATCGGCACCGCTTTTCTTAAGTATTTCCGGTTGATATTGATGGAGAAAACGAGCGCATCTTTCACCGCCTGGATCAGGACCAAGAGCATGACCAATCTCTTGTCTGGTGATACGGAGTACTTCCACAGCCAAAAGGTCGGCGTGTTGGCGGACAACTTAACGACACAATCGGCCCGAGCCGGGTCCGTTGTGGTCCAGTTCACTGAGATTGCCGCTGCCGTCGGCATACTGGTCGTCTATCTTGTCACCGCGCTGCTCATAGCCCCCCTTATGGCCGTAGTTGCCCTAGGCACGGCTGCCATCGTAACCATTAGCATGCAATATTACATCTCGAAAACGGCGTCCGTGGCGGCGACTTTAGTCAGCCAAGAAAACATGTTGCAAAACTCTGGAATAGAGAACCTTGGCGGCATCCACGTAATCAAGTCATTTTTGCTCGAACCGCTCCGGGGCGCCGACTATCGACGCAATGCCCAATCGGTTGGGCATGCCCACTACACGATTGGCAAATACCGAAGCCAAATGACCGTGATTCAGGAAATCTCCTTGTTCGCGATAATCGGGATTATCGTTTTCGTAGGCGCATCGGTCTTAAATGTAAGCCTCGCCGTAATAATGGCTCTTCTCTTTATCTTGTACCGCTCAATGCCCAGGATTTCGTCGATCAATACCCGCCGCACTCAACTTGTTACGGTGATGGCGTCCATGCACAGTGTCAAATTAGCCATGGACCAAACCGCTTCGGCCAAAGTCGTTGGCGGAGACGCGGTCTTCCAACACCTCACGCATGGCATCACTCTCAGAGATGTCAGTTTTTCATATGATGGCATCACCGATGTTTTGAAGGACACGACTTTCTCCATCGAAAAAGGACGATTAACCGCCATAGCTGGCGCTTCCGGGGCAGGGAAATCCACCCTCATCGACCTGATTCTAAGGTTCTATGATCCGGTCGAGGGCGAGATTCTGGTTGATGGCGTAGACCTGAGGGAATTGGATCTGAATTCCTGGCGCGGTTCGATCGGGTTGGTGAGCCAGGACATATTTCTGTTCAACGATTCCGTGGCCTACAACATTGGGTTGGGGCGGCCAGAATATAGCATTGACGACATCAAGAACGCGGCCCAACGGGCCTATGCTCATGATTTCATCGAGCACTTCCCCCAGGGTTACGAGACTCGGATCGGCGACCGTGGCTGGAATCTCTCCGGCGGCCAAAGGCAGCGGATCTCTCTAGCCCGTGCCATATTGGCCAAGCCGGACATTCTCATCCTGGACGAGGCCACCAGTTCGCTGGACTCCGAGTCTGAGCAACTGATTCAAAAGTATATGCAGGAGATTCGGGGGACGTGCACCATGATCGTGGTGGCCCACCGGCTTTCAACCATCCAAAGCGCCGATAACATCGTGGTGCTGCAAGATGGGAAAATTGTGGAGGACGGGAGCTGGGGCAAACTTCTCGCCGCCGACGGGGTTCTGGCCAATTACCACAAGATCCAATCAGGGGCCCCTAATTGATAGCAACTGTTGGTATCTCTTCTCGTGCTCAGGCCGTGCTGAGAATGGTACCAAAGTCGAATCGTGCACACTACGGGGGCCGATGAATAGGCGTAGATTTTTGGGATTAATGGAGTGCTTACCCGCTGATGGCGTTTAGTATCAAAGACAAGACAATCCTGATCACCGGGGGCACAGGGTCATTTGGCAAGAAATGCGTTGAACTGCTGATCAAGAAAGGCCCGCCCAGCAAGTTGATCGTCTTCAGTAGGGACGAACTCAAGCAATATGAGATGCAGCAGCAGCTAAGTCATCCGTGTCTCCGGTTCTTCATCGGCGATGTTCGAGACCGTGACCGGCTGTACCGCGCCATGAGAGGTGTGGACATTGTCATCCACGCGGCGGCCTTAAAGCAGATACCAGCCACCGAATACAACCCGTTTGAAGCCGTCAAGACCAACATCTTGGGCGGGGTGAACGTTATCGACGCCGCCCTGGACACCGGCGTCGAACAGGTGATCGCTCTCAGCACCGACAAAGCGGTGAGCCCGGTGAATCTCTACGGGGCCACCAAGCTATGTGCCGAGAAATTGTTCGTGCAGGGCAACTCCTATTCCGGCGCCGACGGCACCAGATTCAGTTGCGTCCGCTACGGCAACGTGGTCGGCAGCAGGGGCAGTGTCATCCCATTATTCCTCCAGCAGAAGTCGAAGGGAACGATAACGGTGACCGATGAACGCATGACGCGGTTCTGGATCACCCTCGAACAGGGCGTCGAGTTTGTGCTCCGGTGCCTTGGAATCATGAATGGCGGCGAGATTTTCGTGCCCAAGATTCCCAGCACCACCATCACCGCCCTGGCGACCGCTATCGCACCCGAAGCTGCGATCAAGTTCACCGGTATCCGCCCAGGAGAGAAGATCCACGAAATCCTGGTGTCTTCCGATGAATCGAGGCACACGCTAGAGTTGGAAGATATGTTCGTGATCCACCCCGCGGGCGCCGACCTAAGCCAGACAGAGTTGAAAGGGTCCCGCCCACTCGCCGAGGGGTTCCAATACGACAGCGAGAACAACAAGGAATGGCTGAGCATCGAGGAAGTCCAGGGGATCGTCGCCGCGCTGTGAATGAACCTCACTCGGACCAAACGCCCTTGGCCATACATGGCGGCTCCCCGGTGCGTCCCTCGCCCTTGCCCTATGGCCGCCAACTGATTGACGACAACGACATCGAGGCCGTGGTTGAGGTCTTACGCTCTGATTGGATCACGACCGGCCCAAAGGTGAAGGAATTCGAGGATGCCGTAGCCAATCTGGTGGGCGCCCGCTACGCGGTTGCCTACAGTTCCGGGACCTCCGCCCTCCATGGGGCCGCGTTCGCCGCCGGCCTCGGGCCGGGTGACGAAGCCATCACAACTCCCCTCACCTTCTGCGCCACGGCCAACTGCGCCTTGTATACCGGAGCAACTCCCGTTTTTGCCGACATCCGGTCTGACACGATGAACATCGACCCCAGTGAGATCGAGCGGCGGATAACTCCTCGGACCAAGGCCTTGCTCCCCGTCGATTACGCCGGACACCCAGCCGATCTGGATCCGATCCTGTCGTTGGCCGAAAAGCACGGCCTGGTGGTCATCGAGGACGCCGCCCACGCCTTGGGATCCACCTACCGGGACCGCAACGTGGGGGGCGTGAGCCACATGACAACGTTCAGCTTTCACCCGGTGAAGCATGTCACGACTGGGGAGGGCGGGATGGTCACCACCAATGACCCTGAGTTGGCCCGCAGCCTCCGGAGATTCAGGACCCATGGGGTGGACGAAGAAGTTAGGCGTGAGCAAGGCGCCACCAAAGGGCAGTGGTACTACGAGATGACTGAGCTAGGCTATAACTACCGGCTCAGCGATATCGCCTGTGCGCTGGGGGTCTCCCAGCTAAAGAAGCTGCCCGAAAACATCGCGAGCCGGCGGAAGATCGTTGACTGGTACGCCGAAGCGTTCTCCGAATCGCCGGGCCTGATCATACCCATCGAAGAACCGTCCATGATGAGCGCCTGGCACCTGTACCCCCTGAGGCTGGACCTCCAAAGATTCAGCGTTGGACGCAAGGAGATCTTCCAAGCGCTGCGGGCGGAAAACATCCTGGTCAATGTCCACTACATCCCAGTGCATCTCCACCCTTATTACCGGGAACGGTTCGGTTATGAGGGTGGCGAATTTCCGGTGGCCGAGGCAGCTTACGAAAGCATGATCACTCTTCCCCTGTTCCATTCCATGACCAAGCAAGATGCAGTCGACGTGATCGCCGCGGTCAGAAAGGTTACCCGGCATTATTCTCGCAGCTGATCGACTCAGCCGCGCGTCAACCCGCGTGAATCTCGTGGGGGCCGCGCCCATCCGAGAGGCATCAGCCGAATCACCTATCAGCAAAATCTCAAGTCGCTTTTTCGAGTATCCGAGGTCATTCATCCCTCGGATTCAAGCAACCCTAATCTTTCCCCTGAATCGTGAGGTCGGACCAGATGGCAAAAACTTCATCGTCGACTGACAATAAATTATTGCGGGTCGCATCTTCCAAAGCCCCAGATTACTTCTACCAGCGGTTCGATCTCGGCGGGGCCATCATCAACCCCAATTGGCCTAGGATCACCACTGAAGAATCGGTCAAAGACTTCAAGCCGCGTGACACCGGATTAAAGCTGCTCCTGATCAACCCGCCAATCAGAGAGTGGTCGTACCCCAATATCATGCCTATCGGGCAAGGGTATGTGGCCTCGGTTGCCACCATGGACGGGCACCGGGTTTCGGTGCTGGACCTGAACGCTGCCCGGGCCAGGCCCATCGACGACAAAACGGCCGCCGAAGTTTCAGCCTGGGTCGAAGAAATGGTCACCGGCTCGCTGGCCGGCGGTAAGCCGGACGTGATCGGGATCGGCGGAATAATCACCCAATACGGCCGCATCAAACAGGTCGTTTCCATCTGCAAACGGGTCTATCCGGATGTGCCGGTGGTGTTGGGAGGAGGCATTTCATCCTCGATGCCAGAATTCATGGTCCAACGACTGGGCGTGGACATAGCGGTCCAGGGTGAGGGCGAAGTAACCTCCTCAGAACTCTTTCACCGTCTGGAGATCGGCCAACCGTTGGATGGGATGAAGGGCATCGTATTCCGCAAGCAAACCGGCCCCGGAGAATGGGCGGTGCAGAACAACGGGATCCGCCCGTCCATCCAAAGTTTGGCCCGGGGGCTAGACTCCCTGCCTTGGCCCCTGCGGTCCGGGTGGCCGTTAGATGACGTGTACCGGATCAACCCCGTCGGCCATCTCAACTGGGCCACCAAATGGAAGGACGGCGCTTCTGTCGATGCCGGCCAATTCTGCGAATCCATGATCGCTTCGCGGGGCTGCCCATATGCGGTCAGCGCCTGCGATTACTGCTACGCGGCATATCTGGGACCCGAGTACCGCCTGCGCAGCCCGTCGGAAGTGGTCGACGAGATGCAGTTCATGAAAGAACGCTACGGCCTAGCCTACATCCATTTCCTCGATGACCTGATGCTCACCGACTTTAGGTGGAATCTCGAGTTCTGCGGGGAGTTGAGGGCCAGGCGGGAGAGAGACGGATTTGAGATTACCTGGGGCGGCACCTGCCGGACCAATATAGTGGCCGCCGAGGTGCTGCGGGCGAAGGCTGAAAACCGCCCCAACTTCCTGGAACAAGCATACGACGTCGGGATGAGACAGGTTGGCTATGGTATCGAGTCAGCCAGCCAAACGATTCTCACCAGCATCGACAAGAGCGGCCAAACCCCGGAACGCATCGCGATCGCCGTCAAGGAGACCCAGCGCATCTTCGGGTACGCCGATTGTTCCTTCATGATCGGTTCGCCCGGCGAGTCCCGGAAGACCGTTGAAGAGACCGTGGAAGTATGCAAACAGATCGGACTCAATCCTGAGGTGTTCTTCTTCACCACCGCCTACCCCGCCACCAAATTCTGGGACCTTGCCCTGGAAAAAGGCCTAATCAGGAAAGCCGTTACCGGTGAGAAGGGAGAGGCCGACGATGACATCATCGAAGAGTATTTCCTCAGGCTGGGGGAGCAGGGGGAAGCGATCCGGACCAATTTCAGCGACTTGACCGACGAGGAGGTCTTGGAGCTTTCGTGGTGGGCGATTGACGAATTGGGCGCCCAGAACACCATTCGCCACCCACATACCGGGGAGGAACAACCGAGAAAACCGGCCGTTCGCGGCTCAGCTCGGGCCGACCTCTAGACCCTATGCCCAGGCCAACGCCGTCCTCACAAACGACCATCGATACAAATGGCCGCTCCATAGAATGATATGAAAGCCTTGGTCCTGGGCTGCGGCTCCATCGGCATGCGTCACGTCGACCACCTCCTGCGGCTCGGGGATGTCACCGTTGAGGCGGCGGACCTCAGCCCCGCCATCCGCCAAACCGTGGAGTCACGCTTCGGCGTCAAGGTATTCTCCGATGCCGAAACTGCTTTGGAGCGTCACCCTGATTGTGTCCTGATTTGCACGCCGGCGGAAAGTCATGTGCCGGTGGCGTTACAAGCGCTGGATTCCGGCGCCCATCTGTTCATCGAGAAACCGGTTTCCACCGACTTGGACGGATTGGCAGGTCTGATGGCGAGGGCGGAGACCTCAGGCAAGACGGTCCAGGTCGGTTACAACCTGCGCTTCCACCCGGCGATGATCAAGATCAAGCGCATGGTGGAGACCGGCCTCCTTGGCCGGGTGCTGGTCGCCCACGCTGAATTTGGCCTTTACCTCGACAAGTGGTGGCCCGGCCGGGACTACCGCCAAAGCTACATGGCCCATGCCGATCTCGGCGGCGGACTGCTCTTGGACGCTTCCCACGAGATTGATTCATTGATGTGGTTCTTGGGGGATGTCCAGGAAGTTTCGGCGATGGGCGGAAAATTGAGTGATTTGGAGATTGACGGCGCCGACGTTTTCAAAGTGATAATGAAGATGAAGTCGGGAGCCATGGCGTCGCTGCACTTGGACTGCCTTCAGCCAACCTATACCAGGATGTACCGGTTGGCAGGGGAAGACACCAGTCTGATGTGGGACTGCCCCAAAGGCCGCGCTGATACCAGCTTGGGCCGCTTGCAAACATTCGACAGCGGCCTAGGCCGGTTTAAGTCGGTCCGGTTAAGGGGAGATCCTCAAGACACCTACGTAGAGGAACTCCGAGATTTTTTGAGATGCGTGAGGACCGGCCAGGCGCCCCTGGTCGGATTGGAGCAGGGCATCAGGGTTATCGAGGTCATCGAAGCCATCAAGAGTTCGATCGAATCCGGGCAAACGGTTACGGTCTAAACGATGCTTGCCGCGATAATTCAAGCCCGGATGGGATCAACCCGCCTGCCGGGCAAGACCCTGGCTGAGATCGGTGGACGGCCTCTTTTGGAGCTATTGGTCCAGAGGGTTAAACGGTCCACCCGGGTAGACCAAGTTATCATCGCCACCACCACCGAAACCCGCGACGATGTCCTGGCGGAATGGGCGGAAAAGCAGGGCCTACCTTGTTTCCGGGGTAGCGAAGATGACGTGCTCGACCGGGTCTATCAAGCCGCCAAGAAATTTGCGGTGGACAACATCGCCCGCGTCACTCCCGATTGCCCTCTCCTAGACCCGGAAGTTTTGGACCGCGTCATAGCGGCGTACCAGTCCG
>JAQBXL010000010.1 GCA_027624135.1 Chloroflexota bacterium
GTGACTATAGTTGGCGCCATCCCAGAGGGGGCTATATCTAGGAAAGTCAGTTTGATTTGGGAAATCCCGGTTAAGCTGATGCCGGTCTGCGGCGCTGATTGGGTCATGGTTTCTCTCCCTCCGAAATTTCCGTTTCTTGTTCATCTTCGCCGGGTATAAAATCTTCCAGATAACTCGCCAACATATCCAGTTTGTCTTCCCAGAACCGCCGGTACTGCGCTATCCAGTCAATCGCTTCTTTCATTGGCTCCGCTTCCAACTTGCAACGGCGAACCCGCCCGTCCTTCTGCTGCACCAACAACCCGGCCCGCTCCAGAACTCTAAGCTGCTTGGAGATCGCGGGCAGCGAGACATCAAAAGGCGCGGCCAAAGCCGAGACCGACGAATCGCCGTAGGATAGTCGCTCCAAGATGGCGCGCCGTGTTGGATCGGCCAGTGCCGCGAACGTGGAATTCAACGTGGAATTCAGTGTTTCTGTTTGATAGTTAACCATTTGGTTAAATATAAACAGCGAAAGCAGAATTGTCAATAAACCGTAGACATTCAAATCTCGGCAAATCTCTGTTGCCCGCTCATGGTGAGCCCATCGAACCACTCACTCCAGTTAAACCGTCATTCCCCGAAGACTTCTTCGACAAGCTCAGAATGAGCGGGACGTGCAAGTAGGTTACTGTCAGTCTGTCGAAAGCGGTTTCCTAGGTCCTCCCGGCTGGCAGTCGATGTTTCTCAGTGTGTCCCCGTTCGATTGAAATTACCTTTGGGGCAATATCGCTGGGTTCCGGCTTGCCCGAAAGACGGGTGAGTTTGAGAATAGTTTGGCCCCAGGCAAAATACGGGACAACCTATACCAGACTTACTCGCCGACCTTGGTCATCAGGTAGGCTTCGATAAATTCGTCGATCGCGCCGTTCAGCACTGCCTCGGGGTTAGTGCTCTGGAGATTGGTTCGGTGGTCTTTCACCGACTTATAAGGGTGAAGTACGTAACTGCGTATCTGGCTGCCCCACTCAGCAGCCTTGCGCTCCCCTCGCAATCCGGCCGTATGCTTGGCCTTCTCATCGGCCTGCCTAGCCAGCAGCCTGGCCTTTAATATCCTGATGGCATACTCGCGGTTCTGATGCTGGGAACGCTCGTTCTGGCAGGAAACTACGATACCGGTCGGAATGTGGGTCAGCCGGACCGCCGACGCCACCTTCTGTACGTTCTGCCCGCCAGGGCCGCTGGAACGGAAGGTATCCATCTTGATGTCTTCCGACCGTATCTCCACCTCTGGGTCGTCATCGGATGTGGGCAGCACTTCAACCTGAGCAAAGGAGGTTTGCCTCAGGTTATTGGGGTCGTAAGGGGATAGGCGCACCAGCCGGTGAACGCCGCGCTCGGCCGCCAGATATCCGAACGCGTGGGGGCCTCCGACTTCCAATGTGGCGCTGCGTAGACCTGCTTCTTCACCATAAGAGAGATCCATGACCTCCAATGGACGCTTCCCAGTCTCAGCCCATTGGCAGTACATCTGTAGCAGCATCTCGGCCCAATCTTGGGCGTCGGTGCCGCCAGCTCCGGCATGGATCGATACGATGGCGGACCGGTCGTCGTAGGCGCCGGACAGGGTGAGGTTGATCTCTTCCTTGGCCAGGACCTTGGCCAGGGCTTCGAATTCCGCCTCCAATTGTTCCTGGAGCGAAGAATCGTTCTCTACTAGGGCCAACTCGGTTAATTCTATGAGGTTTTGAGAGCCGGACTCAAGACCGCGCCAAAGGGTGACAGTATCCTTCAACCGGCCCAGTTGCTGCATCTTCTGCTGTGCGGATTGGTGGTCGTCCCAGTAACCTGGCTCGGCCGCCTCGCGCTCCATGACGCTTATGGCGTCTTCTTTACCAGCCAGGTCAAAGACGCTCCACCACTGACGCAATCTTCTGATTGAGGGTCGATAGGTGTTGTTTCAGTTGCTCCATGGTGGGGTATCTTCTCCGTCGTTGTTCCAGGGGGTATTTAAGGCCAAACAAGGGCGTCGTTTCCGCCCTTACAGATTGATTATATCAGGCGTGCCTCGCCGCACACCTGCATAAGGTTTCCAATAGGGACTGCTTCGGGCGTGTCAGCCGATGCCCAGTTTGTTCGCCAACCAGGAAGTCTGTATCTGGGCATGCTCGTGGCCGCCGCCCTCCGCCGCTCCGTGGTAGACCCGTAAATCGCAATCGGGAATCTTGGCCGCCAGTTCTTCGCCAAAAGCCAGGGGGCAGGAATTGGTGTCGTTGATGCCCACGCTGAGCAGAACTGGCACGGTTATTTTTTCAGCGATCTTGAGCACGTCCAACTCTTCGGTGTTCTGGACCACTGCCTCGCGCCTCGTAGGGTAAAGACGCAAGTAGTCATTCAATTCCGCCAGCGGGTATCCCAACCCAGGCATCAAAGAAATCGGGTTGCCCAGAGCTATGGGTGTGTTGGCCGCGACGGCGTGGACCGATCTGCGGCGGGCGGCTCCGGCCAGCGCCAATGCTCCGCCGAGGCCGCTCCCGATCAGAGCAATATTCTGAAGTTGGGCCTCGGCCTGCACCGACAGAGCGTCGATGCCTCGAAGGATGTCGGCGAAGACCCGGCGCATCACATAGGATTCGGGCGCCGCGATACCCTCGGTCAGGAGGCCGGGGTACTGAGCCTGGAAAACCTGGTCGCTGTTTCGTTGGCCCCGGTAGGTGGGGTTCATCACCACCGCCTGTTCCCGCAAGGGAGTGTAAACGATGTCATGAACGCTGCCGTAATCCGGCATCCGGACTATCGCCGGGAACGGCCCTCGGCCTTTGGGGACAGACAGCCAAGCGCACAACCTGAAACCATCAGCCGACGTGTAACGCATCTGGAATACGTCCCAGTCGGGCTGGGAATAGAAGTCGTCCCGGTTGATGCGCACATCCACCGGAAATTCGGCCAGCGCGGCTTCGGTCTCTTGCCAGAACCGGTCGGATGATGTGGTCACGAGACCGCCGTTTCCAGTCCAATCTGAACCGACAACCATTCTCTCTCCTGGGCGGGGTAGTCATGAGCGTTGCCATGTCCCGAATTGGGAAATAGCCAAAGTTCTTTATGGCCGGTCAACGCCCGGTAGGCCGCATAACTGGTTTCCGGGGGACAGACCTCATCGTCCAGCGCGATACCGACGACCATGGGACAAGTTATCTTAGGAGCGAA
Organism: Chloroflexota bacterium; assembly: GCA_027624135.1. Classification (GTDB taxonomy): domain Bacteria; phylum Chloroflexota; class Dehalococcoidia; order Lucifugimonadales; family UBA3495; genus UBA9611. The sequence continues at coordinate 3,187 of JAQBXL010000010.1, forward strand.
ATTAACGGCATCGAAATACCGAAGAGTCTCCAACATCCTCTCCCCCTCCTCTGGGTAGGCCCTGGCGTAACAGGCCAGTTCATCGTAGGGATACGACCTGAACATGGTCATTGCCTCGGGGAAACAACACAAGAACGGATACCCCGCAACGCCGGCTTTGATCTCAGGGCGCAGCGCGGAGGTTATGAGTGTCAATCCACCGCCCTGACTGCTGCCGCAGGCATAGATCCGCTCCGGGTCTATCTCGGGGCGGGATCGAAGAAAATCGACGCCCCTTACGCAATCCGAGATGACCCCCCTATATCCGTAGTTCTCCTTGCTTTCCAGTCCGGAGGTGAGCAGACCGGGGTAGCCGGGGTTGAACTCGGCGCTGCTCCGCAACTTTCCGCGGACCGACACCGATAGCACCGCCACTCCTTTCTTCGCCCAGTCTCGGCGCACGGGCGGTTCTGACTTGTAGCCTGGGAGATTGAGGATCGCCGGGAAAGGCCCATCTCCCTGGGTCGGCACGCTGTACCAGGCAGAAACTTCCAGTCCGCCCAGGCTCAGGTAAGTGACGTCAAAGACGTGGGCGTCATCGTTGCTTCGCAGCGGTTCGGCGGTGATAACCGGCTTCAGCGATATCTGGGACAGCTGCTCCAGCGTGCCGCTCCAAAAATCGTCGAAGTCGGCAGGCGGAGTCACTTGAGTCGTGAAATCTTCCAGGTCCTGTTGGGTTGCCATGACATCTCCATCCGATAGGTTGTTAACCAGTACAGGTTTTCGATACCCGTGATTATATCGGGAGTATGGCGGTCGCTGCACTCCCGATCTATTTCAGAGAGACCGGCATCCAATAATCAAACATCACCTGATATTTGGAACTGTACTGTAAATATGAAAGTCAGACTGCGGGAACAATCCGTTGTCATTCGAGCGCCGCGCTCGTTGGTCTTTGAGCTGATTAGCTCCTTCGGTGAGGGCCATGCAGAGACCGACGTCAGAGACCCCACCGGCGAACAGGAAGAACGCTCGCGGTTGTTGGAAAGGGAGGGCAACCGGCTGTTGATGGAGTTCCATTCCAGGGACGGCCGCAAGACTTACCGAACCCTGGAAGAGGTGATGCTCTATCCCGAAGAGCGCATCACTTTTAGACATCTGGACGGGCCACTGCACCATTCCCAAGAGGAGTTCCTATTCACGGAAACGGACGTTGGAACCACGATGACCCACCACGGCGAGATCGAATGCCGGATGCACTGGCTTCCCGGCGCTGGCTGGGCGGTGGCCCGTTTTTATGTCAAGCGCCACTACGAACGCCTGGTTCTCCGCCACATGAACGACCTTAAAGACCGGGCGGAAGGCCGGAAATAAGCCTAAATTGGCAATCCCAATCGCTCCGGGGTTATGCTGGTTATAGACCACTTAATACAGACATGGAGACTTAAAACTGGACGTTGTAGCTGTCATATCCCTGGCTGTCGGCGCGTATGTGATGGGATCGATTCCCACCGCCTACATCCTGGTGCGGCTGGCCAACGGCGAGGACATCCGTCGATCCGGAAGTGGCAACGTAGGCGCTCTGAACACGTATCACCGACTAGGCGCGTGGGCGGGTATTACCGTATTGCTGGTGGACACGGCCAAGGGTGTCTTGGCGGTTGTTGTTCCGAGATTGGTGGGCGTTGCTGAATGGGCGTTGTTCGTCACCACGCCGTTGGTTGTTGCCGGTCACAACTGGCCCGTTTTTTTGGGGTTCCGGGGCGGGAAGGGCGCGGCAGCCATCTTTGGAATCTCTCTGGCCGTTGTCCCGTGGCTCACCGTAATCACCGCCGGCCCAAGCATCCTGGTGATGCTAGGTCTCCGTAACGTAGTCCTGGGCGCGGCCTTCGGCTTCATGATGTTGAACGCCCTGCTCTGGCTCACCGGACAAGGCGCTCAGCAGGTTGGTCTCTGCCTATTGTTAACCTTATTAGTCACCGGAACTTACCTGATCAACGTGCGAGAGCACATCGTCAGTTCAATCAAAGCACGTAAATGGCGGGAACTGTTCTTGCGATTGGCTGGATAGCGGTCTTCTGCGAGCGGGAAATGGACTCTAATCCCATGCGCCCCCCCCACTTCGTAGGCTATAATGGTGCCTGACTAGCCGTATCAGCCCCAGTTACAGTCATTAATTATTTGCCCCCATGAGTAGGTGAGATGTTAGACCACGGCTCTCTCGAAACCGAGGGCGTTGACGAGGCTCAAGCCCACCGCAACGCCATGCGCCATTCTGCCGCCCACGTGATGGCCGACGCTGTCCTCAAACTTTTCCCCGAGGCCAAGATGGGTATCGGCCCGCCCATCCAAGACGGGTTCTACTACGACTTTGAGGTTGCCCGCCCGTTCACTCCGGAAGACCTGGAAGCGATCGAAAAGCTGATGCGCGAGACGATCAGCGGCAGTTTCCCGTTCGAGCGAGAGGAACTCACCCGCGCCGACGCCGAGGCTATGTTCGCCGATCAGCCCTACAAGCTGGAACTGATCGAGGGGCTGGCCGACGACGCCAAGATCTCCATCTACCGGCACGACAGGTTCGTGGACCTGTGCCAGGGGCCCCACGTTGGCGGCACTTCAGGCATTCCGGCCATGAAGCTGCTCAGCGTGGCCGGCGCCTATTGGCGGGGCGACGAAAAACGGCCCATGCTCCAGCGCATCTACGGCACGGCCTTCGACTCTGAAGCCGAGCTAGCGGAACACCTGGAGCGGTTGGAAGAAGCCGAGCGCCGGGACCACCGGACCCTGGGCCGCCAGTTGGGGCTATTTAGCATCCATGAAGAGATCGGCCCCGGTCTGATCGTCTGGCACCCCAAGGGGGGCCGGCTCCGCTCCTTGGTTGAAGACTATTGGAAAGACCTCCACTTCCGGCTGGGCTACGACATCGTGTATTCGCCCCACATCGGAAAGGCTCAATTGTGGGAGACCAGCGGCCACTTGGATTTCTACCAGGAAAACATGTTTGCCCCCGTGGAAGTGGACGAGCAGCAATACTACCTGAAGCCCATGAACTGCCCCTTCCATATCTCCATCTACCGCTCGAATCTGCACAGCTACCGGGAGTTGCCGCTGCGGTTCGCTGAGTTGGGAACCGTCTACCGCTACGAGCGCAGCGGTGTTTTGCACGGCCTGATGCGCGTGCGTGGCTTCACCCAAGACGATGCGCATATCTTCTGCACTCCGGACCAGGTCGAAGATGAGATTGGTGGCGTGTTGGAGTTGACCTTCGAATTACTGGATGCCTTCGGGTTTTCCGATTTTCCCATCGCTCTCTCGACAAGGCCCGATAAATACGTGGGCGACCCCGAGATGTGGGAACACGCCACCAATTCGCTACAGAGCGCGCTGGAAAAACGGGGACTGCCCTTCACGGTAGACGAGGGTGGCGGCGCGTTCTATGGCCCCAAGATTGACATCAACATCACTGACGCCCTGGGCCGAGCCTGGCAGTGCACTACCGTGCAGTTCGACTTCAACCTGCCCCAACGGTTCGATCTGACCTATCAAAACGCCGAGGGCGGACGGAGCCAACCCTACATGGTCCACCGGGCCATCCTTGGCTCCATGGAGCGGTTCTTGGGCGTATTGATAGAGCATTACGGCGGCGCGTTCCCGGTATGGCTGGCGCCGGTGCAGGCAGTGCTGATACCCATCGCCGACCGGCACATCGAGTATTGCGAGTCGGTGTCGGCCACCCTTGAGGCTGGGGGATTCCGCGCCGAGGTGGACACCCGGGGCGAGCGAATGAACCAGAAGATCCGCACCGCCCAGATGCAGAAGGTGCCCTATATGCTAGTGGTGGGAGACCGGGAGCAAGAAGCCGGGGCAGTAGCCGTGCGCCACCGCGGCGGCGAAGACCTGGGGGCCATGCCCCTAGCCGACTTCATGACCCGCCTGGGAGAGGAAGCCCAGGTTCCCAAGGGCTCGGCTGGGTAGAAGTCAATCAGAAGCCCATCGGTGACATCTTTGGTTGGGCTGCTATCCCTCGGAGGGAGAATTAGAAAGTGAAGAACCTGACTCGCATCACATTCGACCAAAAGGTGATGGGTGGTAAGCCCTGTATTCGCGGCCTGCGTGTCACAGTGGGAACCATCGTCGGACTCGTCGCCGCAGGCTACTCAACCACAGACATCTTGCAATCCTATCCGTATCTGGAAAAAGAAGATGTCATGGAGGCTCTGGCCTACGCTGCTTGGCGCTCAGAAGAGATAGAAGTGCCCCTTAGCGAGGGGTGACGATTTGGTTTGGGTTTGAGACTGCTGATTGACATGAACCTCTCCCCTGACTGGGTTGAGGTGTTTAAGCAAGCGGGCTGGGAGGCGGTTCACTGGTCTAATACGGGAGACGTTGGTGCGCGTGACGATGTAATTATGGAATGGGCGCGTATGAACGGTTGCGTCCTCTTCACCCATGACCTTGACTTTGGAACACTGTTGGCAACTACCCGCGCTCAAGGACCCAGTGTAATTCAAGTTCGTACCCAAGATACAATGCCGAGGGGTCTGAGCGTCAGACTGATACAGCTACTTCAACTCTACGAGACGACCCTCGATAGTGGCGCACTGATTACGGTGGATGAAATCAGGTCTAGAGTGCGTATCCTTCCCTTCTACTAAGCGCCACCGCGAAGGCGAAGACCTGGGGGCCATGCCCCCCTAGCCGACTTTATGACCCGCCTGGGAGCGGAAGCGGAAGTTCCCAAGGGCTCGGCTAAGTAAACCAGTTAGCCGGAGCTACGGGACCTGGCGGTCCAAATTCGGAGAAATATCAACGGCTCCTTTCCACCAAGCGCCCACCAACATATTTGTGCAGAACGCTTCCCATCAGTGTTTGATAGGGGATGCCTTCTTCCAAGGCACGCGCTTGGATGGCCTCCAAATCTTTCTTCGATAGCCTAATGTTCACCCGCATATCTTTCTTGAATGTGGCGCGGGCGTACTGCCCGTAACGCTCAATATCAGAATCTTGGTTCGTTGACGACCGCCACTCGTCTCGTTCGTACGACTCCACCAAATCCTTTTCTTCTTTATTAAAACTAGTCATTTGACGCTCCGTGTTCCAGATATTCTTGGGTCGCTTTCCGGCTGGGAATGATCGTTTTCAAAAATACTTCATTCTCATTCTCGACAAACGGTACGAGGTGAGCATTTTGGAGACAGATCGTGAACAGTTTTGAAGCCCCGGCTGTCATGGGACCGGCTCCCCGTAAACCTCGATCTCCAAAGCTCCCGTGTTGCCGCCGGTGGTGTCCAGCAACTCGAAACGCAGCCGTTTGGCCGTGAACCGGGTGTCGAAGCGGTAGATGTTTGTGGCGTCGTCCACGGAGAACGGACCGTAGGTCTCGCCCCGGTCTGTCGTCACCTGGAATGAATTCACCTGCGCCGAGTTGCCCATGGTCCGCGTCCAGAATCCCACGGAAGTCACGTTGGTCACCGACGGCAGTTCCACGTCGATCCAGGCTCCGTCCCCGTCTCCCGATGTTGACCATTCCGTGGCCGGGTCGCCATCCAGAGAGTTGGCCGCCCCGAAGGCTGAATCGTCGGTCCCTCCGCCAAAGTTGGAACTAACTCCGGCCACCGATGCCCCATTTGCCAGGAGTGCCAGGTTTGTGCCCAGGCTCGTGTCTTCGAATACTGCCGGTGAAGCAAATGGCTTCGAAGCATCAACCAGGAACCACGAGAGAAAAGCAGCATCTTCCTGGGTGGGGTTCCTCTTTTGCACGGAGGTGGCGGGGGGTATCCCTTCAATGTCGCCTGGCGTCATTTGCCGGACTCCGATGATGTCGTTCTGGTAGTCGATGCCTCCGGACAGGTGATAGATGAACTCTGGCCCTGGATGGGTGTGGACACTGGTCTCGCCGCCTGGAGGGATCGCCACCAACACGAATACCGCCAACGGGCTGTCGGGAATGTCCTCCAGGATTGGGCTCCAAAAAATTGTCTTCACATCTGGACTGATTATTTGATAATCGGGGTAGTCGAGAACGGTCTCCCAGAAAGTGGACTGACCATTCGGCGCATGATGGCTATGCTCACCGGAGGCTCTTAAGGCATATCCTTGCCCTTCGACCAAGCTTTGACCGTCCACTACATGGTCCCCATCTACCGCATACACGAACCCCATGGGGTGTCCGTGCGTCATTTCTTCACCAGCGTCCAGATTCACAAGGGTAGTCACCCAGGCCAACTGGATGTCTGGCACTTCATCCAGCTCGAATTGGGCCAACACCGTGGTCTGCGCGCTTCCACCCAGAGCGGTGCCTCCCATGGAGATCTCACCTGACGGTGCGCCATCCAATGTGGGAGCAACTGGGGTTATTAACGTCTGTTCACTCCCACCACCGCAAGCCACCAGAAACGCGGCGGCGGCCAGAACCATAAACATACTTTTGCTGCGGAAGTATCTAATCAAATCGATCTCCAAAAATCCTAAAATGCCCCGGAATGGTTCCATAGCTTCAGTTCCATAGCTTCCCACTCCATTTACATACTACGCTCTGGCTTTCGGTTCCGATTTCACCGACAATACCTGACTCAACAACTCTCAGAATCTTACCTGCCACACGCGGGTTTTACATAGGTGCATCATGCCCAATCGGCTGATTTACGAGACCAGCCCCTATCTCTTGCAGCACGCCAATAATCCCGTGGATTGGTACCCCTGGGGCGAAGAAGCCCTGCAGCGCGCCAAAGATGAAGACAAGCCCATATTCCTCAGCATCGGCTACTCTGCCTGCCACTGGTGCCACGTCATGGAGCGAGAGTCCTTTGAGGACGATGCCATTGCCCAGCTGATGAACGAGCACTTCGTGAGCATCAAGGTCGACCGCGAGGAGCGGCCTGATCTAGACGCCGTCTATATGGAAGCGGTTCAGATGCTGACCGGCAGCGGTGGTTGGCCTATGACCGTGTTCCTCACCCCTGATGGGCGCCCGTTCTACGGAGGCACCTATTTCCCGCCGGTGGACCGCTTCAACATGCCTGGATTCCCCAGGCTGCTTGAGTCGGTGGCCAACTCTTACCACAACAACCGGGGCGAGATCGACCGAGTTACCTCCCAGTTGACCGAACAGATGGGCCGAACAGGCCAGATGCCCAAGGCCGACACGCCGCTGACGGTGGACATACTCCACCGGGCTTATAACGTGCTGGCGACCAACTTTGACTACCAGAATGGAGGCACCGGTACCGCACCCAAGTTCCCCCAGGCAATGAACCTGGAGGTGCTGCTTCGGTATTACCGCCACGGCTACAACGACCGGGCCTTGGAGATGGTCGACCTCACCCTGGAGAAGATGGCCAGGGGCGGCATCTACGATCAAATAGCTGGCGGTTTCGCCCGCTACTCCACCGATGCCTATTGGCTCGTCCCCCACTTCGAGAAGATGCTCTACGACAACGCCCTGCTGACCCGGCTCTACCTGCACGCCCACCAAGCCACGGGCCGTGGCATGTACCGGCGCATCGCTGAGGAGACCTTGGACTACATCCTGCGGGAGATGACCGGCCCCGAGGGCGGCTTCTACTCTGCCACGGACGCCGACAGCGAAGGCGAAGAGGGTAAGTTCTTCGTCTGGACACCTGCCGAGATCGAAGCGGTGTTGGGGCCGCAGGACGCCGCTGTCTTCAGCGGGTTCTTCGGGGTTACCCAGGCCGGAAATTTCGAGGGCAAGAACATACTGAACATCTCGAAAAAGGCCTCCAAGTACGCTCAACAGCATGGACTCTCCCTCGATACGTTGGTGGACGTTGTCCAGCGGGGCAAAAAGGCGTTGTTGGACGAACGGGAGAAACGGGTTCATCCTCTGCTGGACGACAAGGTGCTGGCGTCTTGGAACGGGATGATGCTTCGCAGTTTCGCCGAAGCCGGCGCTGCGCTCGAACGCCAGGACTACCTCGACGCCGCCATCAGAAACGCCGATTTCTTGTTGAAGACGATGCGCGTTGACGGACGCCTACTGCGCAGCTACCGCAAGGGCCAGGCCAAGCTACCCGGTTACCTTGAAGACTACTCTTTCGTGGCCGACGGCCTCCTAGCTCTCTACGAGGCCACATTGGAACGAAGGTGGCTGACGGAGTCGATCAGCCTGGCTGACCGGATGATCGAACTGTTCTGGGATGACGAAGTGGGCGGGTTCTACGACACCAGCGCTGAACACGACAAGTTAGTGGTCAGGCCCAGGGACGTTCTGGACAATGCTCAGCCTTGCGGCGGATCGGTGGCCACCGACGTGCTGCTCAAATTGGCGGTCATCACCGGCAACGAAGACTACCGTCTAAAGGCCGCCACGCCCCTGCGCACCCTGCACGACCTGATGGGCCGCGCCCCGGCTGCCACCGGTCATTGGCTGGCCGCTCTCGACTTTTATGTATCGACACCCAAAGAGGTAGTTATTATTGGTCCCAAGAACGACCCGGCCACTGCTTCGCTGCGGCAGACTGTCTACAGCAAGTTCCATCCGAACAAAGTATTGGTGGGCGCGGACGGCGCTGGGGATCATGGCCTACCCCTGCTGGAAGACCGAGGCATGATCGATGGGAAACCCACCGCCTACGTCTGCCAGAACTACACCTGCCAGTTGCCGGTGACCACGCCGGATGAGTTGACCGCGCAATTGGAGGCCGGGGTATGAGCGAAGCCCACGCATCGTGAGCAGCACCAACTTCAGCGCAGTCACCGGAGCTTTCTGGTACACGGGGCGGTACATCGCCCAGAAACTGCTGGACTCTGGGCGCGAGGTCCGTACCATTACCGGCCATCCAGGGCGCACCAGCCCCTTTGGCGACCGGGTCAATGCCTACCCATTGAACTTCGCCGACCCCGCCGAGTTGACTCGAAACCTCAGTGGGGCGGCCACCTTGTACAACACCTACTGGATCCGCTTTCCCAAGGGCGCCGTGAGCTTCGATGCAGCAGTTGAGAATACAAAGACTCTGTTGAACGCGGCGAAACGGGCCGGCGTCCAACGGATCGTTCACGTCAGCATCACCAACCCGTCGGTGGACTCGCCGCTCGGCTACTTCAATGGGAAAGCGCAGGTTGAAGAAGCCATCATTGGCTCTGGATTGGCCTACAACATCATCCGGCCCACATTGGTATTCGGCGCAGAAGACGTCCTGATCAACAACATCGCCTGGTTCCTGAGAAGATTCCCCGTCTTCGCGGTTCCCGGAAAAGGGGACTACCTAGTGCAACCGGTTCACGTCGAAGACGTTGCGGAAATGGCGGTAAGCGCTAACGGGCAAGGTGATAGCACAATCCAGGATTGCGTTGGCCCTGACACCTATACCTACGATCAACTGGTCCGAATCATCGCCGCAACAGTCAAGAGCGGGGCGTGGATCGCGCAGGTTCCGCCAGCGGTGGCCTTTTTTCTATCCCAGTTGGCCGGTCTTGTGGCCAGGGATGTGGTACTGACTAGGGCCGAGATCGATGGCCTCATGGCCGGTCTTTTGGTGTCCGATAATCCCGAAACTGGAACCCGGGCTTTGGAGCCTTGGCTTCAAGAAAATCGAGAAACCCTGGGGCGCAAGTACGCTTCGGAGATGGACCGCCACTACCGCTGAGATAGTCTGGGTCATTCAGCGTTTTGGAATAGCCTCGCGAACTGGTAAAATTGGTGCAATATCTCAAGCCAGAATCCAACCGGACATCGCCCGGCAGGAGACAGTGATTTGACCAGCGCCAATAAAGACCCGATCTTGGTTGTAGTGCAGTTGACCGGCGGCAACGATTACATGAATACGGTGATCCCGTTCGAGGATTCGCTGTACTACGATAACCGGACCACGGTGGGAATCCCCCAGGAAGAAGTTCTTTCTATTGGTCAGGGTTTGGGGCTAAACCCGGCTTTAACGGCGGTCAAAGACCTCTTCGACGAGGGCAAGGTGGCCGTGATCAACGGCATCGGCTACCCCGGCCCCAACCGGTCCCATTTCCGGTCAATGGACATCTGGCACACCTGTGAGCCTGAGAAAGTCGGCACCGAGGGTTGGTTGGGCCGCGCCATCCGCGACCTGGACCCCCAGGCCGAGAACGTGCTCACCGGCGTCAACTTTGGCCGCGGCCTCCCCCGGGCCATGGCCCTAACCGGCGTCCCGGTGGCCTCGGTGGCGGTATTAGAAACCTACGGAGTGCTGACCGGGATCCCCAATCAAAATGAACGGACCCAGGCGCTGGACTTATTCTCTAGGATGTACTCTCCGATCATGGGCACCGGCCCGGTGATGGACTACCTGGGCTCCACCGGCTTGGATGCCCTCAAGGGCGCCGATATCCTCAAGACCGTTCCCGGCCAGTACCAAACGAACGTCGAATATAACGACTCAATCATCGGGCGGAACTTGCAGGGCATCGCCAAAGTGCTGACGGCCAACCTGGGCACCCGCATCTTCTATACCCAGCAACCGGGCTACGATACCCATGCCAACCAGGGCCCGGTACACAGCACATTATTGGTGCACCTCTCCCAGGCCATCAGCGACTTCTACGCCGACCTCAGGGAACACGACGCCTCGGATAACGTGCTGATTTACCTATTCAGCGAATTCGGCCGCCGGGTGAAGGACAACGGGTCCGGCACCGATCACGGCGCTGGTGGTCTGGCCCTCGCCATCGGCGACCCGGTAAAGGGCGGTATCTACAGCGAGTTCCCTTCTTTGAGCCCCGAAGACCTAGAAGAGGGCGACCTGAAGTACAACATCGACTTCCGAGGCGTTTACGGGACCATGGCCGAGAAATGGCTGGGCCTAGATGCCAGTTCGATTGTCGGCGGAAAATTCGAACAACTAGACTTCGTTTAGCTGGACTCACGGCCACCCCACAGGAGAATCATAAACATGCCAGAGGCTGATCGATCTCTGATGGCGCACCTGCTGCGCCGGGCCGGTTTCGGCGCAACGTTCCAAGAACTGGACCGCTACTGCCAGTTGGGGTACGGGGCCGCTGTAGAGGAGCTACTTCACCCGGAGCAGCAACCGGCCATCGAAGAGGATGTGCTGGAGCGGTATTACATCGACTGGAAGGAAAGCCGGAACATCGAAGGCGCTCTCACCGAGTCCGTCTACCGCATGAATGCCTACGCCGGCCTACGTCCGTTGCAGGAAAAGATCGCCCTGTTCTGGCACGGGGTGTTCGCCACGGGCCTGGCCAAGGTGCTCCACGAAAAGACCATGCTCAACCAGATAGATCTATTCCGGGAATCCGGTCTGGGCAACTTTCGAGACCTGCTTCTCCAGTTGGCAAAAGACCCGGCCATGATCTTCTGGCTGGACAACAATTTCAACCACAAGGACGCCCCCAACGAGAACTGGGGTCGGGAACTGCTGGAGTTGTTTTCCTTGGGCGTTGGGATGGACGGCCACGAGAATTACACCGAAGACGACGTGAAAAACGCTGCCCGGGCCTTCACTGGCTGGACCATCGACGACGACAACGTGGCCTCCCTCCCCTTCGGCAAACTGCCCTGGCGGTTCTGTTACTTGCCTGAAGACCATGACGAAGGCGAGAAGACTTTCATGGGCCACACCGGCAATTTCAATGGCGAAGACATCATAGACATCATCGCGCAGCAGCCGGCCACCGCCCGGTTCATCTCCCGCCATCTCTACAACTTCTTCGTCGCCGACGAACCTCAGGTACCCGCCTGGCAGCACACCCCGCCGGGCGATCCGGAAGCGATCAGGATATTGGAAGAAGAATATTTCAGGTCCAATTACAACATCCGGTCGATGTTGAAGGTCCTGTTCAATTCAGATTTTTTCAAGTCCGACCAAGCCCGCTTCGCCAAGGTGAAAAGCCCTGCGGAAGTGGTCGTCGGAACCCTCCACCTGTTGGGTGACTTCACTTTCCCAAAGCGCGGTATCTTCGATGTAGCTCTCGGCTGCCGTTACATGGGCCAAGACCTGCTCAACCCGCCCTCTGTAGAAGGCTGGCACACCGGTGAGGAATGGATCGACAGCGGAAGCCTGGTGGAGCGCGTCAATTTCGTGGCCGACCAGGTGGGCGACATCAGACAACCGGGCGTCCGTGAGATCGTCGATGCTCTCTTTGACCGGACCTCCGAGTTGGACCCGGAATCGATCATCGACGGCTGCTTGGAACTGATGGGGCACGTTCAATTACACGAGAAGAATAAGAACCATCTCGCCGGACAGATCAGGTCGATGCTGGACCGACGCAGCGGATCGGTGTCTGGCAGCCCCGGAGAACATCGCCTGGCTGAGGATACCGTGCTCCATTGCGTGCTCCATTGTATGAAGATGATCGGCTCGACTCGCGAGTATCAATTCGCTTAGCAGCAAGCTGAGATACACCTATGACCACCGCGACAGAACATCCCATCTCCCAGCAGGGTTTGTACCAGTACCACGATGTTATCGGACTGCTATCTCCAGCCGGGCCTGGATTCAGCGGGCCGGTTGCCGTCACCACCGGACCCGACGGCATGCTCTATGTCGCCAGCCGGGCCAACCCCAACCAGCCCGATGGCGTGCGGGTAAGCCGGTGCACCAAGGACGGGGAATTTCTGGGCCAGTTCGGTTCTTGGGGTGAGGGACCAGGCGAATTCATCTGGGTCACTTCGCTTGCTTTCAGCCCCCAGGGTGAGGCTTATGTCGCCGACGAACACAGCCACCGGATCAGCATCTTCGATGCAGAGCGGAATTTCTCCCGGAGCTTCGGTGAGCAGGGCAGCGGCCCCGGAAAATTGGACCGGCCTTCCGGTCTGGCCTTCGGCCCCAGCGGCAACTTGCATGTGGTTGACACCATGAACCATCGTGTTCAGGTCCTCACCGCCAGTGGCGGCTTCATCGCCCAATGGGGCGGACTGGGAGACCATGAAGGCCAATTCCACATGCCCTGGGGAGTAGCCATCGACCAAACGGGCGATGTTTACGTCACCGATTGGCGCAACGACCGTGTGCAGAGATTCGACTCCGAAGGGCGGTTCCTGATGGCCTTCGGGACTTCCGGAGACGGGGAGGGACAGTTCAACCGCCCGAACGGCATCGCCGTGGATAGCGACGGCGACATCTATGTCTGCGATTGGATGAATGACCGCGTTCAAGTGTTCGACCAAGCGGGCGGCTTCAAAGACCTACTCATTGGCCACAGCGGAATGTCAAAATGGGGCCGGACCTTCTTGAACGCCAGCCCGGATATCGAACGAAAACTGGAATTGGCCGTCCAGAATATAGAACCCAAACGGCGCTTCTACCGCCCGGTTTCAGTCCATGTGGACGATGAAGGCATGGTCTACGTAGCCGACTGCTACCGCCACAGAGTCCAGATCTACCAGAAGCTCTGACGTTACTCGAACCAGAGCCCTGGCATCCTCCGCACGAATCTTTTCCGATTCGATAGCGTGGCGTTCCAAAAATTGCAGCAGTTTGCTGTGAGGCCTGGACGCGGGACTAGGCATGTCAAATCAACTAACTTATAATCCGTATTGATTTCATTGGCCGGGACTGTAGCTGAGCATCTCTTTGCAACTCGTAGCAGCCCGCGAAACTCAAGTATTGGAGAAAAATATGCCAGAAACGTCCCAGATTATTTACACCAAGATTGATGAGGCTCCGGCTCTGGCCACGCATTCGTTGCTGCCGATCCTCCAGGCATTTACCAAAGGGTCCGGCATTGAACTGGAAGCCTGGGATATCTCGCTGGCTGGCCGCATTATCGCCAATTTCCCAGAAAAATTGACAGATGAGCAGAAGATTCCCGATTATTTGACCATGTCCAGCGAGCTGTGCGAGAAGCCGTCGGCGAACATCATCAAGTTGCCAAATATCAGCGCCTCTATCCCCCAATTGAAAGGCGCGATCAAGGAATTGCAGGAAAAGGGCTATGACATTCCCGACTACCCAGATGATCCTGCCACCGACGCACAGCGCGAACTGTTTGAGCGCTTTTCCAGGGTGTTGGGCAGCGCGGTCAACCCGGTTCTGCGGGAAGGCAACTCCGATCGCCGGTCGGCCACTGCGGTCAAGGAACACGGCAAACGCAATCCCCATCGGATGATGAAAGACTGGCCGGCAGAGTCCAAATCCCGGGTTGCCCACATGACCAGCGGGGATTTCTACGGTAGTGAACAGGCCGTGACAATCGCGGCTTCGGGACCGGCTGCGATCGAATATGTGGCCCGCGATGGGCGTACGACCGTGCTCAAAGCCGGTATCCCTCTTACAGCTGGTGAGATTACCGATAGTTCCGTGATGAATATCCGAGAGTTGCGCGAATTTTACTCTGAAGAAATGGCCAAGGCTAAAGCTGATGGCGTGCTGCTTTCTTTGCACGTGAAGTCGACGATGATGCGCGTGTCCGATCCGATCATCTTCGGCCATTGTGTGTCGGTTTACTACCAAGACGTGTTCCAAAAACACGCTGCTGAAATGGACGAACTTGCGGTGAACCCCGACAACGGAATGGCTGAACTCTACACCAAGATTCAATCTCTGACTGAGGAAAAACGAGCGGAGATTGAGGCCGATATCCAGGCGGTTTATAGCGTCCGTCCGGAGCTTTTCATGGTGAACTCCAATCGGGGTATCACAAATCTGCATGTGCCGAGCGATGTAATCATTGATGCCACCATGCCCGTAATGATCCGCGATGGCGGCCAAACGTGGGGTCCCGATAACGAGTTGCACGACACCGTCGCGATGATTCCGGACCGCTCCTATTCGACTCTATATCAGGCGATGATTGAAGATTGCCAAAAGAATGGAGCGTACGATCCGGCCACCATTGGCAGTGTCGCAAATGTGGGGCTGATGGCCCAAAAGGCCGAAGAGTATGGGTCTCACGACAAGACCTTTACTGCTCCCGGCAACGGGTCGATCCGGGTGGTGGACGCATCGGGCACAACTCTGATGGAACAGAGGGTCGAGGAAGGCGATATCTTCCGGATGTGCCAGACCAAAGACGCGGCGATTCAGGACTGGGTCAAGCTGGGGGTCAATCGGGCTAGGATCACTGGCTCGCCGGCCATCTTTTGGCTGGACCCGAACCGGGCTCACGACTCTGAGTTGATCAAGAAGGTGGATCAGTATCTGCCCACGCACGACACGACCGGGTTGGACATCCGCACCATGACTACCATCGACGCGATGGAGTTCACGATGGCACGCAGCCGAGCTGGCCAGGACACGATCTCCGTGACTGGCAACATCCTGCGTGATTACTTAACTGATCTATTCCCCATCCTGGAATTGGGCACCAGCGCCAAGATGCTCTCTGTCGTCCCGCTGCTTAAAGGTGGTGGGATGTTTGAGACGGGCGCCGGTGGGTCGGCCCCCAGGCACGTAGAGCAGTTCCTTGAGGAGGGGCATCTGCGATGGGACTCTCTGGGCGAATTCTGTGCCCTCGTCGCTTCCTTCGAGCATCTCGGCGAGGTATTTAAGAACGACAGGGCGAAGCTCTTGGCTGAGACCCTAGACCAAGCGATCGGGAAGCATCTGGAATTCGACCGGGCGCCGTCGCGCCGAGTGAACGAACTGGACACGCGGGGCAGTCATTTCTACCTCGCTCTGTACTGGGCGGAGGCGCTGGCCAGGCAGACCCAAGACCCAGAACTGCAAGCTCGCTTTACCCCGGTAGCCGAGCAGTTGTCCGCCAACGAAGAAAAGATCGTCCAGGAATTGAACGACGCTCAGGGACAACCGGTGGATATCGGCGGTTACTTCCTTCCCAATGACAAGCTGGCCGCCAAAGCCATGCGCCCAAGCGCCACCCTGAATGCGATCGTAGACGCGATCTAGTAAAAATCCCCCCAACCCCCTTTACGAAAGGGGGAGATTAAAATCCCCCTTTGCAAAGCGGGATTTAAGGGGATTTCCGCCCCCAGAAGGTTAATTTCCAAATCAAAGGAGCAAGTATCAGATGCGAAGCAAGGTAACGGTTGTCGGCGCTGGCAATGTGGGCGCCACCACCGCACAGAGGATTCACCAATTGGGCTACGCCGACGTGGTGTTGGTCGACGTGGTTGAGGACCTGCCCCAAGGCAAGTCCCTGGACATGTTGGAATCGGCCCCAATCATGGGCACCGACGCCAAGATTACCGGGAGCAACGGCTACGAAGCGACGGCCGGTTCCGAAGTGGTGGTCATCACCGCCGGCATCGCGCGCCGCCCCGGTATGAGCCGCGACGACCTGCTGTTGACCAACATGCGGATCACGTCCTCAGTCACGGAACAGGTGGTCAAGTATTCGCCCGATTGCATCATAATACCGGTGACCAATCCCCTGGACGCCATGGTGCAGAACGTCTTCGAGACCAGCGGGTTTCCCAGGAACCGCGTCTTCGGCATGGCTGGAGTGCTGGACACCGCCCGTTTCCGCACCTTCATCGCCGAAGAACTCAACGTTTCGGTGGAAGACATCCAAGCCTTCGTGCTGGGCGGCCATGGCGATGACATGGTCCCACTGACCCGTTTCACCACCGTCGG
Organism: Chloroflexota bacterium; assembly: GCA_027624135.1. GTDB lineage: Bacteria > Chloroflexota > Dehalococcoidia > Lucifugimonadales > UBA3495 > UBA9611. Next base: position 19,650 of record JAQBXL010000010.1, read on the forward strand.
CGGCATACCGATCAACGAACTGATGGCCGAAGAGAAGATCGACCAACTAGTCCGCCGAACCCGAAGCGGTGGCGGCGAGATTGTAGAACTGCTCAAAGAGGGCAGCGCCTACTACGCGCCCTCGGCCGCCATCACCCAGATGGTTGAGGCAGTCCTGCTGGACAAGAAGCGCATTCTTCCCGCCTGCGTCTACCTAGAGGGTGAGTACGGCATCACCGGCCTCTGTGTTGGTGTCCCAGTGAAACTTGGAGCCGGGGGCATGGAGCAGGTCATGGAGATCAAGTTAACAGCAGAAGAACAGGCCGCGCTCAAGAGCTCCGCCGACAGCGTTCAAGAACTGGTGGAAGTGATGAACAAAGCTAGGGCCGAAGGCTAATCGTCACCGGGTAACATTTAGTAAACCAACCTGTAAGGAGGTCGGTCCATGGTCCGTCGAAGCGATGCTGAGCAACGCTTATTGGAGAAGGCGCGCCGCTACCTGCCGGGCGGCAACGGCGGCAACCTTGCCCTGCCTAACGAACTGGACTTCCTTGCCTCGCGAGGGAAGGGTTCCCGCATATTTGACGTCAGCGGCAACGAGTACGTCGACTGGCTGATGGGTTCCGGCCCCATGATTCTGGGCCACGCCCACCCAGCGGTCACAGAAGCCGTGATCAAAGCTGTCGAATGCGGCAGCACCTTCTTCGCCACCAACGATAAGGCGGTGGAACTGGCCGAGGAGTTGGTCAACGCCGTACCCTGCGCCGAGCAGGTCAGGTTCACGACCAGCGGCACCGACGCCTGTTTCCAGGCCATGCGCGCCGCCCGGGCCTTCACCGGCAAAGAAAAGATACTAAAGTTCGAAGGCGCCTTCCATGGCACCAGCGACTACGCTCTGATGAGCCTGACCCCGCCCGCATCGGTTGAGTATCCCCAGGCCCAGGCCAGCAGCGGCGGCATCCCCAAGGCCATCCAAGACCTGATGCTGATCGCGCCGTACAACGACTTGGCCACCACCGAAACGATCATCAACGCCCACCTGGACGACATCGCAGCGGTGATCGTCGAGCCGATCCAACGCGTTATCGCGCCCATACCCGGCTTCCTGCAGGGCTTGCGCGACCTGACCAAGCGCCACAATATCCCGCTGATCTTCGACGAAGTGGTAACCAGCTTCCGGTTGGCCTACGGCGGCGCACAGGAGTTCTACGGTGTCACCCCCGATATGTGCACCGTGGGTAAGATCATGGGCGGCGGCTACCCTCTGGCGGCGGTCCTGGGCCGGGCCGACATCCTCTCGGTCTTCGATCATGGGGTCTCCGACAACGAAACTTATGTCAATCAGATCGGCACTCTGAACGGCAACCCGGTGGCCTGCGCCGCCGGATTGGCGACCTTGGCGGTGATGCGGGAAAAGGGGACCTACGACAAGATTCACGGCGCTGGTGGGGCCATACGAGCGGCATTGGTGGACATCTGCAATGAGAATGGTGTTCCGGTCCAGAGTTGCGGAGAGGACGCCATATTCGACATCTTCTTCTCCGAGCAACCCATCGCCAACTACCGGGACACCCTGCCCGCCGACTCCGCCATGATGGGCCGCTTCAACGCCGGTCTACTTGAGCGGGGCATCCTGAAGGGCGCCCAGAAATACTACCCGTCAGCCGTCCACACCGACGAGGACATCGAGAAGACCATCCAGGCCATGCGCGAAGTAGTGCCGCTGATCCGGGAGTAACCCAAACTCCCTAAAGAGCCTGCCAGTACCGCTTTCCGCTTTCTCTGATCACTCGGCCAAAGCCGCTGTGATGGCAGATGGCGATGGCCGCGCTCTCCGACTCCGCCCGGTCCAGCATGTTCCTGCGGGTCTGGCCTGCTTGGTCCGGGTCCATGTCGTAGTGGAAGACCCAGTCGGTCTCGGTCACCTGCGCCGGGCCGTGGAACACGTCTCCCATCATGTACGCCTTTTCCCCGCCGGAGTTGACTATCATGCTCATGGAGCCGGGGGTGTGGCCTGGAGTTGGAGTAACCGTAAGCTCGCCGGTCAATTCGGTCTCGCCTGTTATCAAGTCCAGAACGCCCAACCGTCGCAGCGGGGCAACGGTCTCGGCCCACCAATCGTAGCCGAATATCTGCGAGTCTAAAGGCGTGTCAAAGGCGGCCCAGTCGGCCTCGTGAGCCACGTAGCGGGCATTGGGGAAGGTCGGTGACTCATTGACTCCATTACGGGTGACGTTCCAGCCCACGTGATCGGGGTGCAGATGGCTCAGAAAAACCGTGTCAATGTCTGAAGCCTGAAATCCCGCGGCCTGAAGTTCGGTCAGCAACACGCCGTCGATGCCGCCACCGATGTTAGCCACCACTGCAGGATTGGAACTGGCGTTTCCTAGGCCCGTGTCGACCAGCAATGTCCGTCCTTGAGAGCGGAGCAGATAGCACTCGAAGTGAACCCGTAGGCTATCTGCTCCGCTGTAGGCATCCGGGTACCGCTCCAAATACGGCGTCCAGGACTCCAGCGGCACATCCGGGAAAGTCCGGTTGAAGGGCAGCGCCACCTCTGAATCATGGAGAACCGTGATCTCAACGTTACCAACGGTTAGTGTGCTGTGCGGCATATCGTTTCTCCTGCTTCTTAATATCGGGTGACTACCAAAAATCAACAAGGGGCCGCTGAACATCAGCAGCCCCTTGCCCATTATCAGTTTAACTGCGGCTGTGCCGCCCGCCTAGCTGGCTCCGGCTCCAATCTTGGTCAGCAGAGGCTTGGTATTGACGATGTGGCGTTTCAGTCCCATCTCCTGAGCGCTGAGGCCCATCGCCAAACCGATGGCCTGGGGCATGTGGAGGATGGGCAGGTCGATGGGCCGTCCGGCCTGTGCCGCCGCCTTGGGCTGGAAACTGTCCAGGTTCAAGTGGCAGAGCGGGCACGGGGTGATCATCGCATCCGCGCCCAGGTCTTTGGCCTCGGAGGTGTGTTTGCCGACCATGGCCATCGAGTTGCGCTCGTTGATGGTTAGGATCGGGAACCCACAGCAGCGAGTCTTTCCTGCAAAGTCGACCACTGTCGCGCCGATGGTCTCAATGATCTTTTCCAGGGATTCCAAACGCTCAGGGTGGCCTTCGAAGTCCAGAGCAGCAGCCGGCCGAACGATGTAGCAGCCATAGAAAGGCGCCAGACGCACCCCGGCCAGAGGGCGGGTGATCAAGCTCAACAGCTTGTCCATGCCCACGTCTTCGACCAACACCCACAGCAGATGCTTGGGATTGGCGTTGCCCTTGTACTCAAGGCCCTCTTCGGCCAGGAAGCCGTTGACCTTGGCCAGGTACTCGGGGTTCTTCAGCCGGTGGTTGGCCTGACTCATCACACCCTGACAGGTGCTGCAGATGGTCAATATGGGTAGGCCCAACGCCTCGGCCATGGCGAATGTCCGGGCGTTCAAGGTGTCGCCCAATAATTCGTTCTTCTCTTGAAGGACGCCGGCGCCGGTGCAGGACGCGGCGGGCATCTCCTGAAGCTCAATGTCCAGCTTCTGGCAAATCAGTTTGGTCGCCGGATAAAGCTCCGGACAACCGCCTCGGGATACACAACCTGGGAAAAAGGCGTACTTCAACGCCGGCCTCCATTATCTATTGGACAGATTCGTGGACAGATTTGCTGGGTGAGTAATGGTTCAAAAGCGAACTAGCGTTTCCTAGCGTTTTTTCGGACCTTCCACCTTGTCAAATATCTTCCCGACATTCTTGGAATCCGGGATCTTCTTATGGATGATTGGCGGCATCTTGCCGTGGGTGATCGCCTGTATGGCGATCGGCGCATACCCGACCAGTGCGGACACGTTGGTCATGCCCAATGACTTGGGCACCAACCGTAGCTCGTCCAACCAGCCGCTATGCTGGACGGACTCGCTAAAAGCCTCAGTATGACGGGCGCCATTCGTGTTGTGGAACCCAGCTTCGATCGCCTGATCGCGCAAAGCCATGATGCGGTCCATGGGCGCAACACCCTTGGGGCAGGCCTGTACACACTCCATGCAACGGGTGCAGTCCCACATGCCCGAGGGTTTGGTTAGTTCTTCTAACCTGTCTTTTGAAACTCCGTTCTCATCGCCGTCACGCGGGTCGGCCGTGAATCGGTAGGCCTTGGCCAAGGCCGCCGGTCCCAGGAAGGACGGGTCAACCTCCAAGACGGTGCAGTCGGAAAAGCAGGCGCCGCACATGATGCAGGAGGTTACGTCAGACAGGTGCAGCATGGCCTCATTGGACGCGATGTACTCAGCCTCTGGCTCGGGGCCTTCGGGCTTTAAGTACGGCTCCACGGCCATGATCTTATCCCAGAAGGTGTCAAAGTTGACCACCAAGTCTTTCACCACCGGCATGTTGCCCGCTGGCTCCACGGTTATGACACCGTCGATCATCATGTCCTTGGCTTGGGACTTGCAGGCCAGCCCGGCATGGCCATTTATACGCATCGCGCAGGAACCGCAGATAGAACTTCGGCAGGAACAGCGCAGGCTGAAGGTGCCGTCCGTATCTTCACGGACCTTGATCAGAGCGTCCAACACGGTGCCATTGTCTTCAATCGTTGCCGTGAAGTCCTCCCAATAGGGCTTGGGATCGGCGGCTTCGGGATCGAACCGTTGTACCCTAAGTTTGACGTCCATCAGCTAGTATTTCCTCTCTTCAGGAGTCCACTGAGTGATGCTGACGGGAGCGTAGCTCAGTTCAGGACCTGAATCTCCCTTCTTAATCACCAGGTGCTTCATCCAATTTTCGTCGTCCCGGTTTGGATAGTCGGTGCGAGCCTGGGCTCCCCGGCTGTCCTGGCGGTCCAGGGCGCTCATGGCGATGGGGGTGGCGCAGTCGAGCATGAAGCCCAACTCTAGCCCAAAGATCAGGTCGGTGTTGAACACTTTACCCTTGTTCTCGATCGGCACCGTCTCGTAGCGCTTCTCGAGTTCTTTCAGTTCGACCAGAGTCTTTTTCATGCCCTCTTCGTTCCGGTAGACGGCCAAGTTCCGGTTCATGGACTCGCCCATGCCCAGACGAACGGATGCGATCCGGTCCCCGTTCTGCGGGCGGTCCAGGAACGCCTGGATACGCTTCTCTTCGTTGCTAACGGCTTGGTCAACGTTGAATTCAATGTAATCGACACTGCGGGAGGCTTCTGCGGCGTGGTTGCCGGAGCGCTCCCCGAACACGATAGTGTCGAGCAGGGAGTTGGCGCCCAGACGGTTGCCGCCGTGGACGCTGACACAGGCGCACTCACCAGCGGCGTAGACGCCGGGCAGGTTGGTTTGTCCATCTACGTTGGTTCTGATCCCGCCCATGGCATAGTGCATACCAGGGCGGATTGGAATCGGCTCTTTGATCATGTCGCAGCCGACCAGATCGATTCCGATCTCACGTATCTGGCTTAGCTTCTCCATGATTAGCGCTTCGCCCAGGTGACGGCAGTCCAGGTAGACGCAACCGTCGACACCGTTGCCAGCGTTGATCTCAGTCTGTTCGGCGCGGGAGACCACATCGCGGGAGGCCAACTCCATCATATTTGGAGCGTACTTCTCCATGAAGCGGTTTCCGTCTTTGTCGAGAAGGTAAGCTCCCTCGCCCCTGGCCGCTTCGGAGATCAACACTCCGCTGCCAGCCAAGGTGGTGGGATGGTATTGGACCATCTCCATGTCCATGAGTTCGGCCCCGGCATTGTAGGCCAATGCGGTGCCATCCCCGGTGCAGATCAGGGCGTTGGTGCTGGGTTCGAAAACACGCCCGAACCCGCCAGTGCAGAAGATGACCGTCTTGGCCCTGATGGCGTAGACCTGGCCGGTGCGGACTTCCAGTGCCATCACCCCACATACCTGGCCGTCTTCGATGATTAGCGAAGAAACGAACCACTCTTCATAGCGGCGAACGCCCGACTTAATGAGCTGTTCGAACATCACGTGGAGCAGGGCTTGGCCGGTGAAGTCGCCGACGAAGAATGTCCGGGCGCGGCGTTGTCCACCGAAGGCCCGAGTGCCCAATCGGCCCTCGTCGTCACGGTTGAAGGTGACGCCGAAGTGCTCCATGTCGATGAGAGCCTGGCCCGCTGCCTTGCACATGACCTCGATGGCGTCTTGATCGCCCAGGTAGTCGCTGCCCTTCACCGTGTCATAGGCGTGGTCTTCCCATTCGTCGCCCCGGTCGGTGAGGGCCGCGTTGATGCCGCCCTGGGCTGCGTTCGAGTGGCTGCGCACCGGGTGCACTTTGCTGATGATTGCTGTGGTGGCACCTCCAGCTCGGGCCGCGATGGCCGCCCGCATCCCTGCCAGACCTGCGCCGATTACCAGGACATCATGCTCGAGCATGCTTGTCTACTTCCTCCAAATCCGCCTTGAACGTCGTGAATGCCCCCGACCTTGCCCACATCTGCTTCAACCGCCGGAGGCCGCCCCATAATATAACAAAAAGGGCGTCCTCTATCCAGCTTGGCCGATATGGGGTAGCAAGGGCTGGGCTAGAAGCATCGAGGCGATGGTCTTGCCGTCATTGATCTCCCCGGTTTTGAACATGGCCAACGCTTCGCTAAAGGGTATGCGAACGACCTCTATATTCTCGTCTTCGTCGCCTTCAAGCTTGGAAGGACGAAGGCCGGTGGCCAGGTAGGCATGCATGTACTCCGTGGCCCAACCGGGAGCAACCCAGAAGCTGGAAAGGTGCTGCAGGGTCTCGGCGGTATAACCGATCTCTTCCTGAAGCTCCCGCAGCACGGCCTCTTCGGACACCTCGCCTTCCTCCACACCACCGGCGGGCACCTCAAGCAGGGCTTCTTCCGCGGGCTTTCGGTATTGGCGGACCAGAAGCACGTTCCCGTCGTCATCCACCGGGACGATGCAGACGGCGTGGGAATGTTCAACGATCTCTCTAGTTGCCTCCCGCCCGCTGGGCATGCGCACCGTGTCCACCCGCACATTGATTATGTGGCCTTCGTAGATGCGCTTGGACTCTATCGTGGGTTCTGAGTGGAGATCGGCTGGCAGGCCGGACGCGTTATCAGGCATGTTTACTGGCCTCGGATGCTGAAGCCCAACCGGCGGGTCAGCGTTCCGAAGAAATAGCTGGGCGGATGTGCCCGCAGGAATCGAGCCTTGTGGGGGCTCTGTTTCAACTCGACCCGGTCGCCCAGGTCCAGTGGGTAGTCCACGTAACCATCCACACTCAATATAGCGGGCTGATAACCCTCGAGGGTCAGGTTGACCTCCACTGAGGCCCTTAGCACCATCGCTGCGCTAAGACCCATGTGCGCCGCCACGGTTTTTAGCACCAGAGCGTCAGACTCGGGATCAAGGATGGGGCCGCCAACTGCCAAGTTGTAGCTGGTGCTGCCGGTGGCCGTGGACATGATCACGCCGTCGGCCCGGAAAGTGGTCACCGGAGCGCCGTCAATGACACCCGCGACGGTTACGACTCTAGAAACTGCTCCCCTGGCCAGTACCACGTCGTTCAGAGCGTGGTAGGGGCCCTCCGAACCGGCGGACTTGGCCTTGAACACTGTGGCCTGGAGCATGTTGCGTTCGTCTACTCTTGGGCCGCCGTTGAAATAAAACGGGAGCCGCTCCATGGCTTCGTCCACCTGAAGCTCAGTCATGAAGCCAAGACGGCCCATGTTGATGCCGACGATTGGTATCCCAGCCGGGCCGGTGAAATGCACCGCCCTGAGGATAGTGCCGTCGCCGCCCACCGTGATTACCAGGTCGGTGGATTTCGCCCTGGGCAGCAGGGTCTCCAGGTTCTCGGCGGGAGCGAGCCAGCTATCCTGCGACAGATTAAGGTCGTGGAGGATGGCCGTGCTCAGGTCCAGCGCTTCGGGCACTCTGGCGTTATATATGATTCCGATGTTTTTCATGGCACTTGAACCGGCCTTTTCATGGGCTGAGTCTTATTTCCAGACTCTTTATTATGGACTCATTTTAACTAACTACCTAATTGGAAACTGCCCAATTGGTAACTTCCCAATGGGCGGGCGGGCAGCGGGTCTAAGCTAGCACCGGCCCCGAATCAGTGTCCCCGAACAGGTGCCACCGACGGTCCTTGATTGTCTAAACGGCCAACGCCCGCACTGCTCCTTGAGCGGCTTCCATCACGAACCCTGGCGCGATGCCCATGAACACCATCGCCGCCCCGGCCAACCCCAGGGCCAGGAACGGCGCTGGCGATGCGGTGATCTTCTCTTCGGAAGTCGCGGGCTGGGTGAACATCACCCGGATGATGCGCACATAGTAGTACGCCGAGACCGCGCTGTTGACCACGCCCAGCAGAGCCAGCCAGACCAGTCCGCTGTCGACCGCTGCGGTGAAGATATACAGCTTAGCGATGAATATGCCGGTGGGAGGCACGCCGACAAGGGCTAGCAGAGCCAAAGCCAAGACCATGGCCAGCACCGGAGCCCTTGTGACCAAACCGGCGTAATCGCTGATCTCATCGCTGTTGATCTTCGAGCCGATGATGGTTATCGCAATGAACGCCGCCAGGTTAGCCGCGGCGTACGCGCCCAGGTAGAACAGGACCGAGTCGGGCCCGATGGCCGCAAACTCTGGGGTTTTGAAAACGCCCTCTCCAGACTTCACTCCAGCCGCAACACCGACCAGGATATAGCCGGCGTGGGCAATGGTGCTATAACCGAAAAGACGCCTGATATTGCTCTGGCTGATCGCCACCAGGTTGCCGATGACCATCGACGCCGCAGCCAGGCCTGCGATGAGGATTCCCCAGTCGAGGGCCACGTCGAAGAAACCGGTGAAGAGCACGCGCAGCACCACCGCGAAGGCCGCGGCCTTGCTGGCCACCGACAGGAACCCCACCACCGGAGTGGGAGCGGCTTCGTAAACGTCGGGCACCCACATCTGGAAGGGCGCCGCCGAGAGTTTGAAGCCAAACCCGGCTATCATCAGGATGACACCAACGAATATGGCGTAGTTGCCAAAGGGCGTGTCTCCCGTTGCCTGGCCGATGGCGTTGGAGATGTCAGCCAACTGGGTGCTCCCAGTGAATCCGAACACCAGGGCCATTCCATACAACATCAAAGCCGAACTGATGCCGCCGATGATCAGGAACTTCATCCCCGCTTCGCTAGATTTCCGGTTCATCAAGAAGGCCGACAAAGCGGCCAGCGGCAACGTGGTCAATTCCAACGAGATATAGATGGTGATCAGATCGGTGGCCGCCGCCAGAAGCATCATTCCGGTGGCCGAGAATAATATCAGGCCGAAATACTCGCCCTGGAACCGCTCCATGCTCCGCACGTAGTCGGTGGACCCCAGGACGACCAAGGCGGTAGAGCCAATGATCAGAAAATTGAAGAAGAGCGCAAACCGGTCGACGGACAACGTCCCCAATAGGATGCTCGGGTCTTCGGTGGCAAAGGCATCCGAACCCTGCAACAGATTGACGGCGCCGCTGAGGTCGTAGAACTGAATCAGGCTCAGCACAAAGGGTCCGGCCAACGCCACAAACGCGAAGTAGGGCAGCAAACCCTTGTTCCGCATCGGCAAGGCCAGGTCGAGCAGGATCACCAGAAGTCCCGCTCCGGCCATGGCCAGGTAAGGCGATACCACATAGAAATCATGGACTGACATTACTTGTTGATCACCCCGTTAAGCACATCCACCATGGGGTTCAATCCAGACTCGAAAACGTCGGTCAACAAAGCGGGCCAGACACCAACGCCGATGATGGTCACAATCATCAAGGCCAGCGGCGCCGCCTCCACCAGCGAGGCGTCGGTCAGATGGGCGAACCGCTCACGCTGAGGTCCGAAGAAGGTCCGCTCTATCATCCAGAGGATGTATCCGGCCGCCAGCACGATCCCCGATACCGCCAAGATCGTAGGCCAGTCGTAGGCGGTGTAAGCGCCCATGAACACCAATAGCTCGGACACAAAACCGCTGAGTCCCGGCAGCCCTAAAGACGCCAGTCCGGCGATGAGCATGGCCACGGCCACCACCGGCATCCGTCCAGCCAGTCCGCCCAGATCGGGGATGTAGCGGGTGTGAGTCTTCTCGTAGACCAATCCCACCGCCAAGAACAGCAGACCGGTCACGGTTCCGTGGGTGAATAGCTGCATCGCCGCGCCATTCAGTCCGGTAACGGTCAACGTGCCTTGGGAGATGCCCACCGAGCCGATGCCCACCAACACCAATCCCATATGACTGACGCTGGAATAGGCGATGAGCCGTTTCAGGTCAGTCTGGCGCATGGTGACCACGGCTCCGTAGAGCACGCTCACAACCCCCAAAACGACCAACACCCAGGCGAACCGGTCGGTCTGCGAAGGGAACATGCCGACGTTGATGCGGAGCAGCCCGTACCCACCCATCTTGAGCAGCACGCCAGCCAACATCACACTGGCTGCGGTGGGCGCATCGGTGTGGGCGTCAGGCAGCCAGGTATGCAAAGGCCAGGTTGGCAGTTTGATGGCGAATCCGGCGAAGAAGAGCCAGAACAACCCGGACAAGGGTATCAACAGCCCCGCTGAGGTCAACATGGTCGCCTCGGTGGAAAGCTCCACCATGTTGAAGGTTCCAACCCCCTCGGTCAGGAACACCGCGACGATGCCGACCAACATCAATGCGCTGCCAAAGATTGTGAAGATCAGGAATTTCATGGCCGAGTATTCTTTGCGGCCGCTACCCCACACCGAGATGAGCATGAACATTGGAACCAGCTCCAACTCCCAGAACAGGAAGAAGAGCAGCAGGTCCATGGAGGTGAATACTCCCATCACTGCCGTCTGAAGCACCAGCAACCAAACGAAGTATTCTTTGACCCGCAGATTGATGTGCCACGACGCCAACACCGCGCACATGCCTAACAATCCGGTCAACGCTACCAATGGAGCGCTGAGTCCGTCCACCGTCAATAGGAAGTTGGCATTCAGCCCAACATCGGGGATCCAGGTCATTTGATCAACAAACTGGAACCGGTCGGCGCCCTCGCTCCGGTCGAACAAACCGAATACCACAAGGGACAAGACCATGTCGGCCAGGGCGATCAGAACGGCGAACGTCCGCACGTTGCGGTCGCCTTTGACGAACAGCAGCAAGAACAGCGCTCCCGCCGCAGGCAGAAACACCGTCGCCGTCAATAATCCATTGAACTCTTCTACCATCTGAACCTTAGGCTGATCCTTAAGCTGGTCATTGAGCCAACAACAGCGCCAGAATAATCGCCAGGATGCCGAATGCTATCCCGGTGGCATAGGCCTGCACCTGGCCGGTCTGAAACTTTCCGATGGCCGAGCCGATGTTCCGGAAGAACCATCCGATCAGGTCCACGATGCCGTCGACCAGGTTCCGGTCGATCCAATCCAACGTGCCTGCAATGACTTTGAAGAACCCCTTCCGAACTATCACATCTTCGTACAGCGTGTCCACGTAATATTTCTGTGCTAACAGGGTATGTAAAGGACCCGCATGCTCGAGAGGGTCAGCCCCCTTGCCCTTGCGGCGCAGGTAAATCACCAAGGCCAGCAAAACCCCGGCAAGGGCCGCTCCGGTGGACACAAGGGCCATCCACCAACTGAATTCCAAGGCCTCGCCATGGCCCTCCAAACCTAACGCCGCGCCAAGACCGTCGGCCAAGAACCCGGTTATCCAGTGTTTGGGGATGCCCATGTCCCACTGGGGATTGGCCAGGTAACCCAACGCCACCGCTGCGATTCCCAGAACAACCATGGGCAGAACCATGACCAAGGGGGATTCATGCAGATGCACGCCGCCGTGGTCTGCAGCTCCGGCGGGAACTGTCTGGGCCTTCTCCATCAGTTCCGTCTCGACTCCGCCCCTGAATTCCCCGTGGAATGTCAGGATAATCATCCTGATGGTGTAAAAAGCAGTCATGATCACCCCGGCCAGCAACGCAGAGAAGGTTACTCGGTTTACCCAGGTGTCCAATACGCTTGAGCCGTCCCAAGCGCCCAGGAGGATCTCATCCTTGCTCCAGAATCCGGCGAGGGGGATGATGCCAACCAAGCTCAGGCCAGACATCAACACCAGGACATAGGTGACCGGCATTACGCGCCGCAATCCGCCCATGTAGCGCATGTCGAAGGTTCCCGTCGCATGGTTGACGCTGCCGGCTCCCAAGAAGAGCAAGGCCTTGAATGCTGCGTGGGTCACCAGGTGGAAGATCGCTGGGGCGTAAAGTCCCAGCCCCAGGGCGGCCATCATGTAACCCAGTTGGCTAATGGTCGAGTAGGCCATAACGCGCTTGATGTCGTTCATAACCAGACCCATGGTGGCAGCGAAGACAGCAGTGAAGGCGCCGACCAGGGCCACGACCATCATGGCGTCGGCGGAGTGCTCGAACACGGGGAAGAACCGGGCGACCAGAAATACGCCGGCTGCGACCATGGTTGCCGCGTGGATCAGGGCGCTGACCGGTGTCGGGCCTTCCATGGCGTCGGGGAGCCAGGCGTGCAGGGGGAATTGGCCCGACTTGCCCGCCGCCCCGGCGAAGATTCCCAGGGCTAGCCACGTGAGGGCAGTTCCTCCCAAGACTGCGCCCAGGGCTGCTTCCGGTTGGGCCGCTTGCCAGATATCCGGGATGTGGAAGGCGTTCAGCCCGGCGGCCGCGAATTCGTCGGCCTTGGCGAACAGATACAAGATGGCGATCAGGAATCCAACGTCACCGATGCGGGTGATGATGAAAGCCTTCTTGGCCGCCGCTGCTGCCGCAGGACGTTCGTGCCAGAACCCGATGAGCAGGTATGACGACACCCCCACCAACTCCCAGAACACATACAGTTGGATGATGTTCGACGCCAACACCAGTCCCAGCATGGCGGCCGTGAACAGGGACATATAGGAGTAATAACGGCAGAAGCTCTTGTCTCCCTCCATATACCCAAGGGAGTAGCTCTGCACCAGGAGACTGACCCCAGTGACCACGACCAGCATGATTGCGGTTAACGGGTCGATCAGAAGCCCCATTTCGATGGTCGCTCCACCCACTTCAAGCCATTCAATAGGCTCGAAGTTAAGGTCGTGGTGCACGATGACCGATCGAAGGGTCCAGATGGAAAAGGCGAACGCCGTCCCAAGTGCGCCAATGGTGACGATCCCGCTGACCAGGGAATAGCGGTTAAAGAATGGCCGCACCACCAATGCGCTGAATGCAAAGGAACCTAGCGGCAACAGGAATATGGCCCAGATGAGAGCTTCGGTGATCATCTATAGCTTCCGAAGAATCTCTTCGGCGACGTGTTCTCTAATTATGATGACGGGTCTCTCGCGAAACACTTATAGCTTCCTCAGAATCTCTTCGGCGACGTGTTCTCTTCCTTGGGGCACGTATATCTTGAACGGGACCTTCTCGGCCCAGTCCAAGATGTCGCCCTCCGGCAGGATCCGGGTCGGCAAGCCCTCACCTTCGAGGACTTCTTTCCACATCTCCGCCATCATCAGATTGGGCGCCTGTTTGAATTCAACCCACATGTATATAAATTCTCTAAGAGGTCAGTGCCGCAATTGGGTGGCTTCGGTCAGGTCCACCGATTCGTTGGTCCGGTACATGGCGAACACGATGCCCAATCCGAGGGCAATCTCGGCGGCGGCCACCGTGACTATGAACACTGCGAAGACCTGACCAGTCAGCACAGAGCTTATGTCGTCTTGGAGTGCTGCGGGGGCCAGGTATTTGGCCATGGCCACCAAGGTCACGTTGACCGCGTTGAACATCAACTCGATGGACATCAACACCACCAGCACGTTGCGGCGGGCCAACGCGCCAAATAGACCGATACAGAACAGGATCGCGGCGACTATGAGAAAGGCTTCAAAGGACATCGCCGGTTAGCCTCTCCCCGTTCCCGGATCTGGCCGAACCAGTGCCAATGCGCCGATCAAGGCCGCCAGCAGCAACACCGATACCACCTCAAACGGCAGCACGTAGTCGCCGATCAACAGGTCAGCCAGACCGGAACCCTGCACCTCGGCTTGGTCATCCGGGCTGGTGACGCCCGAGTCGGTCAGAACATCGCCGGAAAGTGTGGTCACAGAACTGGTCTGCACCAGCTCCGCCCGCTCTTGTTGCTCGCTGGGCAGGAAGTCCCACTTTGTGTCCACGGCCACTGTGACCAAGACTGCCAGTAAGAGCGACGCAAAAACCGCCGCCGGAATCTGCAGCCGGTTGGGCAGATTGCCGTGTTGCACGTCCCGGGTCAACATCACGGCGAAGATTATCAAGATGGCGATGGCCCCAACGTAGATCAATACCTGGACCACCGCCAAGAACTCGGCGCTGAGCAGCACGAAGAACCCGGCTACCGCCATGAAGACGACGATCAATAATAGGGCGGCTCGGAACAGGTCTTTCACCAGCACCACACCAAGCGCGGCACAAACGGCCATCACGGACAGTATCCAGAAGACGACATCCTGAACGACCATCTACTCGGCTTCCTCAGTCGTCGTGGATGGGGGAGGGGTAGCAACTTCGCTGTCTTCCACGAATGACGAGTCCACCTGAGGGTCGTCTGACAAAAGGTCTGAAGGCACAGGCCGGGCGATGTTCATTCCGGCCTTCTCCCGTTGGTGCCACTGCCAAGATTCCCGGCCTACTTCCTGCCAGTGCAGCGGCCGCCCGCCCCTGGGGTCATAGCCGGAGTCCTCAAGCTGGGGCCGGAAGAAGGTACTGGGGTGCTTATCGGCCTGGCGCAGGTGATCGATGTCGATGACCATCTTCTTCCTTGAATATTGCCCCTGCTCGAACCCGCTGCCCATGAACAGGGCGTCATACGGGCAGGCTTCGACACACAGGCCGCAGAACATGCACCGATTTATCGAGATGTCGAAGAGCTCCAGCTTGTACTTGTCACCTTGGGCCGGAGCAGTCTCGCTGGGTTTGGTCACAATCTTGATGATCCCCAGCGGACAGTACTTGGCGCAGGAGGCGCAGCCGGTGCAACGCTCTTCGTACCAAACGAACTCTTCGCCCCGGAACCGGGGATGTTGCTTGACCCGTTCTTCCGGATACTGAACGGTGAACGGTTTCTTGGTCATGTTCTTCAACGTGACCAGAAGACCCTTGGCCATTGCGATTCCGTACATGCTAACTCACCTCGACAGAACAGCGAGTAGAGGCGTAATTGGATGCGTCAGGTGTTATTGGCATGCTAACTCACCTCTATGGAAGAAAGGGTAACTCCGGTAATTGGCCTCGCCGGGCGGACCTTCTCCTTGATCAACGTGCCGAAGATCAGCAGACTGCCGAAAGCGACCCCGAAGTTGATCCCCGCCATGATCCACAGGTCGGTTGTATCCAACGTCCCGGCGCCATCGCGCAGAAAGTAGACTTCCAGCGCCGTGGCAAATAGATTGATGATGCTAATCGGCAGCAGGAATTTCCAGGCGAAGGCCAGCAATTGATCGATGCGCAGCCGGGGGAATGTGGCCCGGACCCAACTGAAGACGAAGGCAAGGACGCCGATCTTCATCAGGAACCAGACCCAGCCCAGATAGCTTGATAGGGGGCCGGACCAGCCGCTGAGGAACAGCGTGACCATCACCGCAGAAGAAGTCAGGACCGCACCGAATTCGGCCGCCTGGATCAGGGCGAATTTCACCCCGCTGTACTCGATGTGATAACCCGCGATGATCTCAGATTCGGCCTCGGCCAGGTCAAAGGGAGTGCGGTTCAGCTCCGCCGACGTTCCGACAAAGAAGACGAAGAAGGCCAGGGGCTGCACCAACAGGAATGGAATCGTCTGGGCCGAAACCACGTCGGCCATGGACATGGACCCAGCCACCAGCACTACACCCAGCAGGGACATGACCACCGGGACTTCGTAGCTGATCAGGATGGCCACACCGCGAGAGGCTCCGAACATGGCATACCGGTTGTTCGAGGCCCAACCCGCCATGAAGATGGCGACGCTTGTTATCGACGTCACGGCCAGGACGTACAGGACGCCAACATTCAGGTTGGCCAGGGCGGTGTCTTTGGCGAAGGGCACCACGGCCATCATGAGCACGACCGGGGCGAGCATGGCGACCGGAACGATCATGAAGACGATTCGGTCGGCCCCTGCCGGGGTCAGGTCTTCTTTGAAGATCAGCTTTACAACATCGGCCATCGGCTGAAGCATACCGAACGGTCCCCAGCGGTTGGGGCCGATCCGGTTATGGAACCGACCGATAAGCCTCCGCTCAACCCAAGAGAAGAGGCCCGCTCCCATGAGCACGCCATTCACCAGCAGCATCATGATGACACCGCCGGCCACTATATAAGACAGCCAGCAAGGCAGTAAGTGACCGACAAAGTCGTAAATCACCCGGAACAAGAGGGTATCGTGCAGGATATTATCTGGGCCTAGGACACAGCTCATCGGTCCACTTCACCCAGGTTGATATCCAAACTGCCCAGGGTCACGATCATGTCGGCCAGTTTCCATCCGACCAGGAGATGCTCGGTGACGGTCAAGTTCATCAGCGAAGGTGAACGTATCTTCATCCGGTAGGGGCTGATGCCGCCGTCCGACACCAGATAGAAACCCAACTCACCCTTGGAAGCCTCCACCCGCCCATAGGCCTCCGCGCCAGCCGGTGGCCTCAGGACCAACGGCACATCCGCCCGAGTCGGTCCCGGCTCGATCTGCTCGATGCACTGCTTCACGATGCGAATGCTCTGGTGTATCTCCTGGATGCGCACCCAGAACCGGTCGTAGTTATCCCCGCCGGTAGCGATCGGGACGTCAAACTCCATCCGGTCGTAGGCGTCGTAGGGGGCCATCTTGCGCCAGTCCCAGGCCAAACCACTGGCCCGGAGCGACGGCCCACTGACCGAGGCGTTGATGGCCAGATCGAGGGGTAGAAGCGCTACCCCACGGGTGCGGACCATGACGATCTCGTTCTCCAATATCAGCTGCTGAATCTCATTGTATTCAGCCTCAAAGTCCTTCAAGAACTGGTCCAGCGCCGGCCAGAAATCGACCGGTGCGTCGAAGAACACGCCGCCCGGGCGCATATAACTCACGGTGATACGCGCTCCACAGAGCATCTCAAACAGGTCGAGTATCCGCTCCCTGGACCGGAAGGCGTACATCAAGGGTGTGCCCAAAGTCCCCAGATCCTGCAGGAAGAAGCCGATGCCCATCAGGTGGCTTGCCACGCGCTGCAATTCGGCGGTCAGCGTTCTCAGGTATTTGGCCCGCTGGGGCACTTCAACGCCCAAAAGTTCTTCAACTGCCAAACAATAAGCCTGGTTGTTGATCATGGACGAAACGTAATCCAGGCGGTCCGTCAGGGTCACTATCTGAGTGTAATTACGTTCCTCGGCCAGCTTCTCCGTACCCCGGTGAAGATAGCCGAAGATGGGCTCAACTTCCAGTATCTCCTCGCCATCAAAGGTAACGCGCAGCCGAAACACCCCGTGGGTACTGGGGTGCTGCGGCCCAATGTTCACCGTCATCGGCTCGGTTCGGATGGTCATGGTCAAGCGCTCAGCGCTCAGCTATCAGTGGTCAGCTCTAGGAAGGCTGAACGCTGATGGCTGATGGCTACAAGTAATCCTTCCGCAGTGGGTGGCCTTCAAAGCCTTCCCAGAGCATGATTCTTTTCAAATTGGGGTGACCTTCGAAGCGGATACCCATCAGGTCCCAGATCTCCCGTTCTTGGAAATCGGCCCCGCGCCAGACGTGGTAGACCGAGGGCAAAGACAGCGCATCCCGGCCGTTCAAGCGGGTTTTTACGATGGCTGTGTGCTGTTTGTTCAGGGAGGTCAGGTGGTAGACGATCTCGAAGTGGTCGATGTAATCAACCGCCGAAACGGAGTTCAAGAAATTGAAATCAAGTCTTTGATCCGACTTCATGAACCCAGCGACTTCGGCCACTTTGGAGGAGTTGATCCACAGGGCATCGTCGACCGACCCTTCGACTGAGTCGGATACCCCGGCGCTAACTCGCTCTTCCAATTCACCGCCGCCCAGGCTTCGGACGACCATCAAGAATTCTCTGGTTTTGAGCCGCGGCCAAACATGGACAGGTCGGGGCCGTTGGGCAGGTTGCGATACCTCTTTATCTTCTCGTGCAGCTCCATGATCCCGTAGAGCAGGGCATCGGGCCGGGGTGGACAGCCGGGCACATAGACATCCACGGGAATGATGTGATCCACACCGGGCACCACGCTGTAGGAGCCGTAGTAGGGACCGCCGCTGGTTGCGCAGACCCCCATGGATATCACCCATTTCGGCTCGGCCATCTGGTCGTAGATACGCTTGATCGCCGGGGCCATCTTCCAGGTCACGGTGCCGGCCACGATCATCAGGTCAGCCTGCCTGGGCGAGGCCCGGAACGCCTCCATTCCGAAGCGGGCGATGTCGAAGCGGCCCATGGCGCTGGCAATCATCTCGAAGGCACAGCAAGCCAGACCGAAGGTGACTGGCCACAACGCTGATTTGCGGCTCCAGTTGACCAGGGCGTCAACGGACGTAATCATCAGGTTATTCTTCAGGTCGTCGGGAACCTCGATCATTGGCTCGGCCAACGGTTCGACAGAAGCGTCTTTCAGCTCCTGGACCAGTGAACCCTCATGCCGATCCAGATCCCAGGTCCGTGAGTGAAGAGGCCCGCCCTCGTGGGAGATATCCAATGACATCAGCGTTACCTATGCCCAGTCCAGGTCGTTTTTGCGCCAAGCGTAGGCCAGACCCACCACCAGTATCCCCACGAACACCGCCATCTCAATCAGCGCGAATAATTCCAGTTGCAGGAACTTGGCGGCCCAGGGATAGAGGAACACCACCTCGACATCGAAGATCACGAACAAGATGGCGAACATGTAGTAGCGGAAGTTGAATAACTCCCACTTCCCACCGATGGGCTCAACTCCGCATTCGTAGGTATCGGACTTGACTGCCGTGGGGTTATTAGGGCGAAGGCCGATCCGGCCAGCCGTCCACGACATCATCAACATGCTGATGGGGACGCCGATCGCAATCACCATGAAGATGGCGATGAGCCCGTATTGCCTGAAATAGTCGTCTAGCATCGACTTATCTTCACTCTAGTGTTCAGTCTGGACAAATCAATACCACCGGAGACTGGCCCCGGAATCGTTCCAGATTATATCAGAGAGCCCCTGGCCGTTACAGGCAAGAAACGGGCAGATTTGCTGCTGGGTTTTTGTGGGTTCTCCAGACAATTCCACAGCCTTTTCCCGTCCTCGACTGACTGGTAGTATGAATCCGCGTCCAATGGACGTCCAATGATTGAACACATGCACAGATATGGGGGAAGATTTGACCACAGCCCAGGGGCCTCTGGTGGGCCTAAAAGTCCTGGATCTTTCGATAATCGTTGCCGGGGGCACCTGTAGCAGCCTGATGGCCGACTTCGGCGCCGAAGTGGTCAAGGTGGAACGCCCTGGCACTGGAGACCCGCTCCGCAACTGGGGCCCCTTCGCCAACGGGGTCTCCCTGTGGTGGAAAGTCCACTCCCGCAACAAAAAGTCCATCACGCTGAACCTGGGCACACCCGAAGGCCAGACCTTGCTGAAAAGATTGGCTGCGGAGGCCGATGTCCTGATTGAGGGATTCCGGCCCGGCGCCATGGAGGGGTGGGGGCTGGGGCCGGACGACCTGCAAGCGGTGAACCCCAAATTGGTCATGCTGCGCTACTCGGGCTTCGGCCAGACCGGCCCCTACAAGGACCGGCCCGGATTCGGCACCATCGCTGAATGCATGAGCGGCTACGTGGCCATGACCGGATTCCCGGACACGCCTCCCAATCTACCGCCGGTGCCCTTGGCCGACGAGATCGCCGGGGTGTTTGGGGCCATGGCCGGCATGATGGCCCTTTATCATCGTGATGCTACAGGTGGAGCCGACGCCAAAGGCCAGGTGGTCGATGTCAGCCTTTTCGAGCCGCTGTTCCGGCTCTGCATCCCCCACGTCACCATGTTCGACATGCTGGGCATCAACCGGCAGCGGGTGGGCAACGACTTCCCCGACGCCGCGCCGCGAAGCCTATACAAGACAGCCGACGACCACTGGCTGGGCCTCTCCGCCACTTCCCAGAGCACTTTCGAGAGCCTGACCCAGGCCATGGGGATGCCCAATCTCATCGGCCAACCAGAGTTCAAGGACAACGCTGCCCGTTTGGATAACCGGGACGCCCTGAACGATGAACTCCAAGGGTGGCTAGGCCAGCGAGACTTGAAGGAGATCATGGACCAACTCATCCCCGCCGGAGGGGTCGTCGGCCCGGTCTACGACGCTGAACAGATCATGAACGACCCCCACTACCAGGCCCGCGAGGACATCATCGATATTGACGACCCGCAACTGGGCCAGACCAAGATGCTGGGAGTTGTCCCCAAGTTCAGCGAAACCCCCGGCGCAGTGGACCATGCCGGCCCCACCGTCGGCGAACACAACGCCCACATCTACGGTTCGTGGCTGGGATTGAGCGAATCAGAGTTGGCCGAATTGGCTGAGCAGGGGACGATCTAGGATGCCGGACCGCCTCCTCGTCGCCACCGGCAACCCCGGCAAGATGCGGGAGTATCATGACTTGCTGCGGGATATTCCCTTTGAGCTGGTTTCGCTTCGAGACTTGGGTATCACCCATGAGGTCGATGAGACCGGAGAGACCTTTGAGGAGAACGCCTGGCTCAAAGCGTCTGAGTACGCGGCCCTTTCCGGAATACTGACTCTGGCCGACGACTCGGGACTGGAGGTGGACGCCCTCTCTGGAGAGCCCGGAGTCAGATCGGCCCGGTACGGCGGCGATTCCTGCACCAGTGACGAGGAACGGGTCGCACTGCTGTTGAAGAACCTGGAGGGCGTGCCCTGGGAAGAACGGCGGGCGCAGTTCAGATGCGTGATTGCCATCGCGAAATCCCCCCCGGCCCCCCTTTACGAAATGGGGGAATCAACCTCCGCCTTTCATAAAG
Organism: Chloroflexota bacterium; assembly: GCA_027624135.1. Taxonomy (GTDB): domain Bacteria; phylum Chloroflexota; class Dehalococcoidia; order Lucifugimonadales; family UBA3495; genus UBA9611. Next base: position 40,554 of record JAQBXL010000010.1, read on the forward strand.
GGGGATTAGAGGGGGATTTTAGTAACTCGCCCTCAGACACTTCCGCTGAACCGACCTTCCTAGCCCAGACCGAGGGTTCAGTGGCCGGAATGATACAATGTATGCCTGAGGGAGAAGACGGTTTCGGCTACGATCCCGTGTTTTACCTCCCCTCGTACGGCAAAACCATCGCCCAGCTTTCCCTGGACGATAAGAATAAGATCAGCCACCGCGCCGACGCCGCCAGAAAAGCGGTGACCGTTCTGAAGAAGCTCAATTCTGATGGCTAATAACTCGAACCATGCTTACTGATAAATTCGGCAGGCCCATGCGAGATCTGCGCATCTCCGTTACCGACCGGTGCAACTTCCGGTGCCCTTACTGCATGCCCGCCGAGATCTACGGCGAGGCTTACGAATTCCTGCCCAGGGCCGACATCCTTACATTCGAGGAACTGACCCGGCTGGTGGGTATCTTCGCCGAGTTGGGTATCGTGAAGCTGCGTGTCACCGGCGGCGAGCCGTTGATGCGGAACGAACTGCCCCAGTTGTTGAATATGCTGACCAGCGTCGACGGCATCGAAGACCTGACTCTTACCACCAACGGCTACCTGCTGAGCCAGTTCGCCCAGCAATTGAAGGACGCCGGGCTGAACCGCATCACCGTCAGTTTGGATAGCCTGGACGACGAGGTCTTCAAGACGATGAACGGCCGGGGATTCACCACCCAGAGGGTGCTCGAGGCGATTAAAACCGCCTCCGATGTCGGCCTCTCGCCCCTCAAGATAAATTGCGTGGTGCAGAAGGGCGTCAACGACCACACCGTCGTGGATCTGGCGCGCCACTTCAAAGGCACCGGCCACATCGTCCGGTATATCGAGTACATGGACGTGGGCAATCGCAACGGCTGGCAGTCGGAACACGTCGTTCCCGCGGATGAGATCATCAGCCGCATAGACGCCGAAATGCCCCTAGAACCCGCCGAAAGCAACTATCACGGAGAAGTCGCCAGCAGGTATCGTTACAAGGACGGCAGCGGCGAGATCGGCGTCATCGCCTCAGTGACGAAGCCTTTCTGCGGCGACTGCACCAGGGTGCGGCTTTCCACCGACGGCAGGCTCTTCACCTGCCTTTTCGCCAGCGAAGGCCTGAGCCTGAAGGACCCGATGCGCGCCCGAGCAACCGACGACGAGCTGAGGGCGATGATCACCCGGGTCTGGAACTTCCGCACCGACCGGTACTCGGAAGAGCGGGCTGCATCACCCGACAGTAAGGTCGCACCAAGAAAGATCGAGATGTATCAGATAGGCGGGTAGGGAGCAGCTTCGCTTTTCTACCGGAATCAAGAGGTTAATCGTAGGAAATGGCTCAGCAACCACATCATCATAGTATCAATGTCGCAGGAATAATCGTTCCTACAGCGCTTGACAGATACGCTCATTTCCTCAACCTTGAGTTCGATCTCAGTGTCGTCCCAAACAATGGGCAATACGTTTTACACCATTGCAGTGTAGCGCGGGATTCAGCCCAAAAAATCTCTGTTCGTGTCCATACAACTGGCAACATCGACATGGCCGCATCGCCTCAATTATCTTTGACCAATTTTCAGGATACATGCGACCTAATTGAGGTGTTGGCAAGGGAGGCCGTGGATACTATTGACCCGACCGGAAATATCCCAATCAACAGAAGCACTGAACTTCTCGAATTTATCACTGGGTTGAGTCTCGCCGACGAAAATTCTCGGACTGTGATTGTAATCGTGGCCGATACAATAAACGAAATAATATTGAGGGAATCACTCAAGAGACTTGGGGAAAACGGGCCAATATTAAGAGCATCGGTTCCAGATAAAATCGCAAAGATTCAGAGCTACCAAAAAAGGGTATATCTGAAAGACGCTATCGAATCTCTCAGAACTCTTCGTAATAACGTGCTTCACGAAGGCCAGTTACCATCGTTAGCGCAAGCTCGAACTTCGTTAGAGGCGGCAACCGATATTTTGCGACATTCCTAATAGTCGGTACCTTGGGAATTACCATGTCCGAAGATACTAAATTACAACTGCGACGCGTCACAGTATTCACCGACGGCTCGGCGATCGGGAACCCCGGTCCTGGAGGGTACGGCGTTGTTCTTAAATACGCAAAACACCGCAAAGAATTATCCAGCGGATTCCGACTCACCACGAACAATCGAATGGAACTTCTTGGCGCAATTGTTGCTCTAGAATCCTTAACGGAGCGCTGCCGGATAACGTTACATAGTGATTCCAAATATGTCATCGACGGAATCCGTCGTGGTTGGGCTAAGAAATGGAAAGCCGCTGGGTGGATGCGTAACCCGAAAGAGCCTGCGATTAACGTTGACCTCTGGGAAAAAATGCTAGCGCTGTGCGATAAGCATGAAGTTGGTTTTCGCTGGGTCAAAGGACATTCCGGGGTCGTTGAAAATGAAAGGTGCGATGAACTCGCGGTAACTGCGGCTCGAGGGGTTGGATTGCTCATAGACCACGGTTACGAACAACGGAGTTAAGGCCCTATTTTTCCAAGAAACTTTATTATTACAGAGCTTCGAGAATATTCATGAAACCGTCAACTGCCGACAACAATTCCGACCTCCACCTGACCCACTTGGATGAACAGGGCCGGGCCAAGATGGTGGACGTGGGCGACAAAGACATCACCAGCCGCGAGGCCGTGGCTCGGGGTCACGTTAGCATCCAGCCAGAGACGGCGCGGCTGATCAAAGAGGGTCTGATGAAGAAGGGCGACGTTCTGACCATCGCCCAACTGGCCGGCATCATGGGCGCAAAGAAGACTTCGGAATTGATCCCTCTATGCCACCCGCTGCCGCTGGACCGGGTGGACGTTGACCTGGAACTGGACGAAGCGGCAGGCCGGATCAACATCAGCGCCACAGCCAAGACCACTGCCCGGACCGGCGTGGAGATGGAGGCGCTGACCGCTGTGTCTGTGGCGGCGCTAACCCTCTACGACATGTGCAAGTCGGTGGACCGGGGGATGCGCATCGAGGCCATCCGCCTAGTGCAGAAACGGGGCGGCCGCAGCGGAGAGATCATCCTAGAAGCCTAGGCGGCGTGCCGCGTTTTCATGGGACGGCGGCCTCGTCTAGAGGAGCGCCAAGTCCCCATCCGCTCATGGTGAGCTCGTCGAACCAGCCTCTCGCAAGAGCCGTATCTCACAGAGTAGTCCTTCGACAAGCTCAGGATGAGCGGAGATGGTACAAACCCGTCGGTCCGCTCATGGTGAGCCCGTCGGTGTCCGCTCATGGTGAGCTCGTCGAACCACTCTCTCGCAAGAGCCGTATCTCACAGATTAGTCCTTCGACAAGCTCAGGATGAGCGGAGATGGTACAAACCCGTCGGTCCGCTCACAGTGAGCCTGTCGGTGTCCGCTCATGGTGAGCCCGTCGAACCAGCCTCTCGCAAGAGCCGTATCTCACAGATTAGTCCTTCGACAAGCTCAGGATGACCGGAGATGGTACAAACTGAGGTGGTATCGGTTTTTTAGACAGCTAGTTAAGAGAGGGTCCCGCTCCTAAGATGACAGAAATAAAGGAGCAGAACCATGAAACAATCACGTAAGAAGCATAGCCCGTCCTTCAAGG
>JAQBXL010000123.1 GCA_027624135.1 Chloroflexota bacterium
ACTGAGGGCCGGTTGGGATGAAGACTACCTTCTCAAGGTGTTATCCCTATGAGATGCGATTGCCCTGTAACGGCATACTTAGAGGATGCTGCCCGGGTTCGCCCGCGTTCGCCCGCGTTCGCCCGCGTTTGGCCGGGTTCGATGGAGCGCGGCCCTGATCTGTGTTAAAGTTTTTGCGCCTGGACAAGGCTGCTCTCAATAAAACGCGTACAGACCTAAAAAAGAACAACTTGAGGAGGTCGGCACATGGCCGAGCAGATCGGATTCGTCGGACTGGGGATCATGGGGAAACCCATGGCCCGCAACCTGCTCAAGGCGGGATATTCCCTGACCGTCTACGATATCGTGGGCAGCAACATGGAAGAGGTAGTGACTGACGGCGCCAAGGGTGCGTCCTCCAGCAAGGAAGTCGCCGCCGCCAGCGATGTCATCATCACTATGCTACCCGACTCCGCGGACTCCGAGAAGGTTATCTTGGGTCCCGATGGTGTGTTGGCAGGAGCTAAGCCTGGTTCAGTGGTGATCGATATGAGTTCCATCGCCCCGCTGGTTTCCCAGCGTATCGCCGCCGTCTGTGCCGAGAAGGGCGTGGAGATGCTGGATGCACCGGTTAGCGGAGGAGAACCCGGCGCGATCGCTGGCACCCTGGCCGTCATGGTCGGCGGCAAGCAGGATGTCTTCGATAAGAACTTGGACCTGATGAAAGTCATGGGTGGGAATGTGGTCCTCACCGGAGACATCGGAGCCGGTGGAGTGACCAAGCTCGCCAATCAGATCATAGTGGCCGCCAACATAGAAGCCCTCAGCGAGGCTTTGGTGCTCTCTCAGAAGGCTGGCGTCGATCCAGAGAGAGTGTTCAACGCCATCAGGGGCGGTCTGGCCGGCAGCGCAGTCATGGAAGCCAAGGCCCCCATGATGCTGAGCCGCAACTTTCAGGCTGGTTTCCGCATTCGGCTGCACCAGAAGGATCTGAGGAACGTACTTCAGACCGCCCAAGAACTGAACATCCCACTGCCGGTGACGGCCCTGGTGCAGCAGATGCTAGGGGCTCTGGTGAATGACGGAGAATCGGAATCAGACCACTCGGCCATCCTAAAGTTCGTAGAAAACCTGGCCAAGATAGAAGTAAAAGCCGGAAGTTAACTTGCCCCTGACTGCAACGATCCTCGTCATGGGGAGTCCCTTCCACGGCCGTGGAAGGTGCGGATGGGGAGGTTGGGAAGGGACCCGCTAGTCCAGGTCTTTGAAGCGGGCGTCCCGCCAATCAAGAGCCGCCCGAAGGCCTTGCGATTCGCTGATAGCGTTGAACTCTTCCTGCTCCGGGCTGGTGCTGGTGTCGAACAGCGTCATCAGTTCCAGGTTATGCCGGACCGCGTTCAAGTAGCCCATCTCTTCCATGGCGCGGTTGATCGAATCTTTGGTCAGCTTCACCCCGATCTGGGGCAGCAGGCAGATTTTCTTGGCCACTTTCTCGCATTCGGCCATCAAATCGTCGTGGGGCACTACCCGGTTGACCAGGCCGATGCGCGCGGCCTCATTGGCATCTACAGTGTCGCCGGTTAACAGCAGTTCCTTGGCATGGGCCAGGTTCACGCTATAAGGCGTGATTAACAGTGGCGGCCCGAACCCAGCCCTGATCTCAGGTTCGCCCATGAATGCCCGGTCCGATGCGATCTTTATGTCGCAGACCTGGACCAACTCACAAGCCCCGCCTAGAGCGTACCCATTCACGGCGGCGATCACCGGTTTGCTGCAGTTCCACACGGTCATGAAGGTCTCAACCAAGCCCAACAACCGGGTCCGCCAGGCGTCTACCGTGCCGGTCGATGGGTCCATAGAGTGGCTGTTTGGTTGGATGTCAAAACCACTGGAGAACGCACGGCCCGCTCCGGTAATTATCAACGCCCGTACTTCCGTATCCGCCTCCACCACTGCCATCGCTTGTCGAAACTCCGTCATCAACTCGGCGTTCAAGGCGTTGAGCTTCTCTGGGCGGTTCAGGGTCAGATAGGCGATCTGCCCTTTCCGCTCGTAAATAATGTTCTCGAAGGACAAGTGAGTCTCCTATGGTTGCACAGGCCTGGTGGTTGCGCAGGCCTGGCGTGGGGAATTCCGGGGGCGCGCTGGGTAACGTTAAAGGGTGGTCGAGTGGAATCAGGAACCCTTTGTGATATCTATTCCCTGAATCACTACCGGAGTAACGGGCCTATTGCCGGCTTCGGTTTGGGTCACCGATATGGCGTCCGCCACGTCCTGCCCATCAGTGATACGCCCAAATATGGTGTGTCTTCCGTTAAGGTGTGGCGTGGGGACCGTGGTCACGAAGAACTGGCTGCCGTTGGTGCCCGGACCAGAGTTGGCCATAGCTAGGTATCCTGGTTGGTCGAAGGTCAAACTCTCAACGAATTCGTCTTGGAACCGGTAGCCGGGTCCTTCAAAGCCAGTCCCGGTGGGGTCTCCGCTCTGAATCATGAAATCGGGTATGACCCGGTGGAAGACAATTCCGTCGTAGAAGCCATCATTAGCCAGAAATACGAAACTGTTCACCGTGATTGGAGCTTGCTCAGCCAATAACTCAACTACCATCGTGCCCAGGTTGGTTCGGATCGTGGCAGTATATTTGGCGGTGACATCAATCGTCAGAGGCGGCGCCTTGGAGTATTGGGGAATACTGACGCCACGGATATTCACGGATTGTTTAACCGGGGCATCCCCGAACGCCGGAGTGGGTTCGGTAGCCAGCGTCTGACCTGGAGCCGGAGTGGGTTCGGTGGTCAGGGTTTGACCCGGAGCCGTGGTGGCTCCACCCGGCAAAGTCGGGGCGGCAGTTGGTGGCGGGGTGGGCGTGAATCCAGGTGAGGGCGTCTCTAGGGCGCAGGCAGTCAATGGTAGCGCCGCCGCGACAATTGCTAGTAGGAATTTAATTCTCATATCTGAAAAAGGATAACATAGCCAAATCCGTTAATGAATGCCGGAATCGCTGATTAGTTGGCGAGACGTCGTGATTTGACGGGCATACTCTTCCATGTGGGAGGCCAGATATTGGATCACTCCTTCCAATTTCACCACCCCTATATACGGCGGGTTCACGCCTGATAAGGGACTAAATCTGAGCATATCAGAAATCATGATGAACCGTTGTTGTTGCTTTGGCGGCGCAAGTCCTAACGGTGATAGGGATCCTCATCTTCGTCGTCATCCCAGAGGTCCGGGTCTTCCCACGGTTGCAGGCCTTCTTCCGAATCGTAAACCGGCCGGAGCTTGGACACTACGAATTGGACCGAGAACGCTGCGATAACCAGCACCATCAGGCCGCCCAGGAGCCAGCTATTGAAGAACAGGATAGGAGACGGATTTGTCGGGCCTGGGGCCGATGGCGCAGGGGCTGGCGCTCCGGGGGCTTCGCCGGCCCAGCGGGCGTCCAAGCCATCTATGTCGAACCCGTACACGCTCATCAGCGAAGCATCGATTGTGTTGCCCCTTTTCAGTTGGACAACGAACTGCTGGAAATTGGATTCACCGAATTCATCGATCAAGAAGGAGACGACGCTTAGGGATTTTTGATAAAAGGCGCCGATGTCGTGGGGAGTGCCGGTTATGGCGTTCATGGCCCGCAGTGGGTTCGTGCGATTGTTAAGGCTCTCGCCGCTGAATACCCTGGATGAAGGATCCATGTAGCTGGCGAAACCCTCATCCAGCCAGGACGGCGTCGGCAGAGCGCGGCTGCCCAGCGCCTGGCCGAACAGCAAGTGAGCAGACTCGTGGACGATCAGACCCCGGTCCATACCCAGTCCCAAGAAGAGGTTCCGTTCTTGGAACGCAAACCCCTGGAAGGTCTGCTGCTCCGTGGTGGTGCGGCTCTGCTGCGGAAAGGCCGCCAATGTGTCTGAGCGGCGGCTGTAGATCATTCCCTTGATCTCATCGGGTGATTCGATCTGCAACAGTTCTTGCAGACGCTCCAGGTCCGACTCTAAGATTCGGGCCACGCCCCTGACTCTGGAGTCGGACTGGTCATAGTACAGCAGGGTCAGCGGGCCGATCTTGATCTCCTCCCAGTCGAACCGGGTGTCCTCGTACTCCACGATGGCGGGTTGTGTACTCACGACTTCGCCCTGGGAGTCACGTATCTCGTAGTAGTACTCAATCTCCGTGCCCGGAGGCAGGTAGATTGAGACTTCTCCCGTGAGGTTCACGCTGGCTGTGATCTTGTTGGCGGGCACAAACTCTGGGTAGGCGTAGGCCCAGACCCGGCTACCCACGGTGCGGTAGAAAAGCCGCACCTCTACGATCTCTGCTTCGCTTTCAGCGGTTACGGACAGGTCCACATTGCCGGGGAAATCCACGTCCTCGCCGGTTTCCACGACTTCGATGGTTTCGCCGGCTGCCGAGAGGTTGGGAGCCAAGGCCAAGGCGAGCAGAAGAACGCCAGTCAAGAGGATAATGGCGATTCGACGGACGGTGACCAGCGACAAGATAGATTGGAGGGTTGAGATTGGCAGATCCACTAGAGCCCCAACGGGTGTCCACCGATCGCAGGGTGATCGGCGTCTAGTAGATTATACGTTGAATCTGCGCTAAAGGCTCTCTGTCGCAGTTAGTCCTTGGCCTGTTCCATGTCTAATAGCGATTGTTTTCGTTCCAATCCCCAGCGGTATCCGCCCAGGCCGCCATCCTTTCGGAGCACCCGGTGGCAGGGAATGACCAACGCTACCGGGTTGGCCCCGCAGGCCGTGCCGACCGCCCTGGATGAACTGTCCTTCCCCAGCGATTGGGCAACCTGCTGGTAGGTGCGGGTTTCACCGTAAGGAATGGTCCGCAGCATCTGCCATACCTGCTGCTGGAAGGCCGTTGCTTGAATGTCCATGGGCAGGTCCAAACCCGTCTTTTCCCCATCTAAGTACGACAGTATCTCTGCAGCCCATATCGCCAGGTGTCCTCCGTCCGGTGCGTGATTGGCAGACGGGAACTCGGCGACGAGATTTTCTTCCAATTCCGTGTCCGAGCTACCCAGTTTTACCGAGCAAACACCCTTGTCAGTAGCGGCCACGAGCAGACGCCCCATGGAACAGGCCACCACCGTGTGATAGATATTCATTCCCGTGCCCCCTATTCTGTAGATACCGGGCGTCATCCCAATCTGTTCCGACGATGTCTCATAGAGTCTGCTGGGCGAACCGAATCCAGCATCGTAGAGCGCTGTTGAGATGTCTTGTCCTTCTTTGATCATCGCCTTGAATCGGTCCAGCCGCCAGGCGGCCGCATACTGGCGCGGCGTGACTCCGGTGGCTCCTTTGAACACCCGCTGCAGGTGCGAAGGGCTGCTCCCGACCGCCCGGCCCAATTGAGAAAGAGTGGGCGCCGACCGTGGCTGACCGGGTTGGTCCGAGTATTCTTGTATGTATTTGCAGACCCGCCGAACCAGACCTGCGTTGGGAGAGTCCTGGTCCGGCAGGCAGCGTTTACAGGCCCTGAATCCTGCGGTCTCTGCGTCTACGGCACGGGGGAAGAAAGCGACGCGGTTGGGTGAGGGCCGGCGGCTTGGGCAGGTGGGGCGGCAATAGATTCCCGTGGACCTGACCGCGTACACGAAACGTCCGTCGGCTCTGGAGTCACGGGTCTGGACTGCCTGCCACATCTCTTCGACTTGGCCAGGGGTTTCATTCCTGATATCTCGCCTGATATTTCGATCGGTCGCGTTAACCATCTTGTCCTCTATCCGTTCGTGTTTGGGCCTAGTTTCAAGGCCGGATGAAATGGGTCGAGTTGACCAGGGCCAGCAGCTTGCCACCGTCGGCGGTGGTCACTGCAACGAGGGTACGGCCGGGATGGGTCACCGTGCTCTCGGCGCGGATCGTGCCCTCTTGTACGTTGGCGACCACTTGGGACGATATGCTGACTGCCATTGGTTTCTGTTCCAGTTTCAACTCGCGCGAGGAGGTGACCATCGCGGCGAATGTGGCGGCGGTGTCAGCTAGAGAGATCATGCTCCCGGCGTGGACGTGGCCCGACGGCATGATGATGCCTGGATGGACCGGCATCTCGACGACCGTCCGCTCTCTACTCACTTCGATAACCTGCATCTTCAAGTGTTCCATCAGGGTGGCTTCGAAGTGCTGGCCGACCCATTCGGCCACGGCTTCGGGTGATAGTTCTGTGGGCCATCGTTCCATATCGTTCTCCCAGGCGTTCTCCAGTCGAATCATCGATTCAGGTCTCACCGACGCCATCAGAATACCCCAATATCTTGGGCGGTTCTATCCGGTTCTTGCTTTCAAAGCCGTAGTTTCAGAAGCCCCGGTCCCCACTGGATACGGAACATGCTGAAATTAAGCTGAGATTAAAAAGAGGGCCGTTAAACACGGCCCCCAAATGGTTTGCTAAAGGTGGTTTGCTAAAGACGGTCTGCTAAAGATGGATCGTCAGACTAAAGCTGCTACTGTATCTGGGCGGTGAACACCTGGGCCGCCCCGGTATCGGTCCCCTTCTGGAAATCCCCGGGCGCTCCCGCAACCAGATAGTCTTTGCTGACGGACACCGAAGTGCCCACTTTTTGGTTGATTGCCGCGCCGGTTGCGGTCAGGTTGGACTGCTCGGTCCACGACGTTCCAACCCGTTTGTAGACGTATGCTGATCCGGCGTCTACACCATTTGCGGTATCGCCGAACGCCCCGACGGCCACGGTGTTACCACCGGCGTTGGTGTCTATGGACACTGACCAGCCGAAGTAGTCGGCGGTGGAGGCGTCGCTGGCGGAGAGCTTGGCCTGCTGGGCCCAGGCGCCATCAACGCGGGTGAACACGTACGCCGCTCCGGTGTTGGCGCCCTTATCAGCGTTACCAGACTCGCCGACGGCCAGCGTGTCGCCGGAAAGTGCTACCGAACGCCCAAAGTTGTGTTCCGGTGCACCGTCGCCGGAGGAGAGCTTGGCCTGTTCGGTCCAGACGCCATCTGTTCTGGTGAAGATATACGCCGCGCCCGAGTTGATGCCATTGGAGATGTCGTTCAATGCCCCCACGGCTGCGGTATCGCCGTCAATGGCGACCGACCAACCGAACATGCCGTCGAAAGCCAGGCCGCTGGGGGTGAGTTTGGCCTGCTCGGTCCAGACGCCATCGGTCCGGGTGAATACGTAGGCGGAACCGGAATTAACGCCAGAGGGGGTGTCGCTGGGCGCGCCTATGATTATCGTGTCGCCACTGATGGCGGCCGACCAGCCAAATTGGTCTCCCGTGGCTGCGTCGCTGGCGGTGAGTTTGCCCTGCTCGGTCCAGAGGCCGTCACTGCGCACAAACGCGTAGGCCGATCCGGAACCGGTGCCCACAGGTGTGTCCCCAGGAGCTCCCAGGACTGCGGTGTCGCTGCTCAGGGCGACCACCTGTCCGAGTAGATCAGCTTCTCCCGTGTCGCCTCCCACCAATTTGGCCTGCTCGGTCCAAACATCACCAGTTTTGGTGAATACCACGGCGGCCCCGGAGTCAGTGCCCTTGGAGAAGTCGGCAGGCGAACCAGCGATGATTGTATCGCCGTAGAGCGCGACGTCAGTTCCGAATTTCTTGCCCTGTGCCGAGTCGCTGGCCGCCAGCTTGGCCGAACCCGACCCGATCACGAAGGAGGGCACTGGGACCGGAGTGGGAGCTGGGGTGGGCTCAGGCACTGCAGTGGCTTCAGTTGCCGGTGTCGGTACCGGTGTCTCCGTTGGCCTGGGAGTAGCCGTGGGATCCGGCACACGGGTGGGTTCGAGAGTCTTTGCCGGGTCAGGGGTCTCGGACGGCTCCTGCGTTCCGGCGGGGTCCGGCTCGGACGTGGGGAGCGCCGCCACAGTTGCCGTGGGAGCCGGTTGTTGTTGAGTGTCTTTCTCCTCTGAGCAGGCCACAAGAACGAGAAGGCCCACGCTCAGAAGTGTTAATCCCACATTTCCCATATGGCTAAAAAGCTCTCTCAGTAATGCGTCGCTGTTATTTCAATTGTTG
>JAQBXL010000124.1 GCA_027624135.1 Chloroflexota bacterium
CGGCTGCGGCGGACTGATCCGCCATTAGCCCGGAAGGGAATTTCCACAGGTTTTGACAAGAGCTCGATGCTCTCGATGTTTGTCTTGACTATGTCCATGCCAACGCCACGGCCGGACACCTCGGTGGTCGCAGCGGCAGTGGAGGCTCCCGGAGCAAAGATCAGGTCGATGGCCTCTGAATCGCTTAGCCGGTCGGCTGCCTCCTGGCTGAGCATTCCCTTTTTTGCCGCAGTTGCCCGCAGCTCATTAGGGTCGATACCCGTACCGTCGCCGGCAACCCTGATGACTATGGATCCCTGTTCCTGATTGGCCGAAAGCGTGATGGTGCCCCTGGCAGGCTTTCCAGCAGCGGTACGCACATCGGGGGTCTCGATTCCATGATCTATCGAGTTTCTAAGCAGGTGGAGAAGAGGGTCGCGAATGCGCTCTACCACTGTCCGGTCGATCTCGGTGTCTTGACCTTCGACCACGAACTCCACTTCTTTGCCAAAGCGTTGAGCCAGATCACGGACCATCCGGGGGAACCCGTTAAAGACGGTGCCGATGGGCATCATACGAACTTCCATGATCTCGTTTTGTAGGTCGTCAACAACCTTGGCCACATGAGCCGAGGTCTCGCCGAGAGCTTGTACGAGTTCGTCGTCTTTGTACTTAGCTTGCAGCAATCGGCCGATCTGCGCGATTCGGGTCCGGTCGATCACGAGCTCACCGATGGTTGTCATAAGGTTGTCCAGGCGTTCAACATCCACCCGGACGGTCTGGGTCTGCTGTGACCGGACCTGGCCATTGCCGCCGCCTTCGCTGACTGCGGGCTGCTCGGCCCCAGTATTTTCAACGGGCGCCCCAACGACTGCCAGCTCTTTCCCGCCGCCGTCTTCGGTATCGTCCGGTGTGTCAGGCGCGCCGCTCAAAAGCTGATTTGGCACATCTGACACCAATCCCTGCCACGCGTCTGACTCAGGATCGTCGGGATCGATGGGGGTCATCTCTAGATCTTCAATGTCTTCGATCTCGGAGACAATTTTTTGGATCGTCTCCACATCTTGGTCAGTGGTCATCACCACTTGAACAAGATTCGATTCCTTGTTGTTCTCGATGTCGGCAAGAGACGGGATGGAGATAATAATCTCCGATAATTGTGAAAGTGCGTCTAATAACTGGAAGCAACGTATGCCAACCCATCCGGACGCTAGGCTGATGTTGGCCTGAAGCAGATATGCATGTGCGCCGGCGTCGAGGGATGACCGGACCTGTTCTTCATGTTCACGATCCAGATGCAGCTTTGCTTGCCCCTCATCCGGAGACGCGCTGCCAGGCACCTGCCATTCGCCAGCGTGGGCCAGCGAGTCCAGAACGGATACAGCGTCAGAGATTTCGATCTGGCTATCCGTTCCGTTGCTAAGGTCATCTTTCAAGGCGCGGAGGAGGTCAAGGCCAACCAATAAAGCATCAACAATAGGAGTGCTTACCCCGGTTGTGCCCAGGCGCAGCTGATCAAGAATATTCTCCATGCTGTGCGCAAGGTTTGCCATCTGATGATGGCCTATCATCCCTGCCGGTCCCTTTAATGAATGGGCCGCCCTGAAAATCTCTTGGAGTAAGGGCGCTGTGTCCTCTTCCCGTTCGAGGCGGACGATTTCCTCGTCGAGCAGTTCTATCTGCTCATCCGCCTCTTGCAGGAATACCTCAAGGTCTTCGGGCGTAATATCGGGGCTAAGATCCACGATTCCACCCTGTTTTTAGCGAGTTGGGTCTTGGCTGTACTGGTTAGTCGGCTGCCTGGAGTTCTGGCTCGTACTCTTCTTCCACGATAGATTCGGCTTTAGTAGACCCCTTGGACTTGGCCTTGGCCTTTACCTTTACAGGGGCTTCGCTGCCGGAGACGTCATCTTCCAGTTCGCCGTTCTGCGCTAAAGAACTGGCCGCTAGTGCATCGGCTGCCAGCGCCCGCTGGAGGTCGAGGAGGATGATCAGCCGGGTTTCCAGCTTGGCGATTCCTAGTAGATAGTCGGAATCGGCGGTGGTTATCACTCCAGAAGGGGGCTCGACGGAGGCGGACGACAGACGGAGCACCTCGGTTACAGCGTCTACCACAACCCCAATGTCGTTCCCGCCGATATCTACCACCACGATCCTCGTGTCCTTGGTAGCCTCGGTCTTCTTGAATCCGAATCTTTTGCGCAGGTCAATTACCGGGATCACCTTGCCTCGCAGGTTGATCACACCCTCCACAAATTCAGGCGTGCGAGGCACCTTGGTGGTTTCCTGGATGCGGATGATTTCTCGGACCGATCCAATGTCGACCCCATACGTTTCCGAAGCCAGGTCGAACACGACAAGTTGTTTTTCGTCAACTTCGATGTTTGCTGTTTCTAGTGTCATAACTTAAATTTCCTTCGATCTGGGTGCGCCCTTGGGGCGAACTAAGGCTTGAGTACCCGCCGGGAGAACGTTTCTACGCGTTCGGGCACGGAGGCAAATACGACAGGCCGTTGCGGCCTCCGTACGCGGCCTCCCTGATGAAAACTCGGGTTACGAGATTTTCTTAGCGGGTCATTGCCAACTCTTCATCAATCGGCGTAGACCCGTTTGAGTCATTGGTATATTCCTTATCCTGCGGCTTGCGAGCAGGGGACGAGCCATTGGTCGTTGTTTGGGCACCGTTGTCAACATTGAACACCGAGACTGCCGACTGTAGGGACGTGGCCATCTCCGACAGAGCCTCAGCCGAGGCCACAACCTCCTCCACTTGGGCGCTCATCTCCTCGGCGGAAGCCGACATCTCCTGAGCAGCCGCGCTGCTTTGCTGAGTGACTGCGGCAACGCCTTCCATCGCCCGCACGACCCCGTCGCTGTTGGCGGTCATCTGCTCCGAGGCTGCTGAGTTCTGCTCGACCACGGCGCTGACGTTGTCGATGGTCTTCACCATCTCGTCGCTGGACGCGCTTACCTGTTCGGCGGCGGCGGATATCTGCTCCACCTGGCCGGATACTGCTTCAACCGAAGCCAGTATCTGCTCCAGTATCTTGCCGGCCTCCTGGGCCTGTACGGCCCCGTCGGCCACTTCACGCGTGCCGTCCTCCGTCGCCTTGATGGACTCGTCGACTCCCTTCTGAACGTTGTCGATGAGGCTGGCGATCTCCTTGGTCGCGTCGGTGACTCGCTCGGCCAATTTGCGGACTTCGTCGGCTACCACCGCGAAGCCACGGCCCTGTTCTCCCGTACGGGCGGCTTCAATGGCCGCGTTCAGCGCCAGCAGGTTGGTCTGGGCCGCGATGTCGTCGATCACCGCCACGATCTTGCCAATCTCAGCGGATTGGGTGCCAAGCTCGGTGATCCTGTCCGAGGCCATGCTTACCGCAGCCTCGATCTTCTGCATGCCTTCCACGGTCTTCCCGACCATGTCCGCGCCGACTCGTGCCGCCTCGTTGGCTTCCCGGGACCCGCTGGCCGCCGCCTGGGCATTCTGAGCAACTTCGCTTACTGCCCGCGAGACCTGGCCCACTATGGTCGCAGCCTGCTCTACCTGGCCCGACTGCTCTTGGCTGCCCTTGGCTATTTGCTCAATGGCATTGGAAAGCTCTCCCATGGCTGAGTTCGTGCTATCCACGGTCTCGGCCTGCTGCTGGGTGTCGCAGGCTAATTGCTGAGTGGTTTCGCCAATGCCCTGGGTGGCCTGGCCTGCCTGCTGGGCTGCGCCCGCAAGCTGTTGGCTCGCGCCGCCTAGGTTGTCGGCGGTGGTCCGAACCTGGCCGATCAAACTGCGCAGACTGTCGACCATTTGGACGAAAGCGTTGCCCAATGCGTCGTTTTCAGACCTGGGTTTGACGTTGACAGTGAGGTTGCCGTTGCCAATTTGGCTGACGGCTTCCACTGTCTCAATCAGATACTGGCGCATGTCCCCGTAGGAGCGGGCCATGTCGCCGATCTCATCTGCGGACTTGACGTTTACCTCGGCATTTACATCGCCCAGCGCGATCCTTTGGAGCGCGTTGCCAACAGCATTGACGCCGCTGGAAATTGCCAAGGAAAGATATAGGCCCAAAGCTATGGCTGCGATCACGGATATGATGGCCACAACGATAATCATCGTGACGGCGCTGCTGTGGGCGCTTTCCGCCGACAGGAAGGAGGCTTCAATGCCCTCTTCAATCAAGAAGGCCAATTCCGCCAATTCCTCTTCCATAGCGGCCTCTTGGGCGGTAGCGATATGGATGGCTTCAATCCCAGCATGGCTGTCGCCGGCGGCAAAGTCGGCGGCAAAGTCGGCGGCCACCAGCTCCAACTCGTCAACGAAGTCGACATATTATTCTTCGAATCGAGTCAGTAGGGCCAGCAGTTCTGGCTCGCCGGCTAGTTGTGCCTCCAACTGCTGCGCTTCTCCTTCTATGATCTCGGTGTGTTCCCGCGCCTCGAATAGGATCTCTTCGTCCAAGGTCAGTGCGTATTCAAAGTAAAGTTCGCTCTGGAGCGCCACTTGTAGCTCCAAGTCACGGACCTCTTCATCCTCCGGGAGTGCCTCGTGGACTATGTGGTTAACTTCGGATTCCAACGAATTGAGGCCGTTCCAACCGATGGCCGATGCGACCACCAGCAGCGCGACCACCGCGAGGAAACCGCCCAGTATTTTGGCTGTAATGTTTAATCTCATTGCATTGTCCTAATTTTGTTGGAGTAGAATATGACGCCGGGTTCGCGGACCGAACTGCTATATGCGGCATGAACTCCCAGACCGCTTCAAGGGCCGGGTTAGACTCGCCGCGGTCCATCAGATATGACCGCATTGGTCATATCATTATCGTTATGGCTATATTCTCACCCAGCAGTCGAGTACCCCAAGCACTAAATAGACCGGAGATGTGACGCGAATCCACCCTACTTCGCGGCTCTAAAGGGGCCAGCCGGGTGGACCTGTCTAGTTTGCATAACTGATTACCAGATACGAAATACCCGCATACGACGTTTGAACTAAAGCCGCAGAGTACGTTGACTTTCGACTTAGCATCCCCTAACGTTGCAATCGGAAACAGAATAGCGTGCGGTGTCCCGTTGGCATTTCTCCCCTTCTATTGGATAGATTGTGGATAGATCGGATAGAAGTGGCATCGGGAAGAATAGGAAAGCCGGTGAGACTCCGGCACGGGCCCGCCACTGTGATTGGGGAGTCCTTCGACACGGCTATGGCCAGCCACTGACCCGGTTATCCGGGATGGGAAGGCGCCGAAGGGTATCGATCCAAGAGTCAGGAGACCTGCCGCGCTAGTGCCACCGCTTCGTGGATCGAGTGGGCAGATATGTATGTCAAAGCCCCCGTTCTTCCTGAGGAAGACGGGGGCTTTTTAAATCTATGTCTCGTTTTGGTTTGATTTTCGGGCTGATTGTCTGATCGAAACTCGGGAGTAAGGAAATATGGCATCAGAATCGCTAGTTCAAACAGGTGGATTTACCCCAGAGGAACAAAGAGGTCTATACCGGGCGATCTATTCCCGGCGCGATATACGGACTTTCAAGAGCGATCCGATCCCGCCGGAGGTTCTGGCCCGGATCATACGCGCCGCCCATCATGGACCGTCCGTCGGCTTCATGCAGCCTTGGGACTTCGTCATGGTTCGAGACATGGCCGTCCGGCAGAGGGTTAAAGACCTATTCGACCGGGAGCGCCAAGCGGCGTCCAGTTTCTTCGACGAACCGCGCCGTTCCCACTATCTGTCATTGAAGTTGGAAGGAATCTTGGAATCGGCGGTCAACGTCTGCGTCACTTGCGACCCGACACGGGCCGAGGTGGTCCTGGGGCGAAACTCGATACAAGAGACAGACCTATACTCAACCTGCTGCGCCGTTCAGAACCTCTGGTTGGCGGCTAGGGCCGAAGGTGTGGGCGCCGGCTGGGTCAGTATCTTGAGGCAGCCCCAATTACGCCAGATATTGGGCATCCCGCACCACGTAATACCCGTAGCGTACCTATGCTTGGGATACCCAGTTGAGTTCCCGCCGAACCCGGTGCTGCAGACCGCGGGCTGGCGCGACCGCCTGGAACTAGAAAACTTGGTGCACTTCGACGGCTGGGATGAAGGACCTGAGGTTGGGGCGTGGGAAACGTTCAGAAGCGCACTTGCCGACTCAAAGGAATCGAACGGCACAGATTACGACAGCGACCGAAAATAGATCGTGTGCGATACAAGACTCGAACCCATGCCCTCCTCCATGCAAAGCAACCTGAGAAGACACCCAATCCCCGTGCTTTTCATCATCGGAGATTTACGACGATAAGCCGTTGTCGCAGGGGTTCTGAGTTCGATCATTGAGTCACTATGTTGTCTAGGGTTGATGCGCCTTGAGGTAGTCGCGCACCTGGATTATCGTCTTGGCCAGCACGTCCTTTTCCTCTTTCCACGGATATACCGTTGACTCAGCTTTTGGCGCCAACTCGATCACTTCGATGGCTGCCTCGTAGGAGTGCGATGGTGTGTTATCAGGCATGACTAGCATCGGCGTCTGGCACGAACGGACAAAGTCGCGCGACACGCTATACACAAAGTCAGAATCCACGCGGTAAAGGTTATGCAGGTAGGCTGCGCAGGTCTCCATGGTCAGGTCGGGCCGGCGGGCTAGCAGCGCGGGCGCCCAGACATCGTGGCCAGAGTCGTACATAGAATCAGGGAACTTCGGGTTGTGCCCAACCGGCTGGCAGAGCACGCCGGCCACGACACGCTCGGGAGCCCTTTCCATGAGCTTGAGCGCAAACGGGCCGCCGATGCAGAAGCCCATGAAGAAGAATTCCTGGATGCCTAGGTGGTCCATCAACCCCAGTTGGTCGTCGGCAAACGCTCCCCATGGGTCGTCGACCGGGACCGGCCCGCTGGACTCGCCGCCGTTCGCGTTGCGCTGGTCCATCGTGATGCAGCGAAAGTCGTTCTTGTACTCCTCCATCGCGTTGAAGACCTGGTTAGGCCAGCCTTTGATCAATGAGTTCAGGCCGCCGCCGGGGGTGATTAGAAACGGGAACCCGGACCCGGCCTCCTCATATTGGATGGTGACATCGCCCTTGGTATAAGACGGCATGGTTGTTTCTCCTTGATGAAAACGTAGTGGTCAGAGGATCAAATTGGATTGGCTATCGCTGGTTGCGACAGGATAGCACGGCTTTGAATATAGGGCACATTTCCCGTATGGCTAAAAGCTTTCTCAGTAATTCGGCGATGTTCTTTCAACTATCATCTGATTGTGGGTTATTTGGCGATTTCACAGCTATTATTACTCTATAATTTGTCGCTTTTCAGCAATATAGCGCAAGCATCCTGAAGGCACCCGATGGGTGACGTCGAAATAGCTCCTCTCCGGCTCCAGTTCAACCCCAAAGTCCGCCTGGAATTGCACGGTGCCACCATCACCACCGAAGGGGGAGACTTGGGCGTAGACCAGCGGTTTGGGGATTTTACGCTTGGCAGTGCTATGGTTACCCCATGAAAGCGGGGGAATTGAGTGAATCAGGCCGCGTTTGACCGCATTTGACGCTCTTGGAATGCGGGATTATATTTGGCGGTATCCCAGATTGAGTTATATCCAGGAAAGTTAGTTTGATCTGGGGAACCCCGGATTAGGACAGTATGCATCATGGCCGAGTTCGCAGCGTTCCTGAGCTACGCCCGCCTAGACGACGAATATCAAGACGGCAAGGTAACTGAGTTCCGAATACGGTTGGAAAACACGGTCCGCATGTGGACCGGTGAGCGTGGCTTCCAAGTCTTTCAAGACATCAAAGACATTCGCTGGGGCGAGCAATGGTCGGAAAAGGTACGTCGCGCTTTGGCGGATGTGCTGGTCCTGATTCCCATCATGACTCCCCTGTATTTCAATAGTTCGGCATGCCGTGACGAGTACGATCTCTTCCTGAAGCGAGAAGAGAGCCTCTCGCGCAATGACTTGATTCTACCGGTCTATTGGCTCGACT
>JAQBXL010000125.1 GCA_027624135.1 Chloroflexota bacterium
CCCTTCTGCTGAAGGGTGCCAACGAGGTCTTTCCTTATCTAGCCTAATTTAGGCGGTGGATCTGGGGGGTACGAGTTATGTTGACATGGTATGTCAGTTCGAATACACTTCCGAAAATCAAATTCCGCACAAGGAAAAAAGGGGATTCATACGCAAGTTTTTGTTACTGATCGGTATCTTGGGTCTAGTGGGCCTGTCCAGCGCGTTATTCGCGGCGGTCATCACCGCCGACGACGATGACGACGACCACGACAAATCGAAATCCGAATGTAATTCGTTGCCCAGCCACTCGGAACTACTGGCAGCGCTTAGCGCGGCCCTAGATGGAAAAAACGGAGGTCTATCCAACGAAATGTGGGCCACGGTAGTCGATAGTAATGGTGTCGTATGCCAACTGGCCAAGACCGGCGACGATAACAACGACCAGTGGCTGGGAAGCCGTGTGATCTCGGCTCAGAAAGCCAACACCGCTAATGCCTTTAGCCTTAACAAGGACGAGGGTCCTCTGAGCTTAATACCCGGTCTGGCGCTCTCCACCGCCAACCTATTTTCTGCAGTCCAACCCGGCGGCAGCCTCTTTGGGCTTCAGGAAAGCAATCCGGTAGACACGAAAGTCGCATACGGCGGCGACTCTGACGACTTCGGCACCGATGATGACCCGATGATCGGAAAAAAGATTGGGGGAGTCAACGTATTCGGCGGCGGACTGGCGCTGTATGACGCAGATGGCGTTCTGGTAGGAGCCGTCGGAGTAAGCGGCGACACCTCCTGCGCCGACCACAACGTCGCTTGGAGAACCAGAGACGGACTGGGCTTGGACTTCGTTCCCGCCGGGCTTAGCGGCGTCGGATTCGACAACCTCATATTTGATATTGCTGACGACGCCCATGGAAATCCAGAGAGCGTCGGCGGTTTTGGCCATCCGATTTGCGGATTCGGAGAAGAGGTTGTTGCCGGCACTCTGCCCGCAACTCATCCCATCGGACCATAACAAAACCAAGCTGAATAGTATTCTAGATTGAACGGTAACCGGCCTTGCTGTCTCGCGAGGCCGGTTACCACTTCGGACGAGACTCTTAGACTAACGGGCCTCCCGGCCCAACTCCACCCAGACCCGGTACACCCGGTTCTTGGCCAGACCCGTGGATTCAGCGACCTGGGCGACGGCATCTTTGGCCTTGACTCCAGACTGCCGCAGGCCGGTGAGCGTCTTGCGTAACTCTTCGTCGGTGGCGATCCCTGCCCCATCGTTCGGGGCCTCCTGACCGCCGGCCGCAATCTGTCGGCCCTGGATCACCACCACCACTTCGCCTCTAGGCGAACTGAAATGCTCCAACGCCTCGGCGGCAGTACCTCGGAAAACCTCTTCGTGCAGCTTGGTCAGTTCTCGGCAAACGGCCAAAGGCCGGTCTCCTAGGACCGCTTCCATATCGGCCAACATTGCCCGCAAGCGGTGAGGCGCTTCAAATAGAACCAAGGGCACAGCCGACGACGACGCCTCTTTCAATCTGGCCTGCCGATCCTTCTTGCGTCTGGGCAGGAACCCGAGAAACAAGAATCCGTCGCCGGGGAAACCGGATATGGCTAATGCCGACGTAACTGCTGATGGGCCCGGCACCACCTCCACCTTGAAACCCGCTTGAGCCGCCGCCGCCACCAATTCGCTCCCCGGATCGCTGATCCCCGGCATCCCAGCATCAGTGACCAGCGCCACATCGCCCTCGGCCAACTGCGCTAACACCTGATCTAACTTGCCGCGCCAATTGTGCTGGTGAAAGCTGGTGATTCTAGGCCGAATCCCAAGATGACTCAACAGCCGCCGGGAGACTCTGGTGTCCTCGGCCGCCACCAGGGAGACTTCTCCCAGTATGCGGGCCGCCCTGGGCGTCAGGTCCTCCAGGTTTCCGATGGGAGTGCCTACTATATATAAGGTTCCCACAGCCGGTTAAACCTTGCCTGCTGTTATCTTCCCTGCCGTTATCTTCAATCTGTCGATCATTGTGGTGTCTATTATATGGCAACGACACTTGCCGGATGATGCCACCTCAAGTAAGCTCTTTTGGGCAACGGATCGGGGTGAATCCTACCCCAATCGACCTGATTCAATAACCAGATAATCTCGCTAACCCAGGAGGGATCATGGCAAAACTGACCGGCGCTCACCTCTTCATCCGGTGCCTCAAGATGGAAGGGATCGAAAAGGTGTTCACCATCGTTGGCGACACCATCCTACCTCTGGTAGACGCGGCGGAAGACGAGGGTATCCAGTTCATCGACACCAGGCACGAGGGAGCAGCCCTGCACATGGCCGATGGCTACGCACGAATAACCGGGCGTCCGGCGGTGGGAATCTTCACCGGCGGACCCGGCTTCTCCAATGCCATCTCGGCGCTGCCCGCGATCTACACCTCCGAAAGCCCGGTAATCTTCATCGCAGGCGCCGCCGAAACACCTCAACATGGAATGTCGGCCTTCCAGGAGATCGACCAGATCGGCATGACTACGCCAGTGACCAAGGGCTCCTGGATGATCCACGACAAAACGCGTATCCCCGAGTTCGTGGCCACCGCCTTCCGCACGGCCACCACCGGGCGTCCCGGCCCGGTGCACCTCACGTTTCCCATCGACCTACAAGAAGCAGAGATATCGGAAGAAGACCTGCCCCAATACATGCCCCAGGAATACCGCCCCACAGGACGGCCCCAGGGCGACCCGGTATTGATCGAGCAGGCCGCCTCTTTATTAAGAGGCGCCAAAAAGCCGGTGATCATCGCCGGCAACCCGGCCCGGTACTCGGTGGACCCGGCCCAACTGCAAGAACTGGCCGAATCCACCGGCATCCCAGTATTCACCGTAGAGCAGGCCAGGGGGCTCTTGGACGACGAACATCCCCTATGCTTCGGGTACGCGGACGGGGCGCTAAACCCGACGGCCCGGCGTTTCCGCGAAGCCGATGTTGTGCTTCTTCTGGGCAAACGGCTGGACCACCGGTACCGCTACGGCGGAGTATTCTCCGATTCGGCCAAGATCATTCAGGCCGACCCGTCTCCCGCCGAGATCGGCCGCAACCGGGGCGTGGCCGTGGGGATACAGGGCGACCTGGGGGCGGTGGTGGAACAGATAACCGCAGAGTGCAAGACCGGCGGTGTCTCCAAAGAGAACGTGGCCCCCTGGGTAGACCAACTCAACAGCGACGCCGCCGCCTGGGATGCCGAACTGAGGGCCAAGGCCGACGGCCAAGAACCGATGCATCCCTTGGACGTATATACCAACCTGGAGCAGCATATAGACGAAGACACGGTTCTGGTGATGGACGGTGGAGATTATGTGCAGTGGGGCCGGTCATTCTTAAAGGCCCGCAAGCCGGGACGGTTCCAAAGGTTGGGGCCTTTAAGCCACCTGGGAGCTGCGGTGCCCTACGCCATGGCCGCCAAATTGGCCTTTCCCGAAAGCAAAGTCCTGGCCTTCTCGGGAGATGGGGCATTTGGCTTCTACTCCATGGAGTACGACACCTGCATCCGGCACAACATCAACATCACAACCGTCTTGGGCAACGACCACACCTGGGGTATCGACAAGACCTTTCAAGTGGCCTACTACAACCGCGCCGTCGGGACTGACCTGCGGCCGATCCGCTACGATAAGGTGGTCGAGGCCATCGGCGCTTACGCCGAGCATGTGGACAAACCCGCCGAAGTCGGACCGGCGGTAGGCCGGGCACTGGCATCGGGCCGTCCGGCATTGGTCGACGTCGCGATCCGATCAGGTGCGAGTCCGCTGGCAGACGCTATGATTGCCCGCCGGAGAGGTGGGTAGGACATATCCGCCGATATTCGTCGCAATTCACTTAATGTATTAGGCATACCGCTAAATTTTGTACGGCAAACGTAAATATCAAACTTTGTGTTGAAGTATATTCAACAATCGAATACAATCTTAAGCAGGAAATGGTCTTGACAAATAAATAGCCCGCCGGTAATGTGTGGGCTAAGACTACCATCCGAGTCCGGCTATATACCTTTTTTGGAGGGACAAGCATGCTAAAGATTGGCCACGAAGTCGTCCGGCCTGGCAAATACACCGGTGACAAATCCGTCACCATTCCGATTCCTGAGGAATTGGAAACTGTACCTGGCATTCCGCTGAATAACCGGGAAGTCGATTGGTACGCCCGCGAATATCCCCTGGAAACCATGAACATCACCGAGAGAGCCTCTCGTGACTGGGCAAACACCATCCGCGATACCCACGTAGAGATGCGTGAGATTCGGAAGGAGCATGACAAGCTGAACATGCCGATTATCATGGCCGCCCGCTTGACCGGCGACCAGGAGCCAACGGCTGCAGCGACCGGCGACGACGTAACCGAAGCCATCAAGGCCAAGTGCCGCGAGCTCGGATACATCGAAGTGGGCATCACCGCCTACGACCACCGGTACACCTATCAATCGAAGAAGGACTGGGTGAAGTTCCCCCATGCCATCTGCTTGGCTTACGAGCAGGACTTCGAGCCCACGCAGACGATCCCCAGCGTTGACGCCGAGATCGTCCACTCCAGCACCTACCGTACCGAAGGCGCCGCAGGTCTGGAAATTGCCAAGTTCATCCAGGGTCTGGGCTACCGCGCCCAGGTCCACAGCCCGAATGACAACACCGGCCCTTACATCCCCATGTTTGTGGCAGCCGGCCTTGGTTCCTTGGGCGCATGCGGCTACCTGCTGACCCCCCATGTCGGCTCCCGCTGCCGCATCATGATTGTTACCACCGACGCCAACGTTGTACATGACAAGCCCGTTGACTATGGCATCCATGCCTTCTGTCAGGTCTGTCAGGTCTGCGTCAACCGCTGCCCGGGCCGCGCCCTGATGCGCGACAAGGTCTGGTGGAGAGGCATCGAGAAGCACAAGCTCTACTTCAAGCGTTGCCGCCCTGTCATGGCCCGTTACCTCGGCTGCGGCATCTGCATGAAGGTCTGCCCCATCCAGAAGTACGGCATGGCCACTGTCATGACACACTATGCAGAGACCGGCCAGATTCTAGGCAAGGGTACCCATGACCTCGAAGGCTACGAGCTAGAGGGCAAGGGTTACTTCGGACCCGGCGAACTGCCGGTATTCGAGCGCGAGTTCTTCAACTCCATGCCTCACGGTGACACTGAGGAGTGGGCGTTTGAAGCCTTGAAGCAGAAGGCTATCGCCGCAGGCGGAAACGTCAGTGACGACATGTTGAACGAGTTCCGCCAGGAGCTCCAGACCGGCTTGTCTCAGAGCCGAGACAACCTCGAAATGATGGAAATGCCAGACTACATCTAAGTAGCCTGTTCACCCACCTAACCGTAGGTACCAATAAGAGGCCGCCCTCGACTAGTCGAGGGCGGCCTCTTTGTCGTTTCTCTGACTTCCACTTTGGGCACGTCAAGGGTGGCTTCTTTGTTGTTTCTTTGGTTTCCACCTTGGTAGACGGCATCCCTCGCCCGGCCCGTTGTCACGAACTCTCAACCCTCTCCCGTCATTCCGGCCTACGCCGGAATCCAGTCGACGCTACTAAGCGGTGATAGGTCTCCACCCCAGAAAATCTCCCTAGGGAGGGACCTCCTGGATTGCAATCCTTGCAGCGGAAGGATTGCGATGATGACGCTGAATCCGGCTCCTTTCCAAGACCCGCTCATCCTGAGCCTGTCGAAGGAATGCTTCTGGTTGAGATGGTTCAGGCGGAGTGAGTGGTTCGACGGGCTCACCATGAGCGGGTTTGGGATCGGCAATCCTTCTGGTGGACGCTAGAAATACCCTAGACACAAAAAGGGGCTGGAGAGGAATTCTCCAGCCCCACGTCAATCAGATCGATCTGATCCGTTCTCGAGTTGGGTTATAGCTGGTCGGCACTCAGATTAGAGACTGGGATGCCGGCGCTGGCGGGTTGGTCTTGCTTGAGGGCTTCGGCCAAGCGTCCTACTTCTTGTTTATAAGTTTCAGGGTCGCTCTGCTTTCCTCTCAGATCGAACACAACATGTTCCGCGGCCAAGTTGCGGGTAGACCGAACCTTTGGCTCAACAAGGGCGTCATCGGTTGCCGCCAGAAATAGGGACCACTTTTCCGTTGAAAGCTGCACTTGCTTGGCATGGGTGATGTCATTCAATACTGCTTCGACTTCCAAGGACCGGGCGGACCCAAGCACCACCAACTTGTCAAAGGATCTGACCCAACGCTCGACCTCTTCCTGGTCTGAGTCGCTTTGCCTAGAAACAAGCGGGTTGCCTCGGGCGACCTGGGAGAAAACCCAGCTTCGGACGCCCTCAGAATGCAGGTCGTCCCTCAGCACATTGGCGATTTCCACTTCCTCATCGATGCAGGAGATGAAGCAGTTGACCAAACTTGTGGTGTCCTTTTCGGCCGTCTGCAAGAACCCAAATACCGCCTCAGGCAGACCGGCGCCCCTCAAGAATGCCTCTGGGATCTGCCCGTTGGACCGAAATAAAGTATCCAGACCCACCGTACTCGGCGCATCGTGCCGCACTTGGTCCAGGTTCTTCGCGTCGCTTAGATCACAGTCCTGAAAGATCGAATATCCGAACTGACTTCCCGAAAAGTTGGTACCAGTGAGGTCCACGCTCCAGAACTGAGCCTGGAAAAAGTCGCTATTAAAACAGATGGCATTGGTCATGTTCGCCCGGTTCAGTGAGGCTCGGGCAAAGCTGGCACCGGTGAGATCAGCGTCGGTCAGGTTGGCTCCAGCCAGGCTGGCCCTAGAGAGATTGGCGTTGACCAGTTTCGCTCCGGTCAAGTTGGCTTCTGACAGAACAGCTCGGTCTAGATCCGCGCCGGTGAGGTCTGCTCCGCGCAGGTCAGCGCCCCGAAGGTTGGCCCCGTTCAGCCGGGCCTGGCTGAGGTTGGCCTCCCTCAGGTTGGCGTGATAGAGATGACAGGGATTCATACGGCAGCCGGAAAGATTGGCCCGCTGCAAAACCGCGCCCATCAGGTCAGAGTCTCTGATGTCGGCACCGCTGATATCCACCTGCGGGGCCCTGACGTAGCTCATGTAAGCTGCATTAAGGTCCAGGGTGTCATCGGGATTGGCCTCCCGCCAGCGGGCAACGTGGTCGCGGCCTCGCCTGACGAGCTGAACGTGCTCCATATTAGCCATGCTATTCGCTCCAGATCAGAATCAAGATTGCGCCAGATATGAAGTTGAGGCTAGGTCTTTTCGCTAGCCTCCGGTTTTGATGATTGCCCTTTTATGGGTTCCCTCGCCGATCTTGCGGTCGGCGTCGTAGGCGTCCACCTGAAAGGTCAGGCGGTTGCGCTCAACCGAGATCAACTCCGCGTGGGCCACGATGGTCGCTCCGATGTCGGCGGCGGCCAAGTGACGTACATTTACCTCAATGCCCACAGAGACTTCGCCCTCTTGCAGGTGGTCGTTGACTCCAGCCGAAGCCGCCTGCTCCATGAGCAGGATCATGGACGGTGTGCTGAATTTGCTCACATGGCCCGCCACATTATGTTCACAGACCAGTGTCTGTTTTTCGCCTT
Organism: Chloroflexota bacterium; assembly: GCA_027624135.1. GTDB lineage: Bacteria > Chloroflexota > Dehalococcoidia > Lucifugimonadales > UBA3495 > UBA9611. The sequence continues at coordinate 7,527 of JAQBXL010000125.1, forward strand.
TAAGCCCTGGACTGATACCCTCGCTCACCATGCGGCAGGCCTCCATAAAGGCGTCACGTCGCCTCATAGTTGAGTCACGGCCGATTCACGGCTGGTCACAGCTGTAGACGTGCGCCCACACATGATAGCAGATAGTCCGCCAGGCGCAATCCGTGCCTTCGCAGCCACCGAAGATTGGTCCGCGATGGCTACGGTTTTAACCCCACATTTCCCATATGGCTAAAAAGCTCTCTCAGTAATGCGTCGCTGTTATTTCAATTGTTGTCTAATTGTGAGCCAATTCCCGTCTAATCAAGTGCCATTTGCCTTTGGTAAAGCTATAATTACTCCATAACCAACCAGGTTTAAGTTAGATAGCGCAAGACATCTG
>JAQBXL010000011.1 GCA_027624135.1 Chloroflexota bacterium
GGAGCTTGTTCGCTGTCACCCGTTGGGTGCCTCCATGATGCTTACGCCATCTTACTGCAAAGTGACATGCTATGGAGTAATTATAGCTGTGAAAACGGGAATTGGCTCACAATTAGACAACAATTGAAATAACAGCGACGCATTACTGAGAGAGCTTTTTAGCCATATGGGAAATGTGGGATAAATCTATTCGATTTCGCTTTGAAAAATGACGAGATTTATCTTAGCGTAAGTACTATTGGGCTTTCTGAGCCGGAGTTGTTCTTGCTTTTGAGGAATGTTCAGATCGTCAACAACCGGCCCAAGTTGCTGGAACAGTATCAAACTGAAATTCGCCAGATACTGGACCTAAGCAGTGGTAATCAACAAAGCTAATCAGCGGGCTGAAACAAATATGGTGCCAGGCAGTTACGTCCGGTCCATCTGGAGTTCGGTTCCGTCGGCGGCTAGTTGCAGATGCACCGCCGTGTTGATCATCGCCAGGTGCGAGAACGCCTGAGGGAAATTGCCCAGCATGGTTCCCGTTGTTGCGTCGAATTCTTCGCTGAGCAGACCCAGGTCATTGGCGCAACCCATGGCCGCGTCGAACAACTTCTGCGCTTCTTCCAGTTCTCCTAGCTGGATCAGATTGTCGGCCAACCAGAATGTGCAGATGATGAACGTTCCCTCGGAGCCATTCAACCCGTCGTCGTAGCCTGTGTAACGATACACAAAGCCTTCCGGGCTGGTCAGTTCCTTTCGCAGCGCCCGGATCGTGGAACGCATCTTCGGGTCGGTTGCGGGAATGAAGCCCACCAGGGGCAGCATGAGGTTGGCTGCATCCAGATTGTTGCTTCCGTAGGACTGGATAAAGGACTGGCGGCTTTGCGAATAGCCCTTGGCCATCACCTCGTTCCAGATCTCGGCCCGCACCGAACGCCAGGCGTCCACGTCGCCCGGTAGCCCCAAAGCCGTGGCTGCCTTGATGGCCCGGTCCATTGCCACCCAGCACATCACTTTGGAAAAGACGAAGTGCTGGCGACCGCCCCGGGTTTCCCAGATGCCTTCGTCAGGCTCCCGCCAATGATCGATCACGAAGTTCACCACGCGCCTCAAGTACTCCCAGTATTCAGGGTCCATCGCGCCGCCGAACTTGCGGAATATGTGGGCCGAGTCCATGATCTCGCCGTAGATGTCCAGTTGGAACTGAGAATACGCCCCGTTCCCGATCCGCACTGGCAGAGAGTGTTCGTAGCCTTTCAATCCTGGTATCTCAGTCTCGGTCAGCCGGCGTTCTCCCCCTAACCCGTACATCGCCTGTAGGTCGCGCGCCCGGCCTGACGTGCTCCACTCCAGCCAATCTTTGAATGCCCGTGCCTCTCCGGTATAGCCGATGATGGACAGGGCATATAGAGCAAAGGTTGCGTCTCTGATCCAGGTGTAGCGGTAATCCCAGTTTCGCTCGCCTCCGATGGACTCCGGCAGCGACGTGGTCGGCGCAGCGACCAGCCCGCCCGAAGGAGAGTAAGTCAGGGATTTGAGCGTTATGGCGCTCCGCAGCACAGCTTCCCGCTGTTCGCCCTGGAAGGTGCATTGGGCTGACCAACTCTCCCAAAACGCACAAGTATCATCCAGCTCCCGTTCGAGCTCGGCCGGAGTAAGGTGCTCGGAGCGATGGGAGAACGAGGGCTGATTAGATACAGTTGCGTACAACTTCTCGCCTTCGAATACCACACCGCGTGCCCGGAACCCATCGTTCACCACGGTGAGCCTGAACGAGCAAAATACCGACACCGCTTCCGCTCCGCCATGGGCCATACCGGTGGTGGGACTGCTCAACGAAGCGTGGGGAACGATGGTCCCGTAGTCGAACTTGGGGTAGCAATCCAGTTCAAAATCCAGACGGCCTCGGGTGCAGTGGAGGATGCGGACCACCCGCTGATTGTTGGTAATCTCCAGGGGCTCACGCGGCATAGCCGGGTGGCGGTGAACGGGCATGAAGTCGATCAGGGTTCCCGATCCGGTTCTGGTCCGAAAACTGGTCTCAAGGATGTTGGTGTTCGGAATGTATCGGCGGGATACAGATCTGATATTGGTGGGCGCTAGCTTGAAGAAGCCGCCTTTGTTCGAGTCTAGTATCTTGCTGAACAAAGCGGGGGAGTCGAAGCGAGGGATGCAGCACCAATCTATGGAGCCGTCCTTCCCAACCAGAGCGGAACCGTGCATATCGCCGATAAGGCCGTAATCGCTTATGGGATTATAGGTCAAGAAAAACTACTCGCTGGAGATTATCGCGGGAAATTATGGCTGGAGATATCCGGGAGAGTTCAGTGTTGCCAGGACCGGTTCAGCCACCTGCGGTCGTCCTTGGCCAAGAAATCGTCGGCCAGTTCGGGGCCATTGCTTCCAACCACATAGCTGGCTGGAGCAGGCGCGTCTGGTGCCGCAAAGCCTCGAATGATTGGGTCCATGATCTCCCACGCTTCTTCAATCTCGTCGCTTCTGGTGAACAGGGATGCGTCTCCGGTCAAGGCATCCAGTAACAAACGTTCGTAGGCGTCTGGAATGGCCTGACCGCCGAAAGAGTCGTCGTAATGAAACTCCAGATCCACCGGCCGTAGCTCCATCTTCTCGTCGGGTGACTTCGCTTGAAACTCCAGATGCCATCCCTCATCGGGCTGGACCTGGATGGCCAAGATATTTGGGCTAATATCCTGAGGGAACATCAGATGGGGTGGCCTTCTAAACTCAATCATGATCTCGGTTCGCTTGTCGTTCAAGCCTTTTCCGGAACGCAGGTAGAAGGGCACCCCTTGCCAGCGCCAATTGTCCACGTTCAGGCGCATCGCAGCATAGGTGGGAGTCCGCGATCCGGCGGGCACGCCAGACTCATGCAAGTATCCGTCATACTGAGCGTGCACCACAGTTTGGGTGGCAAACTCGGGGGCGCTGCGGCGTACTGCGTTCAACACCTTGACCTTTTCGTTACGGAGCAGGTCGGCTTCGAAGCTGGATGGCGGCTCCATGGCAACCACCGATAACAATTGAAGGAGGTGATTCTGGAACATGTCCCGCATCACCCCTGCTTGATCATAGTAACCCGCCCTGTCGGACACAGAAACGGTTTCGGATACCGTGATCTGGACGTTGTCGATGTAGTTCCTGTTCCAGATTGGCTCAAAAATGGTATTGGCGAACCTGAACACGAGCAGATTCTGGACCGTTTCCTTGCCCAAATAATGGTCGATGCGAAACACCTGTCGCTCGGCGAACACGGAATGGACCAGCTTGTTGAGTTCCCGGGCCGATTGCAGGTCCACGCCGAAAGGCTTTTCGATGACCACCCTCCTCCAGCAATTCTCCTCCCGCGCCATACCGGTGGATCCCAGGTTCAAGATTGCCGGCCCGTAGAGGAACGGAGCCAAGGCTAGGTAGTACAGGCGGTTGGCCGGTGTTCCGGCAGGTTCGACGCTCCGCAGGGTTTCTTCCAATGCCTGCAGGTCATCGTTGGAAGCAACATCCCCATGGCAGTAGTGGATGCGGGAGGTGAACTCATCCCATTCTTGGGAGTCCGGACTGAATTCGTCGAACGCCTCCATACCTTCGATCAGCGAGTCTCGGAACTCCTGCTCTGTCAGGTTGCTGCGGGCCATGCCTACTATCTGGACTTCCGGCCCCAACTTTCCTTTGCAGAAGAGGTTGCACAGAGATGGAATCAACTTGCGGCGGGTCAGATCGCCGGAAGCGCCTAATATCACTATCGTGGTTGCCTGGGGCGTTGACTCAGCGTGTGATTTCGAGGTCATTCACCGGGCCTCCTCACCGCGTGGCCACCAAACTGCTGTCTCAGCGCGGCCAAAAGCCGCCCGCCGAATGGTTGGTCCTGCCGCGAGCGGAACCTTGCTTGCAAGGCCAAAGTGATAACGGGGATCGGCACGGCCAGTTCAACCGATTCTTCGACCGTCCAACGACCCTCTCCCGAGTCATCCACGTAGGAATCGATGGATTCCAGACCCGGGTCTGCTTTCAACGCGTCGGCGGCCAGGTCCAACAGCCAAGAGCGCACGACGCTGCCGTGACGCCAGGTTTGGGCGATAGCAGGCAGGTCCAGAGCGAACTCTTTCTTGGCTGCCAACAACTCGAATCCTTCAGCATAGGCCTGCATCAGCCCGTACTCCACGCCGTTATGCACCATCTTGGTGAAATGGCCCGCTCCGCTGGGGCCGACCCGGCTATAGCCCAGACCGGGGCCGGGCGCCAGAGTATGGAATATCGGTTCCAGTCGTTTGACCGCCGCTTCGTCGCCGCCAACCATCAGAGAGTAACCCTCGGCCAGTCCCCAGATGCCGCCGCTGGTGCCAACGTCGATGAAATCTATGCCGTGTTCAGCCAGCTTAACGGCGCGGCGCATGCTGTCTTTGTAGTTGGCGTTGCCTCCGTCCAGGATGGCGTCGCCTTGGCTGAGCAGAGGAGCCAGAGCATCGACGGTGTTCTCAGTTGGTTGTCCGGCGGGCACCATGATCCAAATGGCCCTGGGAGCGGTAAGCCTGGATACGATGTCCTCCAGGGAAGACGCGCCTTCACCGCCGAAACCGTGGCTGGCCGTGACCGCCTCCGGGTCACGGTCGTAGGTCACCACCCGGTGTCCGCCGCTGACCAAGCGCTGGGCCATGTTGCCGCCCATCCGTCCTAAGCCGATCATTCCTAATTCCACTGGTTCAACTCCTAATGTAGCTTGTGTGGCTTGTCGTAGTTTGTGGGTCTCGGTAGAGTCCCGGGTCTAATCGACCCATGGTCGTTGAACCATTGGATGCATAGTGGGTACAGAAAGATAGACTGGGATGCGGCATTCACACTCAGATCGACTAACATAGCGATCGCAACCCTTAGGCGGGGAGCCTGGTGCCAACCAAGATGGCACCGGTGATTAATTGGCGCCGTTAACCAATTTCCGAGACTCGTCGGCCACCCGTTCCGCGGTGATGCCGAATTTCTCATAGAGCACGCTGGCTGGGGCTGATGCTCCATAGCTCGTCATGCCCACCGAAGCGCCGTCCAAGCCGATATACCGCTCCCAGCCTTTGGTGGCGCCTGCCTCAACTGAGACCCGGGCCCGCATCGACGGAGGCAGAACCTGGTCACGGTACTCCTTGGGCTGGTCGTCAAACATCTCGCACGACGGCATGGAAACCACCCTGGAGGAGATTCCTTCACCTTCCAGAATCTGTCCGGCTTCCAGAGCGACGTGCACCTCGGACCCGGTGGCGATGATGATCACCTGGGGGGTATCGCTGCTCTCCCAGAGGATGTACCCGCCTTTGAGGACGCCGGAGGCTGGGCTTAACTCTGAGCGGTCTAATATCGGCAGGTTCTGCCGGGTCAAAGCCATCACAGTGGGGCCGTCCTGTCTGAATATGGCGGCACGCCAGGCCTCAACCGTCTCGGTGGCGTCCGCCGGGCGGCTGACCACGAGTCCAGGTATTTCCCGTAGCGACATCAAGTGCTCGATGGGCTGGTGGGTGGGACCGTCTTCTCCGACTCCGATCGAGTCGTGGGTGAAAACATAGATGATCTGTTGGCCCATCAGCGCACCCAGACGGATCGCAGGCCGCATGTAGTCTGAGAAAACCAGGAATGTGGCGGTATAGGGGATCGCTCCTCCATGGAGGGCAATTCCATTTGCCACGGCGCCCATGGCATGTTCACGCACTCCGAAATGGAGGTTGTGGCCGGAAAAGTCTCCAGAGCCGATATGGCCTCGGTCGTCCAGGATAGTCCTTGTGGACGGGGCCAGGTCAGCCGACCCTCCGAGGAATGCGGGGATACGATTGGATATGGCGTTCATGACCACGCCTGACGCAGACCGGGTCGCTATCGGATTCGGTTCATCGAAGAGACCGTTGAGTCCTTGTTCCCAACCCTGAGGAAGCCGACTGTTCAATGCATCGTCTAGCTGCTGAGCGTCCTCTGGGAACGCCTCACGGTATTCGCTGAAAGCCGCGCTCCAATCGGTCTGGCTGGATCTGCCCCTTTCGCTAGCCAGACGCAGATGTGTTCCCGCTTCCGCTGGGATAGAAAATGGATCTTCAGGCAGCCATTTGAGTTGCTCTTTCGCCAGGCCGACTTCTTCGTCGCCCAGAGGGTCTCCGTGGGCCGACGCCTTGCCAGCCTTGTTGGGGCTGCCGAATCCGATCACGGTTCGGCAGACTATGATGCTTGGCTTGGCCGTTTCCGCTTTTGCTTTAGCCAATGCCGACGAAACATCCTCGACATTCATTCCGTCAATAGGGCCGATCACGTGCCAATCGTAGGCCTCAAACCGTCTGGCGACATTCTCTCCAAAAGTGATATCGGTGCTGCCTTCGATGGAGATATCGTTGTCGTCGTAGAGCATGATGAGCTTGCCCAGGCCCATGGTGCCTGCCATGGATGCGGCCTCTGATGTGACGCCCTCTTGGAGGTCCCCGTCGGACACGATCGCGTAGGTATGGTGATCGATTATCTCGTGGCCAGGCTTATTGAATCGTGCGGCCAGCCATCGCTCGGCCAGCGCCATGCCAACGGCGTTGCCAAAGCCCTGGCCGAGCGGGCCAGTTGTGGCTTCCACACCGGGAGTGAGACCGTGCTCGGGGTGGCCAGGCGTTTTGCTGCCCAATTGCCGAAACTGCTTCAGCTCGTCCATGGGCAGGTCGTATCCGGTCAGATGAAGCAAGGAATATAACAAAGCCGAAGCGTGACCGGGGGAGAGGATAAAGCGGTCGCGGTTGGGCCAGGCGGGGTCGTTGGGGTTGTGCTTGAGGAATCGGTCCCACAGAGCGTAGGCCATGGGCGCCTCTCCCATGGGAGCGCCTGGGTGGCCCGATTTTGCCTTCTGCACGGTATCGACGGCCAAGAATCGAATGGTGTTGATACAGAGTTGGTCAAGGGCCGAATCTGCCAAGATGGAACCCCCTTAGCGGTTGTGGGACGTTGCCGAAATTCTCAAGCGGGCCGTGTCTGGCATTCCGGCTGGTTGGGCTAAACATGACGGGTAACGGACTCGCCACGATATGTTACCGAACCATGAGAGGGTTGTCACTAGTGATTATGCCTGGGACGCAGAGCAGACTTCGCCATCTATAAAAGGGGTTTGGAAAAGGGGTTTGGAAATTGGGTTAAGAGGTGGCGTTAAGGCCAGATTCCCCTGGGTCGTCGGCAACGCTCAATCGCGATAAAGCAGAATAATCGTCGAGGTGTTTGCGAAGCATGATCCTGGCGCGGTGTAGGCGAGACTTCAGCGAGGCAACGGAAATGTCCAGCGCTTCGGCCGATTCCTCGGTGGAAAGACCTTGGATGTCCCTCAAGACAACAGCGGCGCGGAGGTCTGGGGAGAGGAGGTCCAGCCCCGACTCCAACGTGTCCCGAAGTTCGGTGTTAACCGCTGCTTCCTCCGGGTCGTTCTTCCAATCGTAGACAATGGCGTCGTCGTATGTATTTTCCGAAAGGTATTTGGCCCTCGATTTGTCTTTACGAATCTTCATCAAGCAGGCGTTGACGACAATCCGGTATAGCCAGGTGGACAGTTTGGACTGGCCCTTGAACTTGGGCAGGGCTTTGAACGCCGATATGTAGGCTTCTTGGACCGCGTCTTCGGAGTCTGAGGCGTTTCGAAGCATGCGGAAGGCCACGCTATAAGCAAGATCGGAATACTGTTCGACGATCTCAGTGAATTGCCGCTCAAGGTCTATTGAAGCGGGTGAAGCGGGCTCGTCTCGGGCCGGCATCCATGTCTCCTGGGTGGGCGAGGGGTAGCTATCAATCAAGTCTATCCGTCCTGGAGACCGCCTGCAAGGAGTTACTTCGCGGGCGGATAAGAATAGTGTCAAGAACTTTGATGACTCAATGCTGTTTGGGATTCTTGTTTCGATGTTGAACACGCCAGATTACGTGGGCATGGTAATATCCAGGCGAGATTTCAACCTGGAACTTTTGTCATTTCGGCGAAAGCCGGAGTCCAGTAAAGTTCGGGTTTAACCCGTTTCATTACTGCGGATCGCATTAGAGAAGAACGTCGCTGTAATTTGTTCTAAGCGACGTTCTTCTGATAGTTATCCTGGGTTCTCGCCTTCGACGTAACGACTAGCAGGCGTCCGTGTTACGCAGGTTGCTTGGCCCGGCCCAGCGCTGGGAAGATGTGCTCCTTGAAGGCCTTCAGCTCGCCAGTGGCGAACTCGTAGGTCTGGTCGGTCATCAGATATAGGTGCTCCAAGCCAGCCGCCTCTGCCTGCTTGATCCGCTCGGCGCAGTAGTCCGGCGAGCCGATTAGGCCCATGGTGTCGCAGAGTTGGGCCAGGGCGTCGTCGGGCAGGAACGCGCACAATTCTTTGGCTTTTTCCCAGTCTTCGGCGTGGGGAACGTCGGGGTAGAGTTCCCAGAGTCCCCGAGGCAGTTCAAATTCCGAGAAATCCAGGCCAGCGGCTTTCAGCCAGCGGACGTAGGTGGGTTCCATCAACCGCTGGACCGCTAAGGGCCGGGCAATCTCACGAGCCTCTTTCAGATCGTCTCTGATGATGGTCGTGCAGGTGTAGATAGTCTCGATGTCGTCGGGGTTCCTGCCGGCCGACCTGGCCCCGTCAGCGATCAGTTCCCGCGACTCCGCCACCTGATTCGGATGAATGCCGGTCATCAGGACCGCGCCGTCGGCAACCTCGCCGGCAACTTTCATTACCCTTGGGCCGGTGGCCGCTATGTAGACCGGGGTGGCCACGCCACCGCCATGCTTCATCCGGCTGGAGGTTTCGCCGAAATCAAACTCGCGTCCGGACATGAGTTCTTTCATCATGACGACTGCATCCCGCATCTGGCGCACGGTGGCCGGGGGGATGCCGACGACGTTGGCCGAGCTATAGCCCCGCCCGATCCAGATATGGGCCCGTCCCGGCGCCACCTCAGACAAGGTCTGGGCCGCTGAGGCCAGCACCGATGGATGACGGGTGACGGGATTGGTGACTGCAGAGGCGACGTTAATGGTTGAGGTGTTCATCAATGCGTGGGCCATCGAGACGAACACGTCCCGCTCCAGCATCTGGGAGTCCAGCATGCCGACGCCGTCGAATCCGACATCCTCACACTCTTTCACGAATGCCGTGATCTCTGGGATGGGTTTGCAAGGGGGCACTCGTAGGTCGATCTTTATGGCCATTGATTTCTCCTTAGCGGGGCGAGTCGTATTCGATTGAAATTTGTGGCGGTGGCTCCCAAGGCGCTCATGCGCCCAAGGGAGTGATGGGCCATTATAGCAACTTGGGTCTCAGCACACTCTACTCCAGTTTCATGGAGGCCGCTTCCAGCCTGGGATAGCACGGTTTCCAGCCTGATGTTGTGCTAAAATCCCGGTTGAATCCACGCTGATTAACCCCACGATTGGAGAAGGCCTAATGGTTCAACTGGTTCAAATGGATCAACTGGACCAACGCACCAAGATTGGGTTGGTGGTGGTGAGCGCATCGTCGATTTCCGAGTTGAGGTATCCCAAAGTCGCTCCTCCCGGAGTCGCGTTCCTGACCAGCCGCATGATGCTGCCTGAAGGGAGAGCATTCAAGCCCTCATTGAGATGGAAGGGAACGCGGCCCGCGCGGTGGGCGAACTCGCCAGTGCCAAGGTCGACTCCGTTGCCTACTGTTGCACCGTGAGCGGCGCGCTTCGCGGGATGGAGAAGGATCGCGAGTTCTGCGAGAAGATGGAAGATCAGTGGGGCATTCCCATCACGTCAACCATCCTGGCCGTCACTGAGGCTCTGCAGCACCTGGGCCTGAAGAAGATCGTGGTGTCGACTCCGTATCCCGACAGCCACCACGTGGCCGAGCGGGCTTATTTGAAAGAAGCTGGCATCGAAGCCCTCACTATGCAGGGGATGGGCCCGACCACCGCAGAGGGTTTCGCGGCGGTGCCGCCCCAGGAGATATTCGATTTCTCCATGAACGCCTGGAAAGACTACGCCGACGAAGCTGACGGTCTGTTCATCAGTTGCATGAACTACGACGGCATGGCCGCTGCCCAGGCCCTGGAAGACAAGATTGGAAAGCCGGTGGTCACCTCGCATTCGGCCACCCTCTGGCGCGTCCTGAGTCAGGCAGGACAGACCGAGCCGTTGTACGGTTACGGCCGCCTGCTGGCCGAACCCCGGGTTGATCTGCGCAAGAACGCCACCAGCGTTGTATAAGACGTCGAATAAAAGATTGGAGAACTAAACATGACCACTGCCGACCGTTTGACCATGTCCCTAGGCGAAGCGATGTTCACCCAACGGGCCATCCGCTGGCTGAAGCCCGACCCAATCCCCGACGAAGTTATTCGGGACATCATGGAGTCGGCCATCCGCGCGCCCAACGGCGGAAACACTCAGCAGTGGCACTTCATCGTCGTGAAGGACGCCGACACCCGTAAACAACTTGGCGAACTCTATCACGAAGCCTGGTGGGCCAAGCGCAAGGATCAAGGCATCATGGGACCCGAAGACATTCCTCCGGGCAAGAACTCCCAACGGTCAGCCATGCGGTTGGCCAACGAATTTGGCGACGCTCCGGTGATGGTCCTAATCTGCGCCCTCTCGAAGGGAGGAGGCGGTGGGATCATTCCCTCGGCCCAGAACCTGTTGCTCGCTGCCAGGTCCTACGGCATCGGCGGCACCATCGCCACACTGCACGCGGTGGTCGACGAGCGCGTTAAGGCGCTGCTCAGCATCCCGGATGCGGCAGAGATCGTTTACTGCATGCCCCTGGGCTACCCTCGGGGAGAGTTCGGCTCGGTCACCCGCAAGCCCTTGGCAGAGGTCTGCGGTCTAGACCGCTGGGACAATCCCTACAAATAGTCGCGACTAAGTCCCAACTAAGCGGCTGAGGTTCCACATGGTGGTACGGACCGGAGAGCAGTTCCTGCAGGGATTGAGAGACGGCCGGGAGATATGGCTGGAAGGGCGCTAGACCTGAAAAGGGAAGACTTTTATGGCAGAACTGAAAGGGCGTTAGCCGGTAAACAGGTTCTTGACCTTGGTCAGGAACGAGCGAGACCCGCCGCGTTCCATGAACTTCGCCCATGACTCCTGGGCCGAGCTGGTGCGCTTCAAGTCTTGGACCCGCTGCTTCATGATCTCCAGGACCTTCTTCTCCTCACCTTCGTCAAGCCAGTAACCACACTGGTTCTTGCAGTGGTCGATGGGCAGGTCGTGGGCCCGGTAGTTGAACGTCTCCATGACCTCGTTGCAGTGAGGACAGGAGATGTCGCTTTCGCGCCGGGCGTACTCAATCATCCCCTTGCTCTCGTCCTCGTCCATGGAATGGTCTTCGAGGGCGTCCAACTCGTGAAAATCGAGCCAAAGACCTTTGCACTGAGGGCAGTGGTCAATCTCGATACCTTTTATGGGGTTTTCGTCGAGGGCGACGTCGCAGCGTGGGCAATTCAATCTGTTTCCTCTCTAATTCCCGGGCATTTGAGACTCAGCATCCTGGGGTCAGGATAGCATAAGCATGTTTTCCGAGTAAGCCGGGTAAGCCAGGCTCTTCGGTAAACTCGTGGGTAAATACGAAGAAGAAGAACGATCGGATGGGACTGCCTAACTGCCAGTGAACCTGGGTTCGCACTTCTCTAGAAACGCTTGCACCGCCTCTTTCTGGACGGCGGGCCCTCGCACTGCATCGTTGGCCCGGTGTTCGGCCCGAATCACCTGGTTCAGGTCAGTGTAATTGAGAGCGTTCGGGCGGTCGGGTCCTCGCAGAGATATCACCGCCACGTGCCCGCGTTGTTGGAGGCCGATGTGCTGGAAATCAGTGTTCATGCCCGTGCTCGTGGTCGTGCTCATATCGGTGATGCCCTCCTCCCTCGTGCCCGGAAAGGATCTCGCGGGCCAGTTGTGCTCCGCGATAGAGGGCCGACAGCTTGGCCCGGGCACTCGCTTGGGTCAGGTGCACCAGGCCGCAATCGGGCGCTGCTTGAAGCTTCTCGGGATCGTGATGCTCGCCGGCCGCCAGTAGGCGTTGGGCGATCTTCTGGAAGTTCTCGACCTCAGGATCGGCGTTGTCGATACAGCCGAAGAGAACAATCTTGGAAGGGCAGAGTTCCAAGAGAGCCGGGTCGAGTTGCGGGGCTTGGAACTCCAGGGCGAGTTGGTCTACCTGGGAGCGCTCGAGTTCGGCCAATATCTGGGGATAGCTGTCCTTGATCGGGCGGGGGACGCCGGGCATGGCGTAGCTGTAGCACACGTGGACCGCCGTCTGAGCGATCAGTCCTTGGGAGCACCGGTTAAGGGCTTCGATGCCCCATTCCGCCACCTTTTCCGGATAGCGACTGAACACCGGCTCGTCGAACTGAATCACGGCTGGGCCGAGGGCGTCCAGGGCCTTGGCTTCCCGGTTTATCGCGTCAGCCACGGCCATGGCGAAGGCACGCTCATCACCGTAATAGGCGTCGAACGTGGAGTCGGTCACGGTCATCGGCCCAGGCAAGGTAACCTTCACCGGCGCAGTGGTGTGGGTCAGAAGAAAGCGTAGATCATCAACCACCATCGGTCCTAGCCACTCGATCGGTCCGGTACAGCGGCCGACATTCGCCAGCCTGCGGCCGTCGCGGATCCATTTCTCCGCCAAGGTTTCGTAGTCGAAGCCACCCAGTTGAGAGGTGATGTGGGTCAGATACGACTTGCGCCGTTGTTCGCCGTCGCTGAGTATGCGGACGCCGGCGGATTCCTGATCGTAAATCGCCAGCCGCACCGCGTCGTCCTGCGCTTCCTTCAGCGGCTGACCCGAGAGCAGCCAGTCAGCGCCGCTGCCATGGTGGTCAGAGTCCTTGCTATCCATGGCCGCCTGCCGGTAGAGCCAGGGCGGCTTGGGCATGCTGCCAACCACGGTTGTCATGAAGGGCTCGGCCATTTAGGCCATGACCCTACGGAACAGGTCTAGGGCGTTGCCGCCAACGATCTTCTTAACGTCGAGGTCCGAATAACCCCGGCGGATCAGACCGCGAATGATGTTCTTGCCGTCGGCTGGGGACTCGAGGCCGTTCAGGTATGGAGCGGGCAACTTGTCCAGGTCGCGGCCCAGCATGTAGTGTTGGAAGACCACATGGTCACCGATGACGGTGTCGGTTCCGATCCCCACGTGATCGACTCCGATCAGGTTCACCATGTACTCGTAGTGGTCTAGGACACACTCGATGTCCTGCTCCGGGTCATCACTCAGGGCGTTGGGCACGGCGGTGATGCACACCAGGCCACCCTTGGCGGCGCAGGCCTTGAGTTCCTCGTCCTTCCGGGTGCGCTTGGTGGGGCGCAGAGTGTAGGCCGCGTTGTGACTGAAAACCACCGGGGCTCGGGAGAATTCGATGGCGTCCATCGCCGTCGGCGTCGATGCGTGGGAGAGGTCGACCACCATTCCCAGGTCGTTCATACGGTGGATGACTTCGATGCCGAACTCGCTTAGACCCCCAGGGTTGCGCTCGTACATCCCGTCGCCGATATAATTCCTGCGGTTGTAGGTGATACCCGCCAGGCGCACGCCCATGGAATGCAGTTGGTCTAAACGCTCCAACCGGTTGCCGATGGGCAGGTGCTCAAGCGTCGGCATGAATCCGACGTTCCCTGCCTGCTTTGCGGCCAATATCTCGTCAGCGTTGCCCACTCGGACCACGTCTGTCTGGGCCGAAACGTCGGCCAGCATCATGCCCACTTCGGCCGTCACGTCTTCATACTCGACGAAGGACATCTCGGTTGCGTTCTGCAGCGCGCCAAATACGTTGGAAGTGGTCACCGCGGACCAGCCGCCGTGCTTCACTGCCTCGAATCCCCAGGCGTAACGGTTGGTGCGGAGAAAGTCGATGAACCGGTCCATGGCCTGTGGCAGCACAAATGGATGCTGGTGCACATCGATCATGACCGCTTCTTCGGCCATGGACTGGAACCGAGATTCCTCTTGGGAGTCCAGCGGGACGGTGGATGAAGGCACCCGTCCTATCTCTTTGACCAATGTGAAATCGTTGATGCTGGTCATGCTTCCCTCACAGGCGTCTAACTGGATAGGGATGAGCTAGCCGGAGCCGAGTCGGGTTGTGGAAGAGGTTGGAGTGTAGATGAGGCCGGTATCGGAGTCAACGGAATAGTTGCTGCAAGGCCTTAATTCGCTGTAAAGCCTTAATTCCCTAATTCAGGGAGATCGCAGCTCCGGCTCCTTGGGTTTGCTCGTTAACCAGGAATGAAGCGTGGTCACGCCCTCGAGATGTGTCCAGATCAGCGTCGAATCGCTGCCCGCCCATGGTGCCGATCAACTCGTAGCGTTGCTCGGTGTAGAGCCGGCCATCGTATTCGGACCCCTTTACGTTTCGATCCAACTCGCCCGCCAAGAACATCTCTACGGCCTGGACCATCAGCTCATGAAACTCGTCGGTGTTCAGGTATGACGAGGCTTTCAAGAACACATAGCCCCAGCGGGATCCCTTGTGTTCCAGCATCTACTTCAATTACTCCTAAGCCACGCAGGTGGCAGCCTAATCTTGGGGCTTGCGGTCGCCCATGGTGAACTGCAGAACTACGGCGGATACCACAGTCGCGCCTAGGCAGAAAAATCCTACAGCAGAGAAGCCGCCCAGGGCAAGAACGACCCCACCCAAAGACGCACCGGCAACGCCTCCTAGTTGGTTGCTGGCGCCGAGCATTCCCACGGCGGTGGCCTGGGAACTGCCGGATATCTCTGTGCTGATTGCCAGGAACGCCGGCCAGCCGACACTGACGACCGTGATTCCTACCAGGGCTACAGCGACTGTGCCACAAATCGGCATGTCCGTGGAAAACAAGACCAAGGAAGCCAACCCGCCTGTGACGGCGCATATGGCTACGACCCTAGCCCGTTTTCTCAAACCGGTTACCGGCCCGGCCAAAGAGCTTCCAACCACGACCCCCACTCCCACTATTGCCAGCGGAACTGCGGTCTCGCCGACGCTCATGCCGTGTTTGCTGATAAGGAACGCCGCGAGATAGCTCAGGGTTCCGTAGAAGGCGGCCCGTTGCAGGAAATTCGCCGCCAAGGCCGACCGGAATAAGCTCATAGCCGCCATCTGCTTGTACCGCGAGATGAATGAGAAGTTCCCTTTGCTCGCTAACTGTATCTTGGGGTACCAGAACCAGTGGAAGACGGCGCAGACGAACAGCAGAGACCCAAGCACGAAGAACGGCACTCTCCAACCTCCGGCGCTGGCCAGGACAGCTACGACGGGAATGCCTACCACCGATGATAGCGATGCGAACGCCATCAATAATCCGAAGGCTTGTGCTCTTCTCGCTGCCGGCAGAACGTCGGCCACAGCCGCCATGCTGTTTGGCGGAATCATGCCTCCGGCCAATCCAGTGATGATGCGCATTCCAAAAGGACTCCAAAGCTGGAGGCGAAACCAGAGGCCAGAGTGCTGATGGACAGTAGGGTCAATCCGGCTACTGCTACGGGACGCCTGCCGAAGGAATCTGAGATCGGTCCGACGGACACCACCGATACAGCCCAGGCGGCGAAAGTAGCGGCCGCGAGCTGCCCGGCGGCAGCAACCGACACGTCGAAGTCCGCAGCCAAGGCCACCAATAAGGGCGCTAGGATCAACGAAACGGTCTGAGTCAAGAACATGGCCGTGCCGGTCATAGCCAGGAACAGGGCCTGGTTCACCGATGGAGAAGTGGCTACTTGTGCCAATTAGGCCGCCGACCGAAGATAATATGATTAGCGGCAGGCCGCGAATGATCACATCGGTTCATGAGAACTCAGTTTAGCATTGGCGTGAGGCTGCCGCATGAAGAGCGTAATCACCACGGCCGAAAACAGCACCGCGCCCAGGCATAGATACCCCACGCCTGGAAATCCCACAGCCGCCAACATGACGCCGCCCAGAGCTGCTCCCTCCACGCCGCCTAATTGGTTGCTCGAACCTAGCAGGCCGATTCCGGTGGCCTGGGACTCGCCGGAAATCTCAGTGGTCAAAGTGATGAGCACTGGCCAGCCAACGCTTAGCAAGGCGGTAGCGCACGTACCTAAAGCCAAAATAACCCATATTGGAACGTCAATCAAAAATAGCATTGATGCGGCTAGCCCTCCGGCCAATGAGCAGGCGCAGATAAATAGCACTCGGTTATTCCAATTGCCCACGATGCCGGCTATGTAACTTCCGACCACGGGTCCGATGCCGATAATCGCCAATGGAAGCGCAACCTCACCTAGATTGATGTCATAAGCATCAATGAGATACGCTGCCGAGTAGCTAAACAAAGCAAAAAAAGCGATCCGCTGGCCTAAATTCGCCGCCATCGCGGCGCGGAAAACTGGGTTTGCCAATAGCGTTTTATACCTGGAAAAAAACGAGAATGGCCGAATTTCACCACATCCGCTTTTTGGGAACCAGAGCCAGGTGAAAAATGTGCACACGGCCAGCAGAGAACCGGCCACCAGGAATGGCGAACGCCAGTCTCCCCAATCGGCCAATACCGCCACCAATGGAACGCCAATCACAGATGACAGCGTCGTGAAAGCAAGTAGTCCGCCCAACGCTTGGGCACGGCGTGCGGGAGAAACAACGTCAGCAACAGCAGCCATGCTGTTGGGGGGAATCATGCCACCGCCAAGCCTTGTCACCACCATGAGGACCAGCAATATCCCAAGATTGGGCGCGAAAGCCGATGGCATGACCCCTATGGAGAGCAGCGAAAGCCCTGCCAACGCCACCGGCCGCCTGCCCAACGAGTCCGACATTGGCCCAGAGATGACTACCGACACTGCCCACGCGGCAAATGTAGCGGTGGCCAGTTGTCCGGCCACCGCTACGGATGAGTCGAATTCGGTGGCAATATCGACTAGCAGCGGGGCCACGATCAGTGACGCGCTTTGGGTGACGAACAGCGAGACCGCCACGACGGCCAGGAAACGGGCTTGGTTCATCGAATGACGACGGGGGATTTCATCAGATCAAGGTAGCCGGGACTGGATGCCGGAATTGCGGAATTGGATGTAAGAGAGTTCAGCAAACCGCATTCAGTATAACCATTATTAATTAATAATAATGGTTAATGGAGAGGCGCATTCGCCGCAAGAACCAGAGGAAAGGAGGTAGGAGACAGACGTTATTGATGCGGCAGGGATAAAGAGGGAGGTGGTGGAGCTGCGGGGACTCGAACCCCGTACCTCTTCAATGCCATTGAAGCGCTCTCCCAGATGAGCTACAGCCCCACGGACGCGAGATATGCCCTGGGAAGGATGATGTAGGGAAGCGCTCTCCGAGATGAGCTACAACCCCACACAAGCGAGCGGCAATCAGCCTGAAGGCTGACTGCCGCATATCAGCATAGCAAAACCGACTTCCAGGTACAACGGTTATCATTTAAGAATCAGCCCTGGCGGGTATATTTCACCACGCGGCGGCCTTTGCCCCAGTCGCCGGGCGTCACCACGTAGAGGTCTTTGTGGGAGTCTGCCCAGATACCGTGGCAAGAGCGGAACCGCGCCTCGCCCCACTGGGCCAGTCTCTCACCTTCGATATTCAACACGCTGACCAGGCCGCCGTTATGCTCGGGGATGTAGGCAATGTCCTCGTTGTCGACGTACATCAAGGCCGGGCCGATGAGCTTGCTGGGCCAGGTGGAGATGTAATTGCCCTCCTGATCGAACACCTGCACCCGGTCGTTCTCCCGGTCAGAAACTAAGACCCTTCCTTGCCGATCGATCCAAACACCGTGGGGCAGGTTGAACTGCCCTTCACCGGATCCAGGGTCGCCCCAAGACTTGATCAACTTGCCGTCGGAAGTGAACTTGTGGACTCTGGCGTTGGCGTAGCCGTCGGCGATGAATATCTCTCCGGCGTCGTTCACGGCGATACCCGCGGGCATGTTGAACGGAGCGCCACTGTGGGTCACGCTGGACCAAGTGGTGCTGCTGTAGTCGTCCGGTGCAACGCCCGTGTCTGACCGGACCCCCTCTTCTCCGATGGTCATAAGGAGATTGCCGTCGTTGGTGTACTTGAATACCTGATGTTTGTTCCGGTCTACCAGCCAAACATTGTCCTGTTTGTCCAGATAGATGGCGTGGGCAAAAGAGATTAACCCGGCGCCCCAGGACGAAATAAAATTGCCGTCCCGGTCAAAGATGCAGACCGGATGTTCCGGGTCGCGGTTGAAGCAATAAACCCGGTCTTGGGAGTCGCCGTAAACGGCAGCGGCGGGCATCTCCCACCCATCGGGCAACTTGGCCCAGTCTTCGTCGACCGAGTAGGTGTATTTGCCGGAGCCTACGGTAGTTACTTCAGCCATTGGTTTCTCCTTTATTTAGGCGTTTTAGTAAGGCCGGATGCCGGGAGTTTTAACCCGGAAGCTGTACAAAGACACTCCGGGGGTGGTGTAAACGGTGCGGAAGTCGGGACCGCCGAAGGCGATGTTCCGGGGGACTTCGGGTCCCTTGATAACGCCAAGGTGGGTTCCATCGGGGTCGAACACCCAGATACCGCCGGAGCCGGTGCAGAATAACCGGCCCAGGGTGTCCACCTTCATGCCATCGGGCACGCCCTCTTCAGCGGAGGCCATGCTGGCGAAGACCCGGTTGTTGCTTAAGGTGCCGTCTGACGCGACATCGAAGGCCCTGATCTTTCGGTGATGGCATACCAGGCCCTTCTCCGCTTCTTCAAAGCAAACCTGGCTCTCTCGGCTGATGGCCACGTACAGGACCGACTCGTCCGGGGAGAAAGCCAGCCCGTTGGGGTACTCACAGCCGTCGGTGGCGACTGAGATTTGACCGCCGGGCGCGATGCGGAACACACCGGCGAAATCGTACTCCCGTTCGGACTCGGGCAATCGCAGGGAGGGGTCCGTAAAATAGATGCTGCCATCAGACCGGCAGATCACGTCGTTGGGCTTGTGGAAGCGTTTCCCGTCCCAGCGGTCGGCAATGACAGTTACTGTGCCATCGGCATCCATGCGGGTAACACGCCGGTGATCCGAGCCTTCGCACATCAAAAGACGGCCTTGGCGGTCAAAAGTGCAACCGTTGCCTTCACCGGTATTTTCGCGAACGACGCTGACGCCTGAGGTCTGGTCCCATCGTTGCAACCGGTTGCCCACCAGGTCCACGAAGGTCAGATAACCTTCAGGGTGCCATAGGGGGCCTTCGGTGTTGCCAAGGTCGGTGGCCAGGCGGGTGTGCTCGGGCGACTCTAGGATATCGGCGAGGTTATCAGGCATCAAAAACTCCGGCGGTGACACCAAGTGGGCTCCATAATCAACTGGCGGGATTATAACAGCATGTCGTGCGTGGCGCACGCTCTGGCGGACCTGCGATTATCATCGCCAGAGCCTTGCTCATCCATGTTTCGATTGACCCGGCAGCGGGGCTTGATTAGAATGCCAACCACTCAATCTGGCGTTGAACCCTGAGGTATTGCGAGGTATTGCAACGTGGTCAATATGAAACCGAATGACTCAGTAGAAGACATCGCCCGAGAACTTCGTGCTCAGGCGGTACGACTCTGGGGCGAGCAGCGGGCCAGTGAACTGGAGACATCTTTGCAGCAGACCGCCCTGCAACTCTGGGAGTTGGGTCAAGTCACGCCCCACCGAGACTTGGAGCCGGGCTTTTATCAATAAACCACTCCAATCGATACCAAGAGACCCGAACCGGCACTCGAACGCTTACCTGAGGTCCGATCATGCCACAACCATATGAACTAACGATCTCCCAGGCCGCCCAGCAGATCAATGACAAGAAACTGTCGCCGGTGGACCTCGCCCAGTCCCTATTGGACCGCATCGACGCCACCGACAAGGACCTCAAAGCCTGGGTGACCATCGACCGGGAAGAGGTCATGACCAACGCCAAAGAGCGGGAGGAAGAAGCCCGGGATGGGAAGCCACGGGGGTTGCTCCACGGCGTGCCGGTTGGTCTGAAGGACATCTTCTACACAGCCGGTATGAAGACCGCAGCAGGGTCGAAGGTCTATGCCGATTTCGTGCCCGACTTCGACGCAACCTCGGTGACTAAGATCAAAGAGGCTGGCGGCATCATACTGGGTAAAGCAGTGACCACCGAGTTCGCGACTTCGGACCCGTCTCCGACCTATAACCCGTGGAACTTCGAACACACTCCCGGCGGCTCCAGCAGCGGATCATCGGTGGCGGTTGCCACCAAGACCGTGGGAGCGGCGCTGGGTTCCCAGACCGGCGGTTCCACCTGCCGCCCGGCCGCCTACAACGGTATCGTTGGACTCAAGGCAACCTATGGGCGGATCAGCCGCTGCGGGGTAGTGCCGGTGAGCTGGTCGCTGGACCACGTGGGCATCTTGGTCCGCACCGTGGAAGATGCCGCACTGATGCTACAGGTTTTGTCCGGAGAAGACCCCAACGACCCAGGTTCAGCCAACCAGCCGGTGCCGAATTTCATCAAGCAGATGGAGGTACACGACCGGCCTCCGCGCATCGGAATAGTGAGCCAATACTACGAGGAGAAGTCCACCCAAGAGGTCTGGGCCCACACCCAGGACATCGTTCAGAAGCTGGCGGCTGCCGGCGCTGAGATTGTCGAACTTAGCCTTCCTGAAAGCTTCAAGACGGCTCATAGCGGACAGCGCATCGTTATGAACGTTGAATGCGCGTCCTTCCACGAGCAATTCCACGCCACCCAGGCCGAGGACTACGGCCCCAGGGTGCGTTCTGGTATGGAGATGGGCATGCTGATTCCCGCCACCAAGTACCTGCAAGCCCAGCGGCTGCGCCGCCAGTTCCGGCACGACATGGTCGGAATGGTGCAACAGGTGGACGCGGTGATGACCCCTGCAACTCCAGCCCCGGCCCCCAAGGACCGGAACACCACCGGAGACGCATCATTTCAAGTGCCCTGGACCACCAGCGGACTGCCGACCGTCGCGTTGCCTTCGGGACTCAGTCAAGATGGGATGCCCTTGGCGGTGCAGCTAGGCGGTCTGCCCTTTGAAGAGGGTAAGTTATTGGGCGTTGCCAAGTGGTGCGAATCTGTTCTTGGAGTGCAACTCTCCCCGCCCAATTACAGTTGATCCAGGCTTTCCGGTAAACCCCTCTCTGATCAACGGCATCAAATTTTCTGATTAAGTCGTCTCTTGTCGTCTCTTAAGGTAATCATGTTCCGATTACACGATTGTCTGAGATTAAGAGAGATTTAGGCTTTCGAAAGGGAGCGCCGTTGAAGAAAGATTACGACTTGCTGATCATAGGCGGGGGTTCAGCCGGACTGACTGCAGCACGGTTCGCCCGGCAACTTGAGCTATCGGTGGCTTTGGTGGAGAAGGGCCGGTTGGGGGGTGACTGCACCTGGAGCGGGTGCGTGCCCAGCAAAACCCTGCTCAAGGCCGCCAAGCAGGCCCATGCCATCAGAGATGCCGCACGTTTCGGAATATCCTCATCGGAGCCGATCGTCGACTTCAAGTCGGTGATGGGCCGGGTCGCTTCCGTGGTGCAAGAGGTATACGAGAGCGAGTCGCCGGACGTTCTTCAAGCCGAAGGGATAGACGTCATCCAAGGCGCGGCCCGATTCATTAACGATAAGACCGTGGCCATGGACGGCAAACAGATCAGTGCCCGCCGGTTCCTGCTCTGTACTGGCGCACGGCCCTTCGTCCCGCCCATCGAAGGTTTGGCTGACGTGGATTACCTGACCTACGAGACCGTCTGGAACCTGGAAAAACTGCCGCCAAGGTTGACTGTTATCGGCGGCGGTCCCATCGGCTGCGAACTTGCCCAGGCATTCTGCCGTTTGGGTTCTTCGGTGACCCTGGTGGAGGGCGCCGACCGGATCATGCTGCAAGACGAACCCGAAGCCGCAGATCTGGTCGCCAAGAGGCTGGCCGAAGATGGTGTTGACCTGCGCGTTGGCGATACGGTGCAGAGGGTGGAAAAGACCTCCACTGGAGTACGGTTGGTCTTAGCCGAAGGCGGTGAAGTGGAAGCCGATTCCGTGCTGGTGTCCGTAGGACGTCGGCCCATGGTGGAAGGGCTGGGTTTGGACGAAGCAAATGTGGCCCATGACCGTGGAGGGATACAGGTGAACAGGAACCTTCGCACCAGCCAGAAAAACATCTTTGCGGCCGGTGACTGCACCGGTGGCTATCAGTTCACCCACTACGCCGGGTACCAGGGATTCATGGCCGTGCGAAACGCTTTTTTGCCCCTCAACAAAAGATCGGTGTTGGAGAACGTGCCTTGGGCCACGTTCACCGACCCTGAGGTTGCTCGCGCCGGGCTGTCCGAGTCTCAAGCTCAGGAGCGTCACGGAGGAAAGGTCCAGATATCCACCTGGCGGATGAACCAGACGGATCGGTGGCTAACGGAAGGGGACTCGCCGGGTTTTTTGAAGGTGGTCTACCTGCCCAACGGCAAGCTGTTGGGGGCGACCATCGTGGCCTCGCGGGCCGGGGAGATGATTCAGGAATGGGCGCTGGCCCTCAACCAAGGTTTGAAGTTGTCCCACATGGCCGAGTCTATGCACATCTATCCGGCTTACTCGATGGCCTCTCAGCAACTTGCGTCCAAGCTCAGGGTGGACCAACTATTGAGCGGTGCAATGGGGAAGTTCGTGCGAAAGTACGCCCGCATGATGAGGTAGGTCATCATCGGAAAAGTCCGGCTTCGAGTCCGTTGGCAGATTCTTAGCTGCGGCTCAGAATGACAGACTGATTCACCGTGGCCTTTCCAACTATCTGTCACCCTGAAGGAAGCGAAGGGTCTAGTGGTTCTTGCACTGCGATGGTCATGTAGCCACGAGATTCTTCTCCTTCCCCGGAAGGATCAGAATGACAGACTGCGGATCGGTTATTAAACCTCACGTAACAGGGCCGCGGCACATCTATAGAATGTGCCGCGGCCGAAGGTATTAACCCGGCTGTGCCGGCCGGCTAGAAGATGGCTATGGGGTTTACTGGGGAGCCGGTGGTGTTGTGTAGGCGGAGCGGTCCGATGGAGACCATGAACTCCCAGCGGTTGCGCTCCTTGCAGGCGGCGGCAACCCCTTCCAGGTCGGCGTTATCTAATATCCAGATGCCCATGGCCGTGATACTTACCTGATGGATGGGACTTTGTACCTTCTCGTACTGCGGCGGGTTCACGTCGTTGCCCGTGTCTGAACCCATCATTGCGATACCCCGTTCGTAGAACAACGGGAGCACAGAGGCCTGGCAGGCGGTCGAGCCCATCGACCGGTCCACGGGTCCTTCGACGTTGCGGCGGTGCAGCTGCCCGGTGCGGATAAGCAGGATGTCACCCTCTTCGACCTTGAACCCGCAGCGTTCCTCGGCGGCCAGGATGTCGTCGATCATGACGCCCTCGCCTCGCTCGACCCAGTCGGTGCCCCGGATCATGGGCACATCGACCAGAACGGCCCGGGAGATGATGCCATCTTTGGCTTCTTCCACCGAGCCAAATGTCGCGCCCAAGCTGGTCGAAACCAGATGCGCGGGCTTGCCGTTGTAGGTCTTCCCGTTCCAGAAGAAATGGGACAGCGCATCGACGTGGGTTACGGTAACGCCGTGGAAGATCATCCCGAAGTAGTCGGTGGCGGCCGGGTAGGCCCGGGAGCTAACCTTGTCTCCGCTGGCCCAGCCCTCGCCGCTCTCGACCATGAAGTGCACCGGCACGTTGTTGGGGGCGTCGAGACTCGGCTCAAAGGTGACCGTCCGGGACATGGAAACTCGGACTCCTTCCTGCACTGTGGCGATGGCCTGTTTCACCTTGGCCGGAGTGATGTAGTTGGGCGCGCCCAACTCGTCATCATCGCCCCACTTTCCCCAATTGGAGAACTTATGGAAATAACTTAGAACTTCATCTTCGCTGGGAATATTTGCCTGCGGCATATTCTTTCTCCTCTAAATAGCTGATAGCTGAAGGCTGACAGCTAGGCCCCGACAGGCGGAGCCAACTGGACATCGATAACCTTCTCGCACCACCGGGCTGCGGCCAAGAGCTGCGCTTCATCGAATGGGGATGCGATCAATTGAATACCCAAGGGCAACCCCGACTCGGCCAAACCGATCGGCAGCGTGATCGTGGGCAACCCGCACGAGGTCCAAGGCCCTTGGAACCTGGTGTCTCCGGTGTTGGTCAGATCGGCCAAAGGCGCGGTTGGAGTGGATGGCGTCATGAGAACATCGGCCTTCTCGGCCAACACCCTCATGTCTGCTGAGAACCGCAGACGCCTTTCCTGGGCTTTTGAATAAGTGGTAGCGTCAGTTTCCAGTCCTTGACTCAGCATCTCGCGCAGTTTGGGCCGATAATCCTGGGCCTGTTTCTCGTACATCGGTTTGTGGAAGGCGGCAGCCTCAACGCCCATGATTAGCAGCTGGTCTTGGAAGGCAGTTTTGAAACTCTCCGGCAGGGTCAATTCCACAACCGACGCTCCAGCCGACGATAGTTGATCCAGAACGGCTCTGGTCCGCTGCTGTGTTTCCTGGTCGGACTCCTCCATGAAGAACGATGTGATCAGACCGATCCTGGGTGGCGCAGCCGATTCCAATCCAGACAGGTAATCGCCCGCGGACAAGCGCGAAGCCACGGGGTCTTGTTCGTCTGGCCCGGCCATCACTTGCAGCAGGAGCGCCATGTCTTCCACCGAGCGGCCCATCCATCCGACGGTGTCCAAGGACCAGCTTACCGGCACCACTCCGCGGCGGCTGACTCTCCCGTAGGTCGGTTTGAGGCCAACGATGCCGTTGTATGACGCAGGCCGGAGGACTGAGCCAACGGTCTGGGAACCCATGGCCACGGGACACATCCGGGCGGCAACCGATACCGCTGAACCGCTGCTGGACCCGCCGGGGGTATGGGCTGGGTTCCAGGGGTTCTTGGTGTGGGACGGGTCCAGGCAAGCGAATTCAGTGGTGACCGTTTTGCCGAGCATGATTGCACCGGCGCCCTGGAGTAGGTTTATCGTGACCGCAGTTTCATCAGGGACGTAGTCGGCGTAGACCTTCGACCCGGCTGTGGTCGGCACTCCGGCGATGTTGTAGATGTCTTTGATGCCGATGGGAACGCCATGGAGCGGCCCAATTTTGGCGCCACTGTCCAGTTCTTGTTGACGCTGTTTCGCGTCGGCCAGAACAGTCTCCCGGTCGACGCGGACCCAGGCTTCCAACCCCGGTTCCAAGGCGTCCATCCGTTCGAGTAGCGACTGGGCTACTTCTACGGGACCGATGTTCTTGTCGCGGATCTGACGCGCTAGCTCCGCCGCCGATAATTCGTGGAGTTGAGGCATGGTTCCTCCTGATGAACGGGTTATGGTTTTTCCAAGGCTGCACGAGCGGATATGGTTCTGGAAAACTAAATTGCGCTGTCACCCCGAGAGAAGCGAGGGGTCTCATTGCTCTCGACCAGTCTCGTACCAGCCTTCAGAAAGGTCTTTCCACCCAGGATTTGCCTCTTCAATCAGGTCAATCTTCTTGGACCTCCGCCAACCTTTAATCTCTTTTTCCCTGGTGATCGCTCCCTCCACACTGGAGGTGGTATCGAAATAGACTAACCGGTGAATCTTGTATCGTTTTGTGAATCCTTCAATCGACTCCGATTTGTGCTCGTATACTCGGCGTTCCAGGTCGTTTGTTACCCCAACATAGAGGGTTCGAGATCGGTTGGTCATGATGTAAACGTAGTATTGCCGCGTCGTCATGTGTTGTGAAGCAACGAGATTCTTCGTCGCCCTTCCACGGAAGGACTCCTCAGAATGACATGGAAACAGTTTGATAATTGTGTTCCAACTCTCTACCTATGGTTCTAATCGTTTGGCCGACTACACCGGTGGGCGGCGGGTGTTCCAGTCATTGGCCTGTTCGTAGGCGTAGGCCACCCGGAAGACTGTCGATTCGTCGAATGGCCGGCCCGCGATCTGGAGCCCCACGGGCAGATTGTCCGAAGTGAAACCGCAGTTGATGGACAAGGCCGGGACGCTGGCCAAGTTGAATGGCGCTGTGTAACTTCGCCGGCCGCCCAACATCTCCATGAATTCCGCTTTGCTTGCGACGCCAGCCTTCTCAGAGATCGGCGACGCCGGAATCGAGGAAGTGGGCATGACCAGCACGTCAACCTTCTTCAGGGCGTCCAATATCTGCTCGCGCAGCATATGCCGCAGCCGCACGGCCTTCTGGTGGGCTTGGGCGGGGAGAATGGCCCCGGTCAATAGCCGAAGCTGGACATTGTAGTCGTAGTCTTTCAGGTGCTGCTCTATCCCCTCTCGGTGAACCCCCGAGACATCTCCGTAGGTCACCGCAGTGGAGATGGTGGCTGACTGGGCAATCAATGGGATATCAATCTCTTCCACCGCCGCTCCCAGTTCTCCCAGTTGGCTGACCGCCCGGACGACCAGGTCGCGCACCTGTGGATCGACGACGTCTGAATGGACCCTTTCTGTGATCACGCCGACCTTCAGCCCCTGGATGCCACCTTCCAGCAACGCCAGGTAATCGGGAACCGGCACGTTCCAGGTGCGGCCGTCCTTGGGGTCATGGCCGGCGATTGCGCCCAGGGTCATTGCGCAGTCCGACACGGTGCGGGAGATGGGACCCAGCTGATCCATGGACCATGACGCCCCCAGTACTCCATGGCGGCTGACCCTCCCCCAGGAAGGCCGGATACCGACCAGTCCACAGAACGAAGCCGGCCCGCGGATGGACCCGCCGGTGTCCTCACCCAATGACGTGGCGCACAGGAAAGCTGCGGTGGCAGCGCCGGAGCCGCTGCTGGATGTGCCTGGATTGCGGGAAAGATCCCAAGGATTGCGGGGACGGCCATAGGGATGGTGAAAAGCGTCGCCCATGGCGAATTCGCTCATGTTCAGCTTGCCAAGGAGAACGGCGCCGGCCTCGTCGAGCTTACTCACCACGGTGGCGTCTTCAGCGGGCACAAAATCCTTCAGGATGGTGGAGCCACCGGTGGTCAGTATCCCCTTGGTGTATACCTGGTCCTTTATTCCGATGGGTATGCCGTGCATCGGGCCCCGGTACTTGCCGGAAACGATCTCCTGCTCGGCTCGGCGGGCGTCGGCCATAGCCCGGTCGGCGGTAACTGTGATGTATGAGTTCAGTTTTCCGTCCACCTGGGGTATGCGCTCCAGATAGGCTTCAGTCGCCTCCACGGGAGACACCTGGCGGGTCTTTATCAATGACGCCAATTCGGTGGCCGAGAGGAATGGCAGCTGCGCTTTGTCCATGAAGTGACCCCCTGTCGGCTCCTCGAGAAGGGCTAATCTGAAGCACCGCAATTCTGACCCCGGCCAAGCTCGTTGTCAACGTGATTCCCACCCGGGCAGGATACGTCGGAAGGGGCACAATGGACGGCATGGCAGGCGCTGAATGATGGGCTCTCACTGCTATAATCCAGAGAGTTTTCGTTGCGTAACAGCAGGGGTAGAACCATGGATAGCTTGGCAGGTATCATCATGGCCGCCGGTGAGGGACTCAGAATGAAGTCTCGGATACCTAAAGTGCTGCACCACGTGTGCGGCAAAGAGTTGATTAGGTATCCGGCCGAACTTATGGGCCGCTTGGGCGTGGACCGAATCGTCATTGTGGTGTCTGAAAACAATCAGGCGGAGGTCAAAGACCTGCTGGGCGATACCGTGGAATATGCAGTACAACAGTCCAAGACAGGTACGGCAGGCGCGGTAGAAGCCGCCGCCACGGTCCTGAGATCCCGTGCCGGTGGAGAACTTCAGCAGATATTGGTCATGGGTGGTGACTCTCCGTTGGTTACTGAAAAGTCGGTGCGCAGTTTGATTGATGGACACACGGAGGGCGGCCGGCAGATGTCTATATTGTCCGGAATCGTGCGAGATGGCCACGGCTTGGGCCGCATCAACCGTGACCAAGGTTCCCAGAGAAACGTTTTGGGTATCATCGAAGAATCCCAGGACACTGAGAGAGATGGTCAACCCATCGAGGTGAATTCCGGGGTTTATTGCTTCCAGGCTGATTGGCTATGGGAGAATCTGGGTCGGGTGGGAGCAGGGAATGACCAGGAGCGTTATCTGACTGACCTGGCGGCCATCGCGGCAGGCCAAGGCGAGGTAGTGGCGGCGGAGCCGTCGGATGACCCTGTGGAGGTTCTGGGGATCAACAACCGGATAGAACTGGCTCGCCTTGAGGACATTCATCGACAGCGGATCCGTGACCATTGGATGTTGGAAGGCGTCACTATATCCGACCCGTCGTCGGTGATGATTGATGCCGGTGTGGTCATCGGTCAGGACACGTTGGTCTTGCCAAATACCATGCTCTTGGGCAACACGGTCATTGGCTCCGGCTGTGAAATTGGCCCCGGTTCGGTCGTGAAGGACTCCAATGTAGGGAATGATTGCCGGGTCACATCGTCCGCGTTGGAGCAAGCGGTGATGGAATCCGGAGTAGACATCGGCCCGTTCAGTCACCTTAGACCGGGGGCATACCTGGAGTCCGGGGTGCACATCGGGAATTTTGTCGAGGTTAAAGAGAGCCGGTTTGCCGCCGGCGCTGTCATGGGCCATATGGGTTATGTGGGCGATGCGTCCATCGGGGAGAACGTCAATGTGGGCGCCGGCACGGTTACGTGCAACTACGACGGTAAGATCAAACACCGCACGGTGGTGGAGAGAGACGCCTTCATCGGTTGCGATACCATGTTGGTGGCGCCGGTCACTGTTGGAGCGGCCGCCGTGACTGGGGCTGGGGCAGTAATCACAAGAGACGTGCCTCCGGCTAGACTAGCTGTCGGCGTTCCTGCTAGAATAATCGAGAAATAAGGCGGTTCAAACTGACCTCCCGGTGGCGCTTCCCGCAGGCATAACCGCCAAAACGTCATATACGTGGGTTGACTGGGGAGACGGGGTGCTTGGATACATATTATTTACCACAAAGCCTAGTATTTGCAGTATTCGTTCTCTTGTTCGCGTACCTGAGCATACTCCGCTCGGGTGGCTCTGCCGGTATTACCCGCAGAGATGAGATTTCCTCGGCGCTCTCCGAAACGGTCCTCTTCTGGCTGAAAACCTCCTGCATCATCACGGTTGTTATATCTGGCGTGGCGCTGGTTCAAGCCGCCGCAACCACTGAGTGGTGGGCTGTCTCCCTCATGGCCGTTGGGCTGTTGACGGGACTTTTCCTGATAGACCGCGCGGCAATTTCTCTGATCAAGCGTTTTCCCGTCCTGACCCGGCCTTGGACTCGAGTCGTTTCTCCCAATGGCTGGGGACACGGAAACGGAGCCAACGGGCACTCAGGCAACGGAAACGGCGATGAGTCAAATGGCACCTGGATGCTGGACCCCGAGGAGCCGGCAATCACTGAAGAAGAATTGACCAGCCTCGATGACCGGGACCGGGAGATGCTTCGTTCGATAATTCATCTGGAAGCGACCACTGTTAAAGAAGTCATGGTCCCCCGTTTGGACATGGATGCCGTGGAGGCTGACTCGACTCTTGAGGCGGTGGCCGAAAAGATGGTGAGCCGGGGCCACAGCAGGCTTCCCGTCTACGAAGAGACGTTGGACAAGATTCTGGGTACCGTGCACTCTCGCGACGTTATCGCCGCCCTGGCGTGGTCAAAGCCCAAGAACTCGCTCCGCAATATGGTCCGGCCCGTATTTCATATCCCCGAGACCAAACGGGTTGACGATCTGTTGGAGGAATTTCAAGAACGCCAGACTCAGATCGCCATCGTGGTGGACGAGTACGGAGGCACAGAAGGACTCGTCACTATGGAAGACGTGTTAGAGGAGATCGTCGGTGAGATTGAAGACGAATTCTCCCGCTCCAGGGACGCTCAGGTGATGCAGCAACCCGATGGCACGGTATTGGTGGACGCCGGTGTGACTACTGAGCATGTTGAAGCGATCTTCGGCGCTCCGATCGACAACAGTGAGGTAGACACGATCGGCGGCTACGTTTACCACAGCCTGGGCCGGATTCCCCAAGCCGGGGATGTAGTTGAGACAGCTCAATTGCGCATTGAAGTGGTCTCCATGCTGGGACGCCGTCTCCGGAGACTGCGTATCTACCGCATCGATCAGGGGGCAGTTGAACGGACGCTGTAGTTTAGCCGGTATCTGATTCGCAAAACAAAGACGCCTACATCAGGCGTCTTTGTTTGGTTTGCATAGGTCAGGGCCTGTCGCGGTTAAGCAAGGCAGAGCTGCAGACCTGAGACGATCCTAGCGGCTGGCGATCAATTTACCTGAGACCACCAGGCGGTGATCGTAAACGAAGCGCGGCACCGATGAAACCAGATTGATGTCTGCTCCCAGCATCCCATCCAGCCGGAGATTGTCTTGATGGACTACCTGACTGGATGTTGCGCGGTAGAGGAACTGGTTGATGCCATTATCTGTGACTATGAAGACGTCTTCACCGTTCCGCAGTTTTTCCGGAACCTTTTGCAGATTGAAAAAGACCGATCCTTCGCGGCTGATCGGGCTTTCTGTATGCCCAAAGAACCAGGAAGTGCCCTTCTCACCGGCGTTGGCCGATTCGGGGATGTGGCCGACAGTGTTGTCAGGGCTTTCGTAATGGCGGCTGTCTCCCAAATTCATGATGGCCAGCTCGGATATCGTCGAATCCACTCCAATGGCAGGCACCAGTAAGCGGGTAGAGGGAGGGATGTCGGAGATGCCGACACCGCCTTCCCCGATGGGAGTGAAACCACTGAGCAATTCTTGGTTACGTAGATAGGTCGGTTCGTAACCGTACAGGTTATTCCAAGAGTCGGAGGTGACAGCTTTGCCGGGGTACAAGCCGACGTTGGAGATGCTATCTCCTGTGAGGTAATTGACGGTGCGGGGCTCTAACACAGCCGCCAAGCCATCCAAGTCGGATTTCGCTTTGGCTGAGTAACCGTAGTACAGCCCGCCGGAGGTCAGCAGCAAAACACCGAAGACAAGAAGGAATATTCCTGAGAACCTGGCAAAACGGCGCTGCAGACGACTGCGGAAAAATAGGTAATCGTAACCGGCTTCCATGCCACCTCCTTCAACACTCACAACCCGAACCCAATAGATGTAGGGAGAGCGCGGTACTGGAAACTTGTCTTATATAGGAATCAGCGTGCCCGGGGGGTGTTCATGCCGCCCGGGGAGATTGGCTCGTTGAGATAGATGTCGCCGTTCCGGATCTTTATATTGAACCCGCATGTGGGGTTAATGCAGACCCAAGCCTTAAAATGGACCGCGGCCCCCTGGCCGCCGTAGTCTGAGAGAGGGACGAGCGTCCCCGACTTACAACTCATACATTTGGGCATTGCCGTGTCTTCCACGAATTCATCCTCCCAACCTGGCGTATGCCGAGTATACCACCGCTAAATTGCCTGGAACCACAGAATTTATCACGATGATTACTAAAATTAACGAGTCCAGGCAACATAGTTGTGGCTTTCGTTATGATGCTGCCTGGACGAAATGCATTTCTTGACGCCTATTTCTACTCTAAGAAGTCTTTAAGCTTTCGCGAGCGCGTGGGATGTCGCAACTTCCGTAACGCCTTCGCCTCGATCTGACGTATTCGCTCACGGGTGACTCCGAACTCCCGGCCAACCTCTTCCAGCGTCCGGCTGCGGCCATCTTCAAGCCCGAACCGCAACTGAAGCACTCGGGCTTCCCGTTCGGTCAGGGTGTCTAGGACTTCTCCTACCTGCTCTTTCAGCAGTTGGTAGGAGGCCGCGTCTGCCGGCGCCACCGCGTTGCGGTCTTCGATGAAGTCACCCAGATGGGAATCCTCTTCTTCACCGATGGGCGTTTCCAAGGAGACCGGCTCTTGCGATATCTTGAGTATCTCCTCCACCTTCTCAGGCCCGATCTCCATAGCCAAACCGATCTCTTCTGGAGTGGGCTCCCGGCCGTACTCCTGTAGCAGACGGCGGTGTTGTCGCATCAATTTGTTTATGGTTTCGACCATATGCACTGGGATGCGGATGGTCCGCGCCTGGTCGGCGATGGCCCGGGTGATGGCCTGTCTGATCCACCAGGTGGCGTATGTGCTGAACTTATACCCCTTGCGGTAGTCGAATTTTTCGACCGCGCGAATCAGGCCGATGTTGCCCTCTTGGATCATGTCCAGCAGGGCCATGCCTCGACCGATGTATTTCTTGGCGACGCTGACCACCAACCGAAGGTTAGCCTCGGTCAGGCGGGCTTGGGCCCGTTCGCTCTCGGCGTCGATCCGCCGGAAATAAGCGCGGAACAGCGGATCCAGGTCCTGGAGATCGGAGAAACTGTTTAACTCGGACAACTTGGCGTCCAACTGGGCCAGTGAGGAGTCTTCCAGGACGTCCACTGCATCGGGTGGGACGAGCCAAGAACTTAGCGAGAGTGATATGACCTGTTGGTAGACGTTGTCGGGGTAATCGTTTAGGTCTTCACCCATGGCCGCAAGGAGGTCTACAGAGACCTCTGCGTCAATGGCGTCCCTGAGTTTCTTGTGGTCCGTGATCTGGGAAACGGTCAAGTTCGATGGCAGCCCCAGTTGCTTGGATAGGGAATCGACCAAAGGCCCGGCATCGACCATGCGCTTCAATAACCCAGCGGTTATCTCCCAAGGTCGCGGAGGGCGGCCCTCAAGCTCGGTTAACTCTTTTCTGAGACCTTCAAGGTGCTTGCCGCCTTCTATCTTGCGGGCCAGCGAGCGTTCGTCGGCGGAGGTCAGTAGGCGCACCCGGCCGATCTCCCGTAGGTACATACGAACCGGGTCGTCCAAAACTTCCATCGACTCGGTCTCCGGCTCCCATTCCGGTTCGTCGGCGTCGGCGTCAGAGTCGGAGTCAGGCCTGGCTTTGGTCTCGGTACCCTCTGCGCTAGCGGTACTGTCGTCTTCTTTTTCGGCTTGCTGAGGATTGTCCCACGAAGCCTCTGCGGGGCTCTCGGGCAGATTAGCCAGCCGAACGCCGGACATGCGGTCGTCACCGCCGCCTTCGTCATCGGGGGCTGCGTCAACACCCCGGATGATGTCGAGCACCGGATTGGGTGTATCGGAGTCATCCTGCCGGGATTCTAAAAAGTCCTCTGGGGTTAATTCTGAGCTGTCTCTTCTACTGACCATTGATTGCGCCTCCTTACCGGGACATTTCCTGGACCTGGCCTTTACGAAGGCCTTCATTTATCTTTATCTGTTGGTTCAATTGCAGGACATCTTGATGTTCACCGTCCTCAAGATTGGGCGGGGTTTCGGCGAATCGTATGACCTCTTCAGTTTTTGATTCTCGCAAGCTCCGTTCTTCCAGCCGGGACACCACTTCCAAGAATGAGGTGTTTCGGAGGGTGTACTCCAAAGGAATCTCGGGCTTTTCCAGCAATCCGTTCAGATGCCCTCCGACCTCATCGTCGCCGTCTCGCCTGATCATTACTATGGTTCCATATTTATCCAAGCCGGGTTTTGCGTCCAGCCAGCGGCTGAAGAGTTCCCGGTTCTCGTGACGCCGGAAAAACTCAGCGCGAAGCCGATTCGCCAGTTCCCGCAATTCCGGATAGCCCAAAAGCAATTGCAAGCAGTACTCCTCCATCGGGTCGTGGTCCAACTTTACGAATGGCGAAGTCGCCGCAGCCGTAGGACGCTGCTCAGGACGCCGGGCACGCCTAGCCACCGAAGGGCGGCTTAGAGCAGCCTTCACTGTGTCGATGGCGACGCCTATCTTTTCGGCCAACAACTCAACGGCATTCGCCTGCTGAATCCCACCGCCAAGTAGATGGATGAACGGAGCGGCCTCGGCAACAATCTTGGCCTTCCCATCAGGGGTGCCGGTGTCTCCGTTATTGGCGTAGGCATTGATCCTGAATGTGATTGCCGGAACGGCTGAGTCTACCAGCTTAGACCAATCACTTGGAGACCGATGGATAACTTCATCCGGGTCCTGACCCGGTGGCATCGCGATTATTTTCGGTTCTGGATGCTCCGACGCAACCGAGCCATCATAGCTCTGGTTCTTGATCGCTTTAGTTCTGAAACTCTCCAGAATCACGTCCAGACTGCGCAGCGTAGCCGTCTGGCCCGCAGAGTCTTGATCCAACGCCATCGTCATAGTCGAGGTGAGGCGTCTGATCTCATCCACTTGGAATTCGGTCAAGGCCGTCCCCATCTGAGCCACGACGTTCTTGAACCCCGCCTGGTGGGCGGCTATGGCGTCCATGTAGCCTTCTACAATCACAACCCCGTCTTTTCTGACATCCGTCCGAGCTCGGTCCATTGCATACAGGAGCCGGCTTTTGTCGAACAGCGGTCCCTGGGGGGAATTTAGATACTTGGGCTCTGAACCGTCCAGAGACCTCGCTCCGAAACCGACCAGATTGCCGTGGGCGTCACGGATGGGGAACATCAACCTTCCCCGAAACAGGTCCCGATAGAGGCCGTCATCCCCTTTACGAACCACCCCCGCGCTGACAAGTTCTTCCGGCGAGTAGCCTTCCCGGGTCAAATGGTTCTTGAGTGACTCGCCGTCGGATGGGCTAAGACCGATCTCAAAAGCCTCGGCTGCCTTTTTGTCGAGTCCCCTCTGGTTCATATATTCCCTGGCGGATGCTCCTTGTGCCGACGCCAAAGTGCGCTGAAAGAAGGATCGAGTATCTTCGTTTATCTTGTGAGCGGCTTCGTCGCGAGGGCTTTCTCCTTTCTGTGGAAGGACAACCCCGGTCTGCTGGGCCAACTGACGCAGCGCCTCTCCGAACTCCAGGTTCTCAGCCCGCATCACGAACGAGAACACATCGCCGCCAGTGGCACAGGCGCCAAAACAGCGCCATGACTGACGGTCGGGGAAGACGTGGAATGAAGGCGTCTTTTCTTGATGGAAGGGACAGTTGGCTTTATAGCTGCGTCCGGATTTTTGCAGGGGGGTGCGCGCCGAAACGACTTCGATGATATCCAACCGGCTCTTTATGTCGTCAACGACGGTCATGGTCCGCCCTCGTCACTTTTGAGCCTGACGACCGCTGACTGGTGGTCTGATCGATCCAAGTGCACTGTGGCTCCACCGCCCAACACAGGTTCACCCCAGATGTGTTCTAGAAGAAGACGTGCCTATACGCAATGCGTAGAAATACTCATTGTTATTCTATCATGCTTGAGGCGCTGATGTTGGCACGGGTTGATCGGGGTAACGGCTTACGTCTGTTGCCCTGCTTTGGCCAACTCTCTTTTCTGCTTTAGCATCTCCTGAAGGGAGTCGGTTACGAATCCATCCAAACCGACGGCCGTCATTCGCGCCATGTCTCGGCCGAAGTCTAAGTCCCACGCTAGCACTCTGGAGCCTCTTTCTTGGAACTTCCGTTGCAGCTTTGGGTTGTAAGAGTCGTTGGCCGGGTCGTACCAATCGGCCTGCACCATCGGACTGAAGCAGCGCGAACGGATGGGAAATGGATGCCGGCGGGACCAGATGTATCCCCGGTTGATCTTTGGGTCGATTTTCTTCAGTTCGTACAAAGAAATCGGGTTGAAGCTGGCCACGAGTGTACTGCCCCACCTGGCGTGACGCTGCACCACTTCGGCCACCTTGTGGGCTATGGTCCTCATGCCCTTCATGATGACTTTCATCTCAACGTTGATCAGAAAATCTGCCGGAAGAGACTCGAACACTTCGTCCAGGGTGGGCGGGTGCTCACCCTGGAAACCAGGGCTGAACCACGACCCGACGTCCAGGGCGCGGACTTCTTCCAGAACGCGGTGATTTACTGGCCCGCTATCGTTGGAGGTACGGTCCAAATGGCGGTCGTGGAAAACCACCAACTTCTCGTCTTTGGTCAGCCGGACGTCCAACTCGATTCCGTCTGCGCCCGATTCAAGCGCTGCATGAAAGCTCGAGAGGGTGTTTTCAGGGGCTTTGGTGACGTCGCCGCGGTGGGCAATGACCAGCGGAAGTGGCAGGGAGCCAGGGGCAAAATCCCAGCGGGTCACGCGTTCGTTGAAACTGTCCGTCGCCAAAGTTGCAACCTCTAGCCGACGAATGTTGCTTCGGCCTATCTTTAATACTACTCGTAACGCCGTTTACCGGGCAATGTTTGCACTGGAATTGGGAGTAGAATGGTCAATCTATGCCGCCCCCAATCAAGTTTCCAGTTAAGTTGCGAGGGTCATTACCGTAGGGTATGAGGCAAGTCCCAGGAATTAGAGGAACTCTGTGGCCGGTGCTGCAAAGCGCTGACTTCCGCGCTATCTGGTACGTGGGTAGCCTGAGCGAGTTCGGCCGACGCATGGAACTGCTGGTTCTGAGCTGGCTGATCCTCCAGGCGACTGATTCCTATTTCCAATTGGGTCTGATTTTGGCCTTCAACAATCTGGCCCGTCCGTTGGTCTCCATGTTCACCGGCTACATCGCCGACCGATTTCCCCGGGGCAAGGTTTTGCTGGCAGGTCAGGCAATAAACGTGCTGACAACAGCCACCCTTTTGGCAGTCATCGTCTACGACTTTGACTTGGTCCAATCGTGGCTGGTGTTCACGGCGGTGTTCATCCAGGGGCTGACCAAGGCCATCGAGGACCCGTCTCGGCGCACGGCGATCTTCGACATCGTAGGCCAGCGGCGGTTGGTCAACGCCCTTTCTCTGGACGTCATCAGCAACAATGTGGGGAAGATGGCCGGGCCCATAGTGGGCGGAATCTTGTTGGCCACCACCGGATTCACGGGCGCCTACACCTTCTTGATCGCTGTCAATCTCTGTAATCTTGGTCTGGTTTCTCGGCTTCGGATACCCGACTACCAGGGGCCTGCCCAGATCGAGCCGGTCTGGCGCAGCATGGGATTGGCCGTTGGATACGCCTGGCATAGCCCGATGCTGGTGGGGCTGTTCTATATAACCATCGTGATGAACGCCCTCGCCTTTCCATTCCAGCAGTTCATACCAGCCATTGGCCGAGACCACCTGGGGGTGGGTGTCACCCTGGTTGGACTCCTCGCCGCCGCCGACGGATTTGGCCAATTGGCGGGCGCGGGAATCATGGCCATCAGCCGCGACCTGCGCTACCACGGCCGGGTGTTCGTCTTGGGTTCCCTGGGGGTCCTGTTGATCGGCATGGTTTTCGTGTGGTCACCCTGGTACGCACTGACCTTCGGGCTGCTGACCCTTAGCGGCATCGCCCAGTCTGGGTTTTCCACCATGCAGAGCGCCGTGACCATGCTGGCAACCCCCCACGACATGAGGGGACGCATGATGGGGCTGCTCAGCGTGTGTATCGGCGTGGGAACGCCATTGGGCGCCTTTGAGATGGGGCTAGTAGCTTCGGCCTTTACCATACAGTCGGCAATTGCGTTGAACGCCCTAGCCGGGTTCGCGCTCCTCTTGCCTGCCATCGCTTTCACCCCTCTCCCTTGGAAACCGCTGAATCAGGTTGAGGCCGAATCTGAGGCCGAATCCGAAACAACCGTAGAGCCTGCAGCCGGCGAGGCGCATCCCTAATAGCCTTGCCCGGTCACTTGGGAACCGTTATATTCTGGTAGGCTGACCGTAGGCGGAGTTATTTATTACCTGTGAACTTCCCGGAGTAGACATGTCGCGAATCGTAGATTGGCCCGCCCGGATGAAGGAAGTGGCCGGCTTCGTGGGCCTCGGCCAGAACGAGTTGGATATCATCGAGTCCACCCGCGAACTGGTGTTGGGCCGGGGCGATGAGTTGACCGCCGAGGTCTACGACCATTTTTTGTTATTTCCTGAGACGCGCCGATTCTTCTTGGACGAAGACGGAGACGTCAACGACGAGAAGCTGGAGCGCCGCAAGCACAGCCTGATGCGTTGGCTCCGAGGTTCCATAGATTTCAAGATCGATGAAGACTACCCCATCAGATTGCTGGCCACGGGGATCGTCCACAGCTACCCGCCGTCTCACCGGGCCCACATGGGGTCCATCCCAAGCCGATTCATGGTCGGGAGCATCTCATTTGTGCAGACGGCTCTGGCCCAGATCTTTCACGAAAGCATGGAAGACCCGGAGCAGGCGCATAGAGCCACGGTGGCTTGGAACAAGATGTTGATGGTCCAACTCGACATCCTGTTAGCTGGTTATGTCAATGAAACCCCCACCGAGGCGACAGGGGAAGCTCCAGTGGTGCCTGACTTCGATTAAAGACCGTCTGTTGATCTAGACGACCCAATAAAGGAGAGAACAACATGGGTAAGGTGTTGGTTATTCAAGGCGCAGGCATGAACATGCGGGGGAAGGTCCAACTAGAGACCTTTGGGCCAATGACTCTAGAGGAGATGAATGAAAAGATACTTGGGTACGCCGAGGGCTTGGGGATGGACGTCGAACTGTTCCACTCCAATCTCGAGGGCGAGGTGGTGAACGCCCTCTACGATGCCCATGACCGCGGCTTCGATGCTGCGCTGATAAACCCGGCCGGTTACACCACAACTACAGGCCCAATCAAGGGGGCCATCGCCCAGGTCAACTACCCGGTGATCGAGGTCCACGCCTCCAATCCCACGTCCCGAGGCACCGTCTCCCAGGTGCTGCCGGTCTGCAAGGGCGCGGTGTATGGCTTCGGGGTCTACGGCTACAAGTTGGCCCTGGAAGCGGTCAAGCAGATGGCCTAAGGGCCTAATCGCATCTGAAGCAGCGGCTCTGCCCAAAAACAGAGTCATGAACATTCCGGGTGACCATCAGATAATCAATGACCACTCGGAATGTTTTACTTTCATCAGCAATGTTGAATTTCTCTTTCATGGAGCGCATGAAAGCCATCTGATCGACGGTTAAATCAACCTCAAATGTCTTCTTGGGGCTCGCCATGGTGGTGTCTCCTGGGCGTTTGATTCCCGACTATAGCGCGGCGTCCAAGACCGCTTGGGATATCTCAGCCAGTCTTGGCGTGTTGGTAGCTTCGGCTCGAAAGCCGTTGGTTATGTAAGCAAAAGCCAGCCCAGAATCAAGGTTGGCCCAGCCGATGGATGTTCCCGAACCGGCATGGCCGAACGTGCGGACATCCTCGTTGCCAGGGGCCGCGGAGCGTGGGTCGCGCAAGGACAGGCCCAGCGACCGCATCACGTTTCGGTCCAGGCTGTGATCGAGTCCCTCCGACTGCGGCTTCGTCACTGCCTCCACCGTTTCCGGTTTCATCGTAGTCACGCCGTCCAAGGTGCCGCCGCCGGCCATCATGGCGTAGAAACGGGCCAGCCCTCGGGCCGTGGCGATCCCACCGCCAGCTGGAAGAACCGCGGTATGAACCTCCGGCCGGTTGTAGATTGTCACCTGGCTGGTGCGGTCACAGTCCTCCATGGCGTGCAGCTTCGATACCCGCTCTTCCATGGAAGGATCGATGCCAAGGTGGAACTCTTCGACCTGGAGAGGGCCGGTTATCTCCTCTCGGACAAATTGGTCGATGGGCCGGCCGTCGATCCGGCGGACCAATTCCCCTACCACCCAGCCGAAATTGCGGGCATGGTAGGCAATCACGCGGCCCGGTAGGTAGTCCAGGTGTATCTGTTCCATGGCGCTAACGGCTGCGTCCCAATCGTGCCAGCGGTCCCAAGTCATGTGACTGGGCGTGTCGGGAAACCCTGACTGATGGGTCAGCACGTGCCGAATCGTGACTTGTTCCTTTCCCTTCTGAGCAAAGCCGGGCCAGTGGGATGCGACAGGGTCGTCCCAATCAAGCTTGCCCCGCTCCCAGAGGATGTGGAGACAGGCGGAGGTTACGGCTTTGGTGGAGGAGTAAAGGACGAAGATGGAGTCTCTGGTCACCGGTGTGCCTGCCTCTCGGTCCGCCAGGCCGCCGAACAAGTCGAGCACTGGCTTCCCGTGGCGGTAGACTGCCAACGCGGCCCCAGGGTGAACCCCGGACTCGATCTGGTGGTTGAATAATTCTTCCACGCGGTTGAGTCCCCGGGGATCCATCTGAGCGCTTTCTTCGGCTACCACCATTCCGTTACTTCCTTATACCTGCTGCAACCGGATACCTGCTCCATCCAGCTTGTCGTGCCAAGTGCGGGCTAAACGACCGTTAGTTCTGCTCCGCCTAGGCCTTCTATCATTATGGAGGCGTTGTCTCCAGCGTTCACGGGTTTGGGAGACACGATGCTGCCGGTAATTATCACCATGCCAGCGGACAGGCCCATGCCTCGTTCCGCGAGCTTGTTGGCCAACCAAGCCAAAGGCTCGAGGGGATGGCCCATCACATCCGAGCCGTGGCCGTCCCCCACCAACTCGCCGTTGATGGTCATCGACCCGTAAGCCGCTGGCAGGTCTAGGTGTTGCCAGTTGGACACCGGTTCACCAAGAACAACTCCGGCGTTGTAGACGTTGGCGGCTACTCCGGTGATGAACTGGACTTTCGGGTCCAGCGCCGGGTTGCGCCGGATATCGATAATCTCGAATGCGGTCATTAACGATTCGACAGGTCGAGATACTCCAGCCCGGTCATAGGGCGCTCCGGAAGCGGGTAGGTCAGCGCCCAAGCGGACGGCTACCTCGCATTCTATTCCCAGCTTCACGAAATCTGCGGCGGCGAGGGTACACGGAGACTGACGAATGTTGTTCGCGAGCATGATTCCCATGCAGGGTTCGCTGACGCCATTGGCCTGCTGTAGTGCAGCGGTGGTCATGGCCAATTTATAACCGGCAACTGGTCCTTGTTCACGGGAAATGTCAGCCTGAAACTCCTGCTGGATCAGGTAGGCTTCGTCGATGTCGCTGGGCATCAGCCGGTCTTCCAGCATGTACAATTCGTTTCCCCGGAATTGCTCCGACAGTCTCTGGGCTGCTTGTTGCACCTTGGTGTTCACCGACATCAGGTTGATTTCCTTCTTACCTACGGCATCTTTATGGTCTGCATCTTGGACTGCGCCTAGGTGTATGGCTCTAATTCTACCTCCATCTTATGTCACTCCAAAGCGGATTGACGAGGCGGGGCCTAGTATAGCATCCGTACGGAGGGCGGCCCCAATGATTGTTGCCTGGATCGTGCTAGGCGACCTCGATC
Source organism: Chloroflexota bacterium (assembly GCA_027624135.1). GTDB lineage: Bacteria > Chloroflexota > Dehalococcoidia > Lucifugimonadales > UBA3495 > UBA9611. The sequence continues at coordinate 40,885 of JAQBXL010000011.1, forward strand.
CCCACCGGACAGTGGTCGGAGCCCAATACGTCGGCCAATATGAACGCGCCGGTCAGTTTGCTGGCGAATTCCTGGTCCACAAAGAAATAATCGATCCGCCATCCCACGTTACGGTCTCTGGCTCGGGTCATCTGATCCCAATAGGAATAGTTGTCTGGCTCTTGGTTAAATATTCTAAGCGTGTCCTTGTAACCACGGCCCAGGAATTCGTCCATCCAGGCACGCTCTTCGGGAAGGAAGCCGGAGACTTTGGCGTTTTCTTTGGGCCGGGCCAGGTCGATCTCTTTGTGGGCGGTGTTCACATCGCCGCAGACCACCACGTGCTTGCCGCTATTTCTGGTTTTTTCGGCGTATTCCAGGAACGCGGCATAGAAGTCCATCTTGTACTGAAGGCGCTCGGCGGACCGCTTCCCGTTGGGGAAGTAGATGTTGAACAACACAAAGTCGCCAAAGTCGGCGATGATGGTCCTACCTTCGCTGTCGAATCGGTCGCCAAAGCCGTACCCGACGTTCTCGGGCTCTTTCTTGGTGTAGAGGCCCACGCCGCTGTAGCCCTTCTTCTCCGGTGTTGAGAAGTAGGAGGAGTACCCGGCCACAGACTTGACCTCTTCGGGGAGTTGCACCTCGTGGGCCTTGGTCTCTTGCAGGCACAATATATCGGGATCATCGCCGCTGAACCAATCCAAGAACCCTTTCTTATGAACTGCCCTGAGACCATTTACGTTCCATGAGATAACCCGCATGGCACTAGCTCCTTACTTATTAAACTGAAATGTAACGGGCATCAACCCTATGACACCCCATCGGATACGATATTGGGACAAACTTGGCAATCGGATACCGTGAAGCTCGGAAGCTCGATTTCAAGAAATGGGCCGACAACTACTCATGCTCCGGCACCTGAGCCGGTTTCCCCGAGATGGCCCGATTATATCCGTTGCCACGCCACCGTCAACCGGCCATCGTCAAGAAACGGATTTCTGCCGGACGAGACCCGCAGTTGTGCCATCAAGATAAGAGGTTAGACAAAAAAACGCCCCGAAGAGTCGGGGCGCGTTGCGAAACCTGGATCTGTCGGCGTGAAGGGTTTGAAGTGGAGCTACCCCACCGCCGCGAGTTGTTTAACCTTTCCTGAAAGTCCGGAAACCGAGAACGGCTTGGGCAGCAAGTCGAGCGCGAACGATGGACCGCACCGAGATATGATCTCCTGAACTGGTAACGCGGAGATAAGTAGTACCTTGATGTTCGGTCTAGCTTCCTTAAGGATCTCGGCTAATTTGATCCCACCCATGTAGGGCATCGCCACGTCGCTAAGCAGGATGTCTATCGGTTCATCGGGGTTGTTGTTGGCAATCTCCAGAGCTTCCACTCCGTTTGATGCTACAAGGACCCTGTAACCCTCTCGCCGCAACAGAACGGAAAAGAACTCTAGCAGCGGTTGGTCGTCTTCCACCACCAACACCGTTGCGCGAGCATCTTTTTTCGGGTTATCGGTTTCCGTCAATGTCACTTTATCTCTCCGCTATTTGGTCCGGATTGGTCCATTTGGGCCGAATCTCCGGGGCCCGGGCAAAACTTACTGCATTAATCATAATTGACGTTTGTGTTAAACGAAATCCAAGATTTGTATGATTGCTGTATTAGTGCCTGGGGGAGAGCCCGATTTCAATCGCAACATTAGTTGCATCAGCTATCGAGGGTGCTACTTTCCGGCCTTGCTCCGGCTCCCTCATCAGCTAGGCGGTTCATCTACGACAAGTGCTTCACAGATCAATAGTGTCCACTCGGTATTTGAGGCTACTTACCCATACGCACTTTTGCCCATAGACAACAGGTATCCCCGAAAACGGTTTCGATCGGCAAAGAAGTATCGATCAGGTTGATATCGGTCTCAATATTGGGTCGAAACTCGGAACCAAACGACTGGTCGTCTCGCGCCGGTGGTTGACCGGTCGATTATCGGTCTTCGTGAGACCAGTCAGAGACGAACTTGGGGCAAGTTTGACACTTGTGGGACCAGACATGGCCCTATTGGTCCTGATCAGTGACACCTTTGAGCCCACATTTCCCATATGGCTAAAAAGCTCTCTCAGTAATGCGTCGCTGTTATTTCAATTGTTGTCTAATTGTGAGCCAATTCCCGTTTTTACAGCTATAATTACTCCATATCATGTCACTTTGCAGTATGATGGCGTAAGCATCATGGAGGCACCTAATGGGTGACAGCGAAAAGGCTCCCCTCCGGCTCCAATTCAACCCCAAAGTCCGCCTGGAATTCCACGGC